>CAYWXA010000001.1:0-77974 GCA_964462175.1 uncultured Oscillospiraceae bacterium
TACGATTTTAACGATCCTGCTGGTGCCAAGACGTGATGCGCCGAGGTTAATGAAGTCCTCAGCATCCTGAATGGAAGAAATTCCGCCTGCGGCCTTAATCTTTAAGTGCGGTGCAACGTGCTCAGCAAAGAGCTTGACGTCCTCTTTCGTGGCACCCGCAGTTGAGAAGCCTGTTGAAGTTTTGATATAATCGGCGCCCGAAGCGGAAACAATCTCACACATTTTGATCTTCTCGTCATCGCTCAAAAGGCAGGTTTCGATTATTACCTTCAGGATCCTGCCGTCGCAAGCGGCCTTAATGCGCTTGATCTCATCGAGAAGCTCGTCATATTTTTTATCCTTGAGCATACCGATGTTGATTACCATATCGATCTCATCGGCGCCGTTTTTAACGGCATCTGCTGTTTCATAGACCTTTGTTTCGGTGGTTGAATATCCGTTCGGAAAACCGATAACGGTGCATATAGCCAGCTTATCACCTACGTATTCCTTTGCCTGCCTGACGTAATAAGCAGGGATGCAAACGGATGCGGTTTCATATTTCATTCCGTCATCGCATATCGCTTTTATCTGCTCCCACGTCGATGTCTGCGCCAGTAAAGTGTGGTCAACCTTTGATAAAATTTCCTTGATGTCCATTTCAGTTTTCCTCCTGATCCTTGATCTTATTCTTCCAGCAGGAATGACACATCGCAATATATGAATCATTTCCGCCGAGCATAATCTGTCCGCCGCTTGTGATTATTCTTCCGTTTTCGTCAATTCGAGCGTTAACTATCGCTTTCTTTCCGCACTCGCAAATGGTTTTGATCTCGCTTATTGAATCTGCGATCTCCATAAGTCGTTTACTGCCCTCAAAGGTGTGGGTCAAAAAGTCGGTACGAAGGCCGTAGCACAACACGGGAATATCCAGCTCGTCAACAATTTTGCGGAGCTGGTCAATCTGTTTGGGTGTGAAGAACTGCGCTTCGTCGGCGATTATGACGTCAGCTTTTTTGTTTGATGCAAACGCCTTGAATATATCAAAATCAGCGTTAAGCGCATCCGCCTTCGCTTCAAGACCGATTCGGGAGCGAACCGCCGTTTCACCGTCTCGGGTATCCAATGCAGGCTTAATGAGCCATACGCTCATTCCCCGCTCCTCATAGTTGAATTTCGTGATCAAAGCCTGCGCCGTCTTGGAACTGCCCATAGCTCCGTATCTGAAATAAAGTTTCGCCAAAATTATCACGTCCTTTCGGTGCTGTCAAAAACATTATACACCAAAAATCTCATTTGCACAATATCAGTAATACTTTGCTTTTTCAAAAAGAACCGTGTCTGTAAACGGATCGAGTTCGAGGTCTGCGATATCATCGTCGAAAACGCAGTAGGTCGGCAGATAGCAGATCGGAATAACGTAGAAATCCTCCAAAAGCTTGTTTTGTGCGTTTGAAAGAGCATATACACAGGAAGAAATCGAAGAGCTTGACCTATATGCTTCCTCAGCGCTCAAGACCTCATCAAGCGTCAGACCGAAAGTGTTTTTACTTCCGAAATGAGAAAGACAATCTATCGGTTCGCCGCTTTCGGACGAAAAGACGAACAGCGCAATGTCATAATCGCCCGATTCGATTCTTGAATTATATTCCTTTTGCGGTACGACCTCGATTCCGACGTGAACACCCAAGTGCTTATACCAGGAATCTGAAATGGGCGTGAGGATAGAATACATCGTAAAGCTGTCGGGAACGAGAACGGTCAGATCGGACGTATACGCTTCTTTCAGCGATCGGTCGTACAGGTTCCAACGGTATTCCGCCATCGCTTTGTTGTATATACAAACGTCGTCGGGCAAAAGATTCTGATCAGATAAAGACGTACCGAGCAAAGTCAAGCGAGGGGCAATGATGCTTTTTGCCAAAAACAGGCTCGTGTCAAGCTCGTTTCGGTTAAGCGCCATTGAAAATATCTCTCGAACGGTTTTGTCGGAAAACAGCGTGTTGCTCGTATTAAAAACAAGGCAGGCGGTTTCATCATTCAAGGCAAATGACAGACCGTCATCTGTCGCAGGCGCCTGTTCTAAGGCACTATATACGAAAACGTCGGTAGTTTCTTCTGTAAAGTATTTTAGCTTTACGCTGTAATCCTTAGTTACGAGATAAGTAACACCAGAGGGATATACCCTTGAAATTTTGGAATATCCGTCGTTTCGGCTTAACCTGACGTAGTTATCGCTGCCGTACTGCTCGTGAAGCCAGTATCTGACGTAGAAAGGCCCGTTTGATGCGATGCAGTCTGCTTCAAGGCCGTATTTTCCCAAGCAGGATTCAAAGAATTCCTCGTTGCAGGGGGATGCGGGAAGTAAGCTTAACAGATGCAAAAAGGCGGCGTTTTCATATTCAAGGGTGATCTCCAAAGTGTAGTCATCAAGCGCCTTGACGCCGATATCGTCAAGTGATACCAGCGATTTATGTGCAGCCTCTGCATTTTTAATGCAGTAATAGTCCTCTGCATACGGCGATTCGGTTTTTATATCAAAAAGCCGTTTGAAGCCGAATACGAAGTCGTGAGCGGTAACGGGTGCAGTGAAATCCCCTGCCGCTTTCCAGGTGTAGCCCTCGTTGAGATAGAAGGTATAAGTCAGACCGTCAGCCGAAATGGAATAATCCTTTGCCGCCCAAGCAGATATCTTCCCGTTAGAATCGCAACGGACGAGCCGTGCAAACATATTCTTTGCAACGGATATTGAGTTGACATCATCAGCTATCTGCGGATCGAGGTTTTCGGGGTCACCGTCAAGAGCGATTTTGAAGGTATGGCCGGAGCCGTCGTTTTCAAAGAGCGAGCAAGCGCTCGTCATAAGCAAAACAGTGCAAAGAAAAGCACATAAAAGTATTCTTTTAATATTCACGTGCTCTCCTCCTTTGCTTACTAAATATCGGCTGTGACAGCCTCGCCCGTTTCAAGGGTCTTTTTAACGTCGATTATTCTTTGATTTGTGCTTCCTCTGAATTTACATTCATAGCTTTTCATAGAAATTATAAAAGGCCCGTCTATCAGATAATCAAGTTCTTTCAATAATTCCATATAAGCGTTGTTTTCATCGGCATTCTTAATCAGATACTCGATAGTATATCCCGAATAACTGATAACATTTAATCCTGCCTGCTTTATCTTCTTTGCAAGGTCAGCCAGAGGCTTTGCTTGGCAAAAAGGCTCGCCTCCGCTGAAGGTAACGCCGTCAAGCAACGGGTTTTCAAGGATCTTTTCCAAGATCGCATCGGTATCGTCGTCTTTTCCGCCGCAAAAATCGTGGGTCTGCGGATTATGACAGCCCTCGCACTTGTGCGGACACCCCTGAACAAACAAGGTGTATCTGATGCCCGGTCCATCGACGATAGACTCAGACACGACCCCTGCCATTCGGATCTTCATATATATTCATCCTTCCGTTATATATGACAGTTTAGGGCAAGGTTTTCCCCTGCCCTAATCTTTAAACAATTATTCTTCGATTCCGTGCTTTACTCTGTCACCGACTTCCGAACGCTTGGCGTTGTTGAAGCGGTCGAGAGTTCCGACGAGGTAACCCGTGATTCTGCGGATTCTTTCGAAACCGTAATTGCCCTCGTTTTCGTGTCTGCCGCACTTGGGACAAGTATCACCGATGATGCCTGTGAATCCACAGCAAGGATCACGGTCAACGGGATGGTTGATCGAGCCATAGCCTATGCCGGATTCCTTCATGCAACGAATGATCTTTTCAAATGCAGGAAGATTCTGCAAGGGATCGCCGTCCAACTCAACGTAGCTGATATGTCCTGCATTGGTCAAAGCGTGATAAGGAGCTTCGATCTTGATCTTGTTGAATGCGTTGCAGGGATAGTATACGGGAACGTGGAAGGAGTTGGTATAGTAATCTCTGTCGGTAACGCCTGCGATGGTTCCGTATTTCTTATTGTCGATTCTTACAAATCTTCCCGAGAGGCCTTCAGCGGGAGTTGCCAGGAGCGAGAAGTTGAGCTGATGCTTTTCAGATTCTTCATCGGTGCGCTTTCTCATTCTGGAAACGATCTCAAGACCGAGCTTTCTTGCGTCTTCGCTTTCACCGTGGTGCTTGCCCGTCAGCGCCTTCAAACACTCAGCAAGGCCGATGAAGCCGATTGAAAGCGTGCCGTGCTTGAGAACTTCCTCAACAGTATCATCAGGACCGAGCTTTTCGGAGTCGAGCCATACGCCCTGACCCATAAGGAAGGGATAGTTCTTGACTTTCTTCTGTGCCTGGATCTTATATCTTGCAAGAAGCTGATCAACAACCAAAGACATCATATCATCAAGAGCTTCATAGAAACGGTTGATGTCGCCGTGAGCTTCAATTGCAAGTCTGGGGAGGTTGATAGACGTAAAGGAAAGGTTTCCTCTGCCTGTAACGATCTCACGGTTGCGGTCGTGCGTGTTGCCGATTACACGGGTACGGCATCCCATATACGCAATTTCGGTGTCGGGGTTGCCATCCTTGTAGTAAGGAATGTTGAAGGGAGCGTCGATGAAGGAGAAGTTGGGGAACAATCTCTTTGCGGAAACTCTGCAAGCAAGCTTGAAAAGATCGTAGTTGGGATCCTCGGGATTGTAGTTTACGCCTTCCTTGACCTTGAAGATATGGATCGGGAAGATAGGAGTTTCGCCGTTACCGAGACCTGCTTCTTCAGCCAAAAGCACGTTTCTGATTACCATTCTGCCTTCTGTTGAAGTATCAGTACCGTAGTTGATGGAGCTGAAAGGCGTCTGTGCGCCCGCACGTGAGTTCATGGTGTTAAGGTTATGGATAAGAGCTTCCATAGCCTGATATGTAGCCTTGTCGGTTTCCTTAACGGAAGTATCATAGCTGAATTGCTGGATCTTTCCGATAAGCTCGGCATCGCAGTATTCAGCCAAACATTCAGCTTCTGCCGCCTTGAATCCGTCAGCCATATCAAGTGTAGGAACCAAGCCCTTATCAGCCAGGGCCTTGAGATATCCTCTTACAAATTCATCTGCGCCGCTCACACCTGCCAGAAGTTCCAAAGAGCGGATGATATTGTCACGATATCTGTGAATGAAGGTCTTTTTAACGCCTTCTGCAAGGTCATAGTCGAACTTGGGGATACTCTGACCGCCGTGCTGGTCATTCTGGTTAGACTGGATAGCAATACAAGCAAGCGCTGCATAGCTGGTAATCTCGTTGGGAGTTCTGAGATAACCGTGGCCGGTGGAGAATCCGCCCTTGAAGAGCTTTGTAAGGTCGATCTGGGTGCAGGTAGTCGTCAAAGTATAGAAGTCGAGGTCGTGGATGTGAATATCGCCCTCAGAATGAGCCTTTGCAAATCTGGGGTCGAGAACGAACATCTCATAGAATTCCTTAGCGCCGCAGGAACCGTATTTGAGCATGGTTCCCATTGCGGTATCACCGTCAATATTTGCGTTCTCACGCTTGATATCGGAATCCTTTGCGGAGCTGAAGGTAAGATCTTCAAAGATCTTCATCAGCTTGGTGTCCATTTCTCTTACTCTCGTTCTTGTGGAACGGTAGAGAATGTATGCCTTTGCGGTTGAAGCGTGTCCTTCTTCAATAAGGAGCTTTTCAACAGCATCCTGTATCTCCTCAACTGTGGGAATCTTGTTGCCGCTGGCTTCAATATAATCGCATACTCTGCCTGCGATCTCAAGAGCCTGATCATAGTTGGTGCCGCCAACTGATTCTGCAGCTTTAAATATCGCATTGGCGATCTTTTCAACGTTGAAAGTGACGATTCTTCCGTCACGCTTCTTGATTCTGGTAATCATCTTTTATTCTCCTTATATCTGAATTGAAATATCACTTTAAACCGTCAAACACAATATCTTGTGGTCGAATGGGTGTCAAGTCAAATTATATTGTACTCAGCCAAATATGTCAATTGTCAAAAATACTGAAATAGTAAAGCAAAAATAGCCAATATATACAAAGCGTCAGACGCAAGGTTTTTGCCCTTACAAAAAGACTGCGAAGGTGAATCCGCAGTCTTTAAGTGTAAAGTATATTCACTTTATTCCCGATTAAAAACGCTCCACACGAACTCATCAGCGGTTTTAACGTCCGGAAGAAGATGTACAAACAGGTATCTGCCGTATCTTGAAAATGTAACCGAGTCAAATCTCTTTGCTTCCTCGGGAGCGTAACCTTCATAAGCATCTTTGCGCTCCATCATATAGTCATTAACGGATGAAAGGACGTCAGCATAGGAGTTATCGGGCATTTCGACAATTATTATCATATCGGCACCGATTCCGACCTCGGGAAACGCCATCAGGGCACGAACATACTCAGCTTTGATGATATCGTCAAACAACTCTTTATACTCCTCTTCGTCCGAGCTGATAACCATCATCGGTTCGGCAAGATCTTGTGTCGAGATGATGTCAGACATAAGCGTGTCCATATCAACGACGATATCTTCATATGGGTCTTTTGAGCAGGAGCACAGCAACAGTGCCGCACAAAGTAAAAATGCGATGATCCTTTTCATACGTTACTCCGCAACGTGCGTCAGAACGCAGTCGATAAACTTGGTGTATGTGGAATACTTGAAGTGCATACCGTCGTTTTCGGCATCGTCAGTCGGCAAAACACCGTTTTCGTTCTTCAGATATGAGTTAAGGTCAAGATAATGAAGTTCGTTTCTGTTGCAATAATCCAAAAGCTTCGAATTAAACTCGTCAATATCCTCGTTTTTAACGGGAATATTTACGGCAGCTTCTTTTTCCGCCGTCACAGGCGGAACGGAAACTATGTATATATTTGATTCGGGGCAGGCAGACAAAACGCTCTTCATAAACGAGGAGAAATACTGATACATTTCGTTTGCATTGAGCCACGCCACGCCGTTCGTACCGAGCATAACGTAAACGTTTTCCGGCTGTGAAACGGTCAGCGCTTCGACAACGGTCATTTCTCCGTACAGAGTATCGACCTTTGAGGTTTCAGCATTGGAGATATTGAGCGAAACGCTTGCCAAAACGTTGGTTGCGGGCACGACGTTATAAGAAGCAAGACCGTATGTAACCGAGTCACCGATGAATACGCACTTGTTAAGGTAGTCATCATCTGCCCTTGCGCTCTCGGGAACGGGATTTATAAGTTCTCCCTGAACGGTCGAGTCGGTCTGCGTATCCTGATCGTTTCCGACGGCATCACCGGAATTCTCCGAAACGCTTATATCCGAACCGTTTATAGCATCCTGCGAAAGCACGTCTTCCAAAGTCGTATCCATAAAATAGTTATAGAACATAAAGCCGAAGATAAACACGACGGCAAAGAAAACAATGCTGAAATGATATCTAACACGCTTCGGTTTTTTTGATCTTGCATAGTCAGCCATATATAAAACTCCTAAGAATATAATTTCATACATACATTATATATTAAATCAAACCGTGTTTCAAGGAAAAATCGAAATTTTCAGAATTTGTTACTTATCTGTAACCATATCATCATTTATCGGACTTGAAAAAGTGCGGCAGATTGGTTATAATAATTAAGTTGAGAATATTTAAATATAATATAGTATTACAAAAATGAAAGCAGTGATTTAAATGTGCGGATTCGTAGGCTTTACAAATAAAATAAACGATGCCGACAAGGTCATCAAAAATATGATGGATTCCATCAAGCACAGAGGCCCCGATTCGGAAGGGTTATATCTTGATGACGACATCGCAATGGGATTCAGACGTTTGTCCATCATCGACCTTTCGATGGGACATCAGCCGCTTTTTAATGAGGACAAGAGCCTTGTTTTAACGTTCAACGGCGAGATATATAACTATCAGGAGCTTCGTGAACAGCTTATCAAGGACGGACACGTCTTTGAAACTCACGTTGACTCGGAGGTTTTGCTTCACGGCTACGAGCAATGGGGAAAAGACCTTTTGAATAAGCTCAGAGGTATGTTTGCCTTCGTCATCTGGGACAAAAACAAGAAAGAGCTTTTCGGCGCTCGTGACTTCTTCGGAATCAAGCCGATGTATTATGCAAATATGAACGGTACGTTTATGTACGGTTCGGAAATCAAGAGCTTTTTGCATCACCCCGATTTCAAGAAAGAGCTGAATGAAACAGCGCTTGAAAACTATCTCACGTTCCAGTATTCCCCCTGCGCCGAAACGTTCTTCAAGGGCGTTTTCAAGCTTTTGCCCGCCCATTGTTTTACATATAAGGACGGCAAGCTGACCACCGAGAGATATTGGGACATTAACTTCAACGCCGACGAAAAACCCGATTTAGATGAATGGGTCAAAAAGATCAGCGAGACCTTCAAGAATTCCGTTGAGGCGCACAAGATTGCAGACGTCGAGGTTGGAAGCTTCCTTTCAAGCGGTGTTGACTCAAGCTACGTTGCCGCAGTTGCAAACGTGGATAAGACCTTTACCGTCGGTTTTGGCGAGGATGAAAAGTACAATGAGATCGGATATGCAAAGGAATTCTCCAAGTATATCGGCAAGGAAAATATTTCAAAGGTCATCACTCCCGAGGAATATTGGGGCAATTTCCCTCTCATTCAGTATCATATGGATGAGCCTTTGGCAGACCCTGCGGCAGTTGCTCTCTACTTCGTATGCAAGCTGGCAAGCGAGAGAGTTAAGGTTGTTTTAAGCGGCGAAGGCGCGGATGAGATTTTCGGCGGATACAATATCTATAAAGAGCCGGACGATATGGCATTCTACAACGCAATTCCCAAGCCCATTAGAAAAGCAGTCGGTGCGGTTGCATCGAAGCTTCCTGCAAAACGAGGA
This sequence comes from uncultured Oscillospiraceae bacterium, assembly GCA_964462175.1. GTDB lineage: Bacteria > Bacillota > Clostridia > Oscillospirales > Ruminococcaceae > Faeciplasma. The sequence continues at coordinate 8,794 of CAYWXA010000001.1, forward strand.
CTTAACTTCCTGATTCGCCGAAGCAAGGATCTTGAAGAAAGATTCATCGGTAACGCTTACATCTTCTCTGAAAAAGAGCGCAAGGAGCTTTTATCCATTAAAACGGATGCTCCTATGGCAATGGACATTACAAAGCCCTTCTACGACAAGGTAAAGAACAAGGACAACGTCACGAAGATGCAGTATCTTGACCTCAACCTCTGGATGACGGGAGATATCCTTCTCAAGGCAGATAAAATGAGTATGGCAAACTCGTTGGAGCTTAGAGTTCCCTTCCTCGATAAGCACGTTATGGCGCTTGCGGAAAGAATTCCCAAGCGTTACCGTGTCACAAAGGAAAACACAAAGTTTGCAATGAGAAAAGCGGCGCTCAGCGCCTGCCCTCCCCTTACGGCGAACAAGAAAAAGCTGGGCTTCCCCGTTCCGATCCGTGTATGGTTAAGAGAGGACGAATACTATAATAAGGTCAAAGCGACGTTTGAAAGCGACAACGCAAAGAAGTTTTTCAATACCGACAAGCTCGTTGCGCTTTTAGATGACCACAAGGCCGAAAAGTATGACTACTCCAGAAAAATTTGGACGGTGTATACCTTCCTTGTTTGGTATGGCGTTTATTTTGGATAACAGTAAAAACCACCAGTAATCTGGTGGTTTTTATTTAGCCTAGTAGGCGGAATTAATCCAACAACTGCGTCATTGAAGATGTTGAAAGAATATGATAATATACTCTTGCAAGCATGCTTCAATTAAATTAGTGTAATAAAGGAGTACCTATTATGTATTTAGCTGAAAACATAAGAAAATATCGGATTATGAAGAATCTGACGCAGGAAGATATAGCAAACTATTTAAATATAACGCCGCAAAGTGTTTCAAAATGGGAAAGAGCAGAAACATATCCCGACATTACGCTTCTCCCCGCACTCGCAAATATCCTTGAAACAAGCATAGATCTGCTTATGGGTATGGACACGATCCGAGCCACCGAGACGATGTATCAAATTCACAGCACAGCCACAAATGCAATGCGCAATAACGAGCTTGATAAAGCAGAAAAAATATACAGTGATGCGCTTCTTATCTATCCAAAAAATCCCGATATTCTTCTCGGTCTTGCGGGAGTACTTGCGTTGAAAGGCGCAACACAAAAAGCTATTGAGTTGACTGAAAAAGGGTTACCTTTATCCAATAACGAAAAACAGAAAGCAACGATGCGTGCCACGCTATGTATCTTGTATAAGAAAAACGGTGAAAATGAGAAGGCGAGAAAATCAGCGTCGGAACTGCCACACACAAGAGAAAGCCGTGAGGTTATCACACCTATTATAGAACAAGAGCAAAATAACATAACGCTTAATCAACAAATCCACCTTTTATTGCTTGGCGAATAACATCAAAAACTCCCACGGAATTCCGTGGGAGTTTTCTTTATGCCATTGCGGCTTTATCGACCTTTTTCATCTTGGTGGTCTGGCGCTGAGCCATTACAAGATTATAGTATACGCTCTTGTTGCGCATAAGCTGGTCGTGCGTGCCCATTTCAGCCAATCTTCCCTTATCCAAAACGATAAGTGCATCGGCATTTGAAAGGGTTGAAAGACGGTGAGCGATTGCAATTGTGGTTCTGCCCTTGCAAAGCTCTGCAAGGCCTTCCTGAATCTGCTTTTCGGTCTCAGTGTCCAAAGAAGCGGTCGCTTCGTCCAAAATGATGATCTTGGGGTTATGCAGGATCGCTCTGGCGATTGCAATTCTCTGGCGTTCACCGCCCGAAAGAGTGTGACCCTTGTTTCCGACTTTCGTATTATAACCGTCGGGAAGCTTGGTGATAAACTCGTGGCAATGTGCGACCTTTGCGGCGTCGATTATCTCCTCGAAAGTTGCGTTCGGCTTTGCGTATGCAATGTTATCAAGAATACTTCCCTCGAAGAGGTAAGTTTCCTGCAACACGACGCCGACCTGAGAGCGCAAGCTTTCCTGGGAAATATCCTTAATGTCAACGCCGTCGATCTTGACAGAGCCCTGCGTTGCATCATACAGACGCAAAATAAGGTTTATCATCGTCGATTTTCCGACGCCCGAATGACCGACGATACCGATCATCTTGCCCTGGTCGATCTTGCAGGAGATGTCTTTAAGTACAGGGTTATATACCTTATAACCGAAGTATACGTGATCGAATTCAATATCGCCCTTGATATCAAGGTCAATGCAGTTTTCGGTATCTCTGACATCCGTCTGCTCTTCCAGAATCTCAAATACCTTTGTTGCAGATACAGAGAAATCGGCAAAGGATCTGGGCAACTGCATAAGCCAGCGAAGCGGGTTATAAAGCATTGAAACGTAGGTGGTGAACTGGATAAGTTCGCCCAACGTCATCGTTCCGAATGAAGGGATCTTTGAAAGGATCGTCATTGCTCCGAAGTACAGAACGAGATAGTTACCCGACGTAAGCAGGAAGTTTGTAATCGGCCAGATGAGATTCCATGTTACTTCGGCATCGGAAGCAGCACCCGCCCAGCGCTTTGAAGCAACACGGTATTTCTCGATTTCCGCATCTTCAGTTCCGCAGGTCTTTACAACTCGGATACCGTTCAAGGTGTCGTGCAAAAGTCTGGAATAGAAGTTGTTATATCTCCATACACGGCTGAAATGAGAATGAATAACGCCGTAAAGCTTTTTAACGAGTACAACGACTAACGGAATCGGCAATATTGCCATAAGCGCCAGACGCCAGTTCATTACGAACATAATGACCGACGTGATGATAAGAGTAAGGATTCGCACGATCGCATTCTTGCCGTTATCGGTAAGGAAGCTCTGGATCTTATTGGCATCGTTGGAAACACGGTTGATAAGTTCGCCTGCAGTCTTCTTCGATATCGAAGACATTGAAAGATGCAACGTTTTATTAAATACGTCTTTTCGCAGATCCTGGCTCAGATTCAGCGATACGTAGTAACTGCACTTCATATTAAGCCAATCAAGCGCCGTGTTGATAAGAAGTATAACGACCATTGAAGCGCAAAGAATTGCAAAGCCGCTCCAATTGGAGTCGTTCTGAGGAATTACGTAGTCGTCAACCAGAATTCGGTTGATATAAGGCGAAATTATCGCCGTAACTTCAGCGAGTATCGTACACATAATTGCAAGAGCAAACTGCTTTTTATAAGGAACAATACGCTTGAAAAGTTTTGAGAATATCTGCATTTTTGACGAGCAGTAAGGACACTCGGCATAGCCGTCCAAAGGAAGGCCGCATTTAGGGCACTTAGGCTCATCAATATCGCTGTTCTCAATAAACACTCCGGCGGTCAGGTAATGGTTGATAAGCTTACAGACCTCGGCAAATGCAACGAAGTTGTCCTGAGTAAAGGAACAGATACGCATCTTGTCTACATCGTTGATACGGCCGACCATCATCGAACAGCCGACAAGCTGTTCACAAGCGTATTCGTCAAAATCGTCGATCATATACGATGCGGAAAGCTCGTCATCTACGTACACGAAGATCTGTTCATGCGTTACGCATAGGTGTCCCTTTGCAAGTTCCCTATTTCCGTTAAGATTAAACGGAAGCGAAAATATAAAATCGTTTATATCGGTGCCTGCCGGAGCAGAAATTTTTAAATTCATTGGCTTTCACCCCTTTCCTTAAAGGAAACTGTCAGATGAACAATTCAAGTGCGGTAAGACTCTTCTTGTCAAGCTTGGTAACGTCGGGACAGAAATATTTATTTCCGTCAACGTCGTTTGCATATAAATAGGTTTCGGTCAGAAGTCTGAAGTTTGAATACCAGTCACGGATGCAGATCGTTTTTCTTCCCGCCTTCGTTTCAAGATCGACAAATATAAAACCGCGGTTGTTGTCTTTGATTGAATGGACTTTGATGATCTCGGGCATAAAATACTTGTATTCAAGGTATTCATCCAAAAGCTCATACTGTTCCTTATTCAGCTCCTTCATATCCTTGATAACGCCGATCTCTTTAAATTCACGGTCTTCGTTATCATAAGCCACGCTTATATAAGTGGTCTTGGAATAGAAAGGAATAAGTCTTGTCAAGCGAACGTTGAAATATGTTTCCCCGTTAAATTCAAGCGAAATGAAGTTGCTGTCGTCCTTATAAAAACGGAGCTTTGAGCAGTCAAGTATTTCAAGACGGTCAATTTCAAACTTTTCGCCAACGTTTTCTATATTAGCCATATCGGTTATCCCTCGCTTTCGAGTGCAAGTGTTAATGTTTGATTAGCTTTCGATGAACTTCAAAGCGTCAGACTGAAGCTTGTAAAGTTCAAAATATTTACCCTTTTGACGGATAAGAACGTCGTGAGTTCCCATTTCTTTAAGCTCACCTCTCTCAATGACGCAGAGCATATCGGCGTCACGCAGAGTTGAAAGACGGTGGGCAATTGAGATGATCGTTCTTCCCTCTTTAAGAGCATCAATTGCAACCTGGATCTTTCGTTCGGTTCTCGTATCCATTGAAGCGGTAGCTTCGTCCAGAATGAGAATATTGGGATCCTGAATGATCGCGCGGGCAATGGAGATCCTCTGTCTTTCACCGCCTGAAAGGCTCATTCCGCCGGCGCCTATCTTGGTGTTATATCCGTCGGGAAGCTTGGTGATGAATTCGTGGGCATTAGCGGATTTAGCCGCCTCAATTACCTCTTCGATGGTAGCGTCGGGTTTGGCGTACTTAATATTCTCGGCAACGGTACCGACAAAGAGATATGTTTCCTGGGAAACGATACCGATGTTCTTTCTGAGATCTTGAATTGCGATATTCTTTATCGGAACGCCGTCGATCAGTATCTCACCGCCGGTAACGTCATAAAGTCTTGCGATAAGGTTGATTATCGTTGACTTGCCGGCGCCGGTTCGTCCGACGATGCCGAACATCTGCCCCGCTTCAACTCTGAAGGAAAGATGATTAAGTATCTGTCTGCCCGCTTCATATTCAAAGGAAACGTTTCTGAACTCGATATCGCCCCTCATCGTTTCCATTCTTACGGGTTCTTCAGCTTCAACGACCGTCGGCTTGGCATCTAAAATCTCAAACATTCTTGATGCAGCGTCCATACATCTTGCCCAGCGGTCACCGATCCACATAAAGAAGTCGATAGGCTCGTAGATCATATTGGTATACGAGATGAGAGCAGTAAGCGTACCGTACTTAAAGTGACCTTTAATTACGAGGAAGCAGCCGAAACAGAACAAACCCGTGCTGAACAGCTTATAGAACAGCCACATAAAAGGAATCGTGGACGTTATTCTGTCGTTGATACGTGCGTTGATCTCATATGCGCTCTGGTTCTTTGAGGCGTAGCGTTCGCTTTCCTTCTTTTCCTTTGCAAAGCTCTTAACGACACGCTGACCGTTCATAACGTCAGACAAAACGGAGTTGAGGCTTCGCATCGCAACGTCCAGCTTACGGTAGAGCTTTCTTTCGGTTCTGTAAAGATAATTGTCAAGAATAATGATGACAACGATAATACCGATGATAACTATTGAAAGAACGGGACTGAGCGCAAACATGATTCCCGCAACACCTGCAAGCTTGATTACGTTTGCGATTCCGTAAGGAACGATGTCTACAAAGAAGTTGTAAATGTTATTTGAATCTCGGTCAACACGGGACATCAAAGAGCCAGTCTGCTTGCTTGTAAAGAACTGAAGCGACAGACGCTGCATTGAAGAATATATCTTCGTTCTCAGATTGTGGGTGACAGTCGGTACTACCTTTGCGGTTATAACACCCGACACCAGACCCGTTATCTTTCCCAGAATATCGGTTGCGAGCATTATTAAGACTACCAGCAACACCTGACCGTAATACTTTCCGCCCTCGGTAAGTACGTCGTCATAAAGAAGCTTTGAACCGAACCACGGCGAAACAACGGCAAAGATATTTGACATTAAAATGGTAAGGCAGATCAAAAGAACGGGGCCCTTGAATTCCTTGAACATTCCAACGAGTCTTGTAAATACAGATCTTCTGTCCACACATTTTGGACATACGGGTCGGTTGGGGTCCGGATAAGGCTGGCTGCAGTTCGGACAGTTGGTCGCTACGTTTTCGAGCAACGAATCGTCTATATCTTCACCACGGTGGGTCTTATTAAGTCTGTCGCAGAATTTTTCAAATTTCTCGGCAAAGCCGACGGAAAATCTTGCAATAACTACGTTAGGTCTGTCCTTATCGTATCCGCTGGAGCCGAACCAGAATCCTCCGAATCCTCCAAAATGACCTCCGTGTCCGCCTCCGGGGCCTCCCGGTCCGCCGGGACCGCCGGGGCCGCCCATAGGTCCGCCTGCAGGCATCGGTGGCGGCATAGCGGGAGCAGAACCTTCGTGTTCGGGAGCGTGAGGCGGTCTTTCGGGTTCAAATTTCTCAACCTCACCCTCATTTAGCAAAGCAGCAACAAGACGTGCTGAGTTTTGATGACGGTCAACATACAGCTTTTTGATCTGAGAAACCTCGAACTCCTTAAAATCGACGACTGTATAAGAAGTCATTTCAAGTGCTTGGTGTTTTCTCTTCACAAAGTATTTGATGACTGCAGTTTCACTTGCCTTTTCAGCAAGCTCTTCGGATCTGGAAGGTTTTTTATACTCTTCATATCCGCTTATTACATAAAGGTTGTCTTTGGTAAATGTCACGTAGACATCATAATAGCAACCCTCTGAGTCCAAATCGGCCTTTACGCAATAAAGTAGGTCTTCTACCATTACTCCTCGCTTCGTAAGCTCGTTTTCAACAAGCCTGGGAAGCACGTCAAAGTGTTTCAAATCAAGTCATCCTCCTTTCATGGCAGAAAAAAACGCCCCTGATGCTAACCATCAGAGGCAATCAGTGGCAAAATGACACAAGGCGACACCCAATACGGTTGGCATAATCATAATGAATTAAAATTTTGTTAGCACAATTATTACGCATGATTATCACCTTTCTTTAATATTTGTCATTAAGACATTCACATTATATGCCTTTGGAAAAATATTGTCAATAACTTTTTTGAAAAATTTAAAACTTATTTCAAATTGACATTCAAGTGCTGATATATCATTGACTTGAACGCTTTAAAATGGTATAATATAACCCTTAAATCACCTTTAACATAAGGAGTGCTGAAATCATGAACGATCTTATTAACCTTTTGAAAACCAACGCCCGTTTGACCAACACAGAGCTTGCAGTTATGCTCAACAAGACCGAAGCGGAAGTCGCCGCAATGATTTGTGAACTTGAGCGTGACGGAATAATTAAAGGATATACCGCGATTGTTGATGAGGACAGAATCTCAAAGGATTCCGTTGCCGCATACGTTGAGCTTAAGGTGACTCCGCAGGCTCAGGTCGGATATGACGATATAGCCCGTCATATCGCTCAGTATCCCGAGGTCGAGAACGTGTGGCTTATGTCCGGAGGATATGATCTTGCAGTTATAATCAGATGCAACAATATCAAGGACGTTTGCTCTTACGTTGCGCAGCGCCTTGCAACCATTAACGGTGTTGTTTCAACATCTACACACTTCTTCTTGCAAAAATATAAGGAAAACGGCATTATGCTTATTGACAGCCTGACCGATGAACGGGGATTGATCTGAAAATATGATAGACTATAATAAGGTAGTCGGCAAGACAGCGAGTCAGATCAAGCCGTCGGGCATCAGAAAATATTTTGATATTGCCCAGACACTTGATAACGTTATCTCACTCGGTGTCGGTGAGCCGGATTTTTACACGCCGTGGCCTATCAGAAAGGCTGCGATTACAACGCTTGAACGCGGTAAAACTTTTTATACTTCAAATTCGGGACTTATTAAGCTGAGAAATTCTATTTCCGCTTATACCGAAAAGCGCACGGGGATCAGATATGACCCCGAGGACGAAATTATCGTGACCGTCGGCGGTTCGGAAGCGATTGATCTGACGATCAGAGCAACTGTTGAAGCAGGCGATGAAGTCATCATTATTGAACCGTCTTTTGTATGCTACAAGCCCATCGTTATGTTGGCGGGAGGAACACCGGTCATCATTGAAACGAAGGAAGAGGATAATTTCAAGCTTACAGCGCAACAGCTCAAAAATGCAATTACGGAAAAAACCAAGCTTTTGATACTTCCCTTCCCCAATAACCCAACCGGCGCCATTATGACCCGTGAGGATCTTGAACCTATCGCAGAACTGTTGAAGGATACAAACATCGTCGTTCTGACCGACGAGATATATTCAGAACTGACTTACGGCAGAGAGCATTTTTCGATTATTTCTCTTGAAGGTATGAGAGAGCGAACGATATACGTCAACGGCTTCTCGAAGGCGTTTGCAATGACAGGTTGGCGTTTGGGATATATGTGCGGGCCTTCCGAGATCTTGAAGCACGCATTGAAGATACACCAGTTCGGAATAATGTCCAGCCCTACCGTCAGCCAGTATGCGGCTATCGAAGCGCTTGAAAACTGCGAACGTGACGTTAAGCTTATGGTTTCCGAATACGATACGAGAAGAAGATATCTTGTTGATGCATTTAATAAGCTCGGCCTCAGTTGTTTTATGCCAGAAGGTGCGTTCTACGTATTCCCTTGCATCAAATCAACGGGACTTACGAGCGATGAATTCTGTGAACAGCTTTTGTATAAAAAGCACGTTGCCGTTGTTTCCGGAACTGCTTTCGGAGATTGCGGCGAAGGATACATAAGAGTTTCTTATGCTTATTCGCAAAAGCATTTGCAAGAGGCAATGAAAAAGATTAAAGAGTTCATTGATGAGCTCAAAAGCGGAGAATAATATGAATTACGACTGTGTGACACTTAAAGCATATGCCAAGATCAATCTTTCCTTGGATATAACGGGCAAGAGAGACGACGGGTATCACGAGCTTGAGTCCGTCATGCAGTCGGTTTCTTTATGCGATGATGTGATGATAACTCTGACAGAGCAGCCGATGATAACAATTACCTGTTCCGATAGTAACATTCCCTGCGATGAGCGCAATACCGCTTATAAAGCCGCAAAATTGATGCTTGACCTTAGAGGCAATAACGACGGATGCGCTATCGTCATCAACAAGCGAATCCCCTCTCAGGCAGGCTTGGGCGGCGGCTCGGCGGATGCTGCGGCGGTCATCAAAGCGCTGAATAAGGCGCTTTCGCTTGGTCTTGACGACGGCGAGCTTGCAAAGATCGGTGCCGGTGTCGGCGCTGACGTGCCGTTTTGCATTTATAATCACACTTGTTTATGCCGTGGGATCGGTGAAGATATTGAGGTTTTGCCCGAGCTGAAAAAGTACGACGTAGTGATAATCAAACCCGATTTCGGAATTTCAACTCCCGAGGCATATAAGAATTTTGATACCAAGCAGATCGAATCGGCAAGAGCAAGCGAGAAATTAGTTAATGCAATTAAAAACGGCGATGATATCTGCAAGCTGATCGCAAACGACCTTGAAGCTGCGGCAGAAAATGAAGTGATCGAGGCAATTAAAGCAAAACTTATTGAAAACGGCGCCCTTTGTGCGCAGATGTCGGGTAGCGGGTCGGCGGTTTTCGGGTTGTTTGACGTAAAGGAAAATGCCTTGACAGCATATCACTCCCTGTCCCGTGAGTATGAAAGCGTGTTTATATGCGAAACGGTATGAATATCTTGAAAGAATGTGCTCTGTGTCCGAGAATGTGCAGAGTGAACAGGCATATCTCCAAGGGATTTTGCAGGCAGGGTGATGAGATCAAGATAGCAAGAGCGGATCTGCATATGTGGGAGGAACCTTGTATCAGCGGCATCGGCGGCTCGGGAACGGTTTTCTTTTCGGGATGCACGCTCAAATGCATCTTTTGCCAGAATTATGAAATAAGCCAGCTTGACAAGGGATATACCATTACAGTCAGCGAGCTTGCTGATATATTTCTGCGACTGCAAGACAAAGGCGCACACGATATAAATCTGGTCAGTCCGACACCATATCTGCCGCAAATTATCGAAGCGCTTGATATGGTTAAGGGCAAGCTGACTATTCCCGTGGTTTATAACTGCGGAGGATACGAGCGAGTCGAAACGCTTAAAATGCTTGAGGGATACGTGCAGATATATCTCCCCGATTTGAAGTATTTTGATGATACCTATGCTAAAGAATATTCGGGCGCAAGCGATTATTTTGATACTGCAATGTGCGCAATCAAAGAGATGGTCAGGCAGGTCGGCAAGCCGAAGTTTGATGATAACGGAATAATGCAAAGCGGAGTCATCGTCCGCCATCTGGCGCTCCCCTCTTTGCGTAAGGATTCAGCAAAGGTCATTGAAGCGCTTGGCAAAGAATTCGAGAGCGACGAGATAATGCTCAGTCTTATGAGTCAGTACGTGCCGATGCACAAGGCGGTTGACCACCCAAAGCTCGGCAGGCGTGTATCTACGTTTGAATATAACAGTATTTTAAATACGGCAAGTAAATTCGGATTTGAGGGATTCTCGCAGGAGCGAAGCTCATCCAGCGAGGTTTACCTTCCGCCTTTTACAGACAAAAAATAATGCAGTACCTCAGTTTGGGTACTGCATTTATGTTTATAGATCAAACGTTTCTTTGATCAATTTTGCGACTTCAGTCGGAGTTTTGTCAGTGTTGTCAATTTTGATATAGTTATCAAACTTGAGTTCGCCTTCAAAGCTTTCAAATCTATGAGCCTGATCCATTGAAATGAGTCTTGCGTTTGACGCTTCAATATCTCGCTTTGATGCCTTATTTGCAAGCCTATTCTCGGTTGAGTTCCTTGCAAGTCTGACTTCAAGCGGAGCTGTCAATTCAACATAATAGTATTCGGTATCATAGTTGTCGAAAATCGAAAGAATGTTGTCGTGTATCTTCCAATCCTCTTCGCAATCAAAAGCCCACATAAACGTGAAAATCATTCCGTAGTTATCCGACTTGGCGAATTCTTCAAAAATTACTTCACGCATTCTCAAGATTGCGTTAACGTTGAAATCATTGAAAATTTCAAGGACGGGTTCGATAGTCATATGGTTGTGGAACAGTCTTAGATCGGTAATCTTCATAAGCTCCTGACCGACAGTCATTTTTCCGACAGCACCATCGCCAAACAGGAATATCAACTTCAAATTTACATCACCTCTTTGAGATTCTCGCTGAAGCGGATCATTTCGTCCATTGAAAGCTGTTCGGGTCGTGCCGTCGGTGAAATTCCCGACTTTTCAATCGCTTCAAGTACGGTATCCTTGCCGATTCCCAGCGAACCGCTGACACAGTTAAGAAGTGTCTTACGGCGCTGAGAGAACATTCCCCTTACGACCTTGAAGAAGAACTTCTCGTCGCTGACCGCTGGAGTCTGCTCACGCAGGTCAAATCGGATAACACAGCTATCCACGTTCGGCGCCGGCATAAAGCTTCCACGGGAAACGCCAAACAAAATCTTCGCTTCAGAATAGAAATTTACGGCAACGGTCACAGCGCCCATATCCCGTGTGCCCATCGGTGCACAAAGACGCTGGCCCGCTTCCTTCTGAACCATTGTCGTAATTGATTTGATCGGTAAGCGTGATTCAAGAAGTGTCATTATAATTGGCGATGTGATGTAATATGGCAAGTTTGCACAGACGGCGACATCAAGTCCCGAAAATTCTTCTTCAATCAGTTTATGAAGATCGACGTTGAGAACATCGTCGTTAATTATCTTTACGTTTTTGTGCTCTGCAAGTGTTTCGGCAAGAATCGGCGGCAATCTGTCGTCAATTTCAATTGCCACGACCTTATCTGCACGCTTTGCAAGCTCGTTTGTCAAAACTCCGATTCCCGGCCCGATCTCAATTACGCCGAAGCCTTGTCTGGCGTTTCCCATTTCTGCGATCTTAGGGCAGACGGACGGATTTATGAGAAAATTCTGACCAAGCTTTTTTGAAAATGAAAAACCGTGATCTGAAAGTATTTGTTTAATTACACCGATGTTTGAAAGATTTTCCATAATTTGCTCCAATTTCAAAATTATATATTGATTATACCAAGCAATTGCATTTTAGTCAACAAAGCATAATTTAATAACTGCGGTCAAGAATATATATAAAAGACCGCAAAGGAGTATATATGGGACCTATAACGAAATTGCTGTATCTTGAAAATATGGCTATGGGAGATATGTCGACGATCATGTCACCGAGCGAATTCAGCAACTACGTCGAATTACGCCACCGCACCAAACGCATACCGCCCAGCGACGTTGAACACACAGAGTTTAAGGACGAAGCGAACGGAAGATTATAGCAAAAAAGTAAGGCAACCGCAGTTTTGCGATTGCCTTATAATTTTTATTCAATCGGATAAGCGCCGTCGAATAATACGTGATACAAAAGATAAATGGCGTCGTTTTTATTCGTTTGACCGTCTGCATCAAAGTCGCAGGACTGATTTTGAGGATACGCTTCACTGCCGAATAACACGGAATACAGCAGGTATATGGCGTCATTCTTATTTACCTCTCCGTCACCGTTCAGATCGCCTCTTTGATATTCAATATATTCTTTTGAATACTCAGCACAGCAGTCGATGCAGATATACGTTATCACATCATCCTCAATCACTGCGTTCTCAACGTCCCAACGGTGCTCATTCGTTTGATAAGCCCTGCAATTGCTCATAATCCGGATGCTGTCAGTTATGTCATCGCCGTTTTCAGCGCTCCAATCCCAACAGTATGACAGGGTGCTTTCATCATTATTCCAAACGGCGTAAACGTCATACCTTTGTGTGGTCGGCCAGAAGGTCGTCGTAAACTTGGAATTGGCATATCCGTTCTCGGAGGGCTGAGTATAGTATCCAAAATCGGATGCCGTTACTTTATACGTCACTTTTCCGCTTGAATTGGCAGTTATGGGAAATCTGCCTATAACGTATACGGTCGGTTCAACAATTTCAGACAAGGACAAGATCGTATCGCCGTCTTTGGGATTATAGCCAAAGGAATAGTCACCGAACTTTATGACGTACTCGCCGTATATACTTTGATCACAGGTTCCGAGAGGATATTCTTCTTCACCGACAAGAACCGAATAGGTGCCTCGTGTCGGCAGTCTTAAAACAAGGCTGTCATCCTCAGAAAGATCTTCATATATCGGAATGGAGAAGATCACCTGAGAGCAGGGCGATCCGGCAACGGTCGTGCTTTGAGCGATACCGCCGCAAAATCCAATATGCTCACTTTCGCTTAGCATCGACCAAGAGCTGTACGTATGCTCACCGTTAGCCGAAACAACGGCAGTTTTTTCTTCGCCGCAGCCTGTACAAACGTAAGTGATCTCGCCGTCAGTGCAACAGGTGGGATCAACCGAAACCTCGCCCTCGTTCCATTCGTGTTCGGAGGTTTCACAGCCGTAGCACTCGCATCCCAATCCGCCCGTGTTATTAAATGTGACACAGCCTAAAGACATACCGTCAAAGAATACTTCGACCTTTTCAATTCCCTCGGGAACGGACAAGTGCGTTTCATATACTGAAAACGCAGACGAAGTATCGTCAGCGTATATAACGGTATACTCTGCCCCCACCGTAACGGTCGGCCACGATATCTCCTTGTCTGCAACGGACAGATAACCGCTCGCCGTTCCGACGCTTGCAACGCCGCTCATAACGCCTTCGCAGTAGCGGATGTGTTCGTTTTCGCTGTATTTCTGCCATTCGGAGAATATATGATCTCCGCCGCAAAACTGCAGGAACGTCTTTTCAAACGTCTTTGAATACTCTTCGGCAGATGAATTCTCATATCCGTGTATGACCGTTTCGTCAGGAATAACGGATGAATAGGAGGATATATCGGTATCTAAAGACAGGAAAATTATCCGCTCCAAGCTGTCGCAGGCGGAAAATGCGGCTTCACCCAAAGCTTCGAGGGATTCGGGAAGGATCATCTCGATCAGTCCCGAGCATCCCCAAAAAGCGTAATCATCTATTATCTCCAAGCACTCGGGAAGATCGACTTCGGTAAGACTCGTACAGTCGGCAAAAGCGTATTTGCCAATGGATATAACGCTTGCGGGAATATATACGCTTGAGATTTCCGAGCAGTTGTCAAACGCACGCTTTCCGATATAACTTACGCCGTCGGAAATTACGACCGAGGTGATCTGCTCGGAATGATCTGACCACGGCGCAGGCAAAAACCATTCATAGTCAGCCATATCGCCAACGCCGCTTATTGTCAATATGCCGTCAGCGGTAAGCGACCACGTTACGTCTTGCCCGCAATCGCCTCCGATCGTTATATTATCAGCGAACGCTTCTGCGGAAAAATATACAGTTAACGTCAAAATTATCAGAATAATGCAAAACGCCTTTTTCAATAGTTTCAACTCCCGATCGATGCTGTCTGTTGCCTTTATAATACACTATTATATGCTGATTTGTCAATTTATCAAATAAAAAAGCACGGCAGTGATCTCACTACCGTGCTTAATTACATATGAATCAACAGATATTACTTCATCATAGACGCTACTTCAGCAGCAAAGTCATCGGATCTCTTCTCGATGCCCTCGCCTCTTTCGTAGCGAACGTATTCAGCAACCTTGATGGAGCCGCCGAGGTCCTTAGCGCACTTGTCAACATACTTGCCAACGGTGTAGTCGCCGTCCTTAACGAATTCCATATCTACGAGGCAGTTTTCAGAATAGTACTTGCCAACCTTGCCTTCAACGATCTTGACCATAACAGCCTCAGGCTTGTTAGCCATCTTGGGGTCTTCCTTCATCTGAGCAAGCATGATGTTCTTTTCGTTCTCAAGAACTTCAGCAGGAACATGATCTCTGTCGAGGTAAGCAGGGTTCATAGCAGCGATCTGAAGAGCTACGTCCTTGCCGCAAGCAAGAGCCTTGTCGCCCAAATCGGTGTCAAGCTTAACCATAACGCCGATTCTGCCTTCACCGTGAATGTAAGATACCAAGGTGCCTTCCATTCTTGTGAATCTTCTGATCTGAATGTTTTCTCTGATCTGGAGGAATACTTCCTGAACTTCTTCGTCGATGGTTCTGTCGGAGTCAACAGACTTGCAAGCCTTCAAAGCCTCAACGTCAGCAGGGTTGCAAGCGATGATGGTCTTAGCGATGGTGTTGACCAAGCCCTTGAACTGATCGGTGTTAGCAACGAAGTCGGTTTCGGAGTTAACCTCAACAACAACGCCGACATTGCCTTCAACCATAGATACTACCAAGCCTTCAGCAGCAACTCTGCCGGCCTTCTTAGCCTGAGTAGCAAGTCCCTTTTCACGAAGCAAAACTATTGCCTTTTCAAAATCGCCTTCAGCCTCTACGAGAGCCTTTTTGCAGTCCATCATACCAACGCCGGTTCTCTCACGGAGAGCAGCAACGTCCTTAGCAGTGATATTAGCCATAATATTAAACATTCCTTTCTTGAATCTGATTAGGTTTATGAGTCAGGGCAGGTTTTGTTGCCTGCCCTGAATAATGTAAATATTACTCTTCAACAGGAGCTTCTTCGGTTACTTCTTCAGCAGAGGTCTCGCCCTGTCTGCCTTCGATGATAGCATCAGCGATAGCGCCGGAGATGAGCTTAACTGCTCTGATAGCGTCATCGTTGCCGGGGATTACGTAGTCAACTTCATCGGGATCACAGTTGGTGTCAACGATTGCAACTACGGGGATACCGAGCTTCTTAGCTTCTGCAACAGCGATCTTTTCTCTCTTGGGGTCAACGATGAACAAGCAAGCAGGAAGCTTAACCATGTTCTTGATACCGCCGAGGTACTTTTCGAGCTTTTCGATTTCGAGAGAGAGCTGAGCAACTTCCTTCTTGGGCAAAAGATCGAAGGTGCCGTCTTCAGCCATCTTGTGGAGCTGTTCAAGTCTTGCAATTCTCTTCTGGATGGTCTTGAAGTTGGTCATCATACCGCCAAGCCATCTTGCGTTTACATAGTGAGCGTTTGCTCTGGTAGCTTCTTCCTTAACGGAATCGCCGGCCTGCTTCTTGGTACCTACGAAGAGAACTTCGCCGCCGTTAGCGGAAACTTCCTTAACGAAAGCGTAAGCTTCGTCGAGCTTCTTAACGGTCTTCTGAAGGTCGATGATATAGATACCGTTTCTTTCTGTGAAGATGTAAGGTGCCATCTTCGGGTTCCATCTTCTTGTCTGGTGACCAAAGTGTACACCGGCTTCAAGAAGCTGTTTCATTGATACTACTGCCATTGTAGTAACCTCCTATGGTTTTTAATTTTTTTAATCCTCCGCATAAGTTAGCTTGCCTTCACCCGAATCACTTCGGGAACCACGGCAAAACCCATGCGTGCGAATTGCGGTAATATTGTATCACATTGAGCCAAATAATGCAAGTGTTTTTTGATGATTATTTAAACAAAAATTTGGTTTCTTTTGTTGTGTTCATTGTAATATCGGACAAATTATCAACGCTCACAAGTATTGCATCTCTGCCGATAAGGTCGATCTGCTCATTTGAGATTATTATGTCATTGTCCCGACCGAGTATTCCGAACAGCTTCGGTCTGCCGTAAACGATCATTGACTTAACAGTTGAGTTATCTGCACATATTTCAATATCGTCTACCCTGCCCAGCATTATCCCCGACCTTGTTTCAACGACTTCCTTGCGCTTCAAATCAGATAATGTGTAATTCATAAAGTCACCTCAGTCAATGATATGACTGAGGCGGCAAAATTATTTTTACTGACAGGTCTTGCAGTTAGTCAAATGACCTCCCTGACCCGAATTGCCGGAAGTCTGTGTAGACGCAACGGCGTTTGCGATTCCAGCACAGGTGCAGGAGCAGGCAGTTGCCTCTTCAAGGCTCTTGGGGAAGAATTCGTTTGAGGGGAATCTGATCTTCTCAAACAGCTCGCAAGGAGTTTCCGTCACGCCCGAAGGAGATGAGCAATCCTTGCAGGGAACCTCATAATTAAATGCGGGAACCATTACGGGTACGGTTCTTGACAGAGAGATTATCGAGAACAGACCGATCGTCACGCAGATGATCTTTCTTGACGGGATGGTAATTGCTTCGTTGCAGGTGATGTCAGCACAGGCGCTGTATGCGGGAACCGTTGTTAAGCAGAGGTTCAAAAGAATCGGATCTGCGATAGCAACGGAGGCTTTCGGCAGACTTGCGCTTGAGCCTGCATTGCAGCCGTTGACATTCACAACACCGTTGTTAAACGACGTGAAATACTTTGTTCCGCCGTCAGAGCCGTAAAGGATAACCTTTTTGGTGAAGCAGGCGGTGCCGACAACTGTTTGAACGGGTGAAGCGGCACTTGCGGCAAGCTCGATCGTAACTGCAAAAGTATAAGTAAGATCTACTGAGAAGAAGCCGCAGTTAAAAGGAATGGGCTCAACCTGGAAATAGACGCTCGTTACCTCAACACACTTTGCTTTTGCATAAGTAGCTTCGTTGACGAGCTGTGTTGATTCATAATCCGAGAATGTAACTTCAAGATCCTCAAGGCAATCGCGGTCGGAGCAGCTATCGAAAATTCGTTCTGCTTCAATGGTGACCGCATCTTTAAAGCCATACGGATTTGTTCCGAAATCAGCCATATAAATCCTCCTGAATAAGTATTAAAGTTTAAAACTTCTCTACATATTATTCAGGAGGATTACGTTTAGTTACTTAAAACAGCGACATCTGCGCAGATTCAGGCATATCCCCGAAAGCACCGAAGGATTTGAGCTGTTCGATAACCGTCTTTGATACACCCGCAGAAAGCGAGAACTCCTCTATTGATATAAAATCGCCTGATTGAGCGGCATTATAAAGCGCTTTTGCGGCGCTTTCACCGACACCCGACATTGAAACGAACGGAAGTCTTAGCTTGCCGTCCTCAATGAGATACGTCGTGGCGTGGGACTTCTTGATATCTATCGGTAGGAATTCAAAACCTCGGCAAAGCATTTCATTGATGATCATAAGCATTTCGTAAACGTTCTTATCCTTATCGGAAAGCTCGTTATAGTTCTGCTTATATTCATCCAGCTTATATCTTGCGGCGTTCTTGCCCCTAACAGCAGTTTCGGCGTCAAAGTCGTCGCCTCTGACGGTAAACAGTGCGGCATAGAATTCAAGAGGTTTATGTACCTTATACCAAGCAAGGCGGATCGCCGCAGTAACGTATGCGGCAGCGTGAGCCTTGGGGAACATATATTTGATCTTCAAGCAGCTTTCAATATACCACTCGGGAACGTCGTGGTCACGCATCGTCTGCTTCATTTCATCGGTCAGAAGCTTCGGCGCATTGCCCTTACGCACGATCTCCATGATCTTAAAGGAAAGACTCGGATCAACGCCGTGATATATAAGATACGTCATAATACTGTCACGGGTACCGATTACCTGGTCGATGGTGCAGGTGCCGTTTTTAATAAGCTCTTGTGCGTTGCCAAGCCAAACGTCAGTACCGTGGGAAAGTCCCGAAATCTGCAAAAGGTCGGAAAAAGTCTTTGGCTGTGCTTCAATAAGCATTCCTCTGACAAATCCCGTTCCCATTTCGGGGATGCCGAGAGTACCTGTTTTGCTGTCGATATCATCGGGTGTAACGCCCAACGCTTCGGTTGATGTAAACAGCGAATACACCGCAGGGTCACTCATCGGCGTTTTGGTAACGTCAGTGCCCGTAAGGTCTTCAAGGTATTTATAAAGGGTCGGCACATCGTGTCCCAACTCGTCAAGCTTCAAAATCGTATCGTGGAGCGAGTTGAAGTCGAAGTGGGTGGTAACGATATCCGAATCTGTCTTTTCAGCCGGGTGCTGAACAGGAGTGAAGTCATATACTTCCATATCAGCAGGAATTACGACCATTCCGCCGGGATGCTGACCGGTCGTGCGCTTAATGCCCGTACAGCCTTTTGTCAGGCGGGCAACCTCTGCATTATGCACCTTCAGTTCCCGTTCTTCAAGATACTTCATTACGTAACCGTATGCGGTCTTATCGGCAACGGTAGAAATAGTTCCCGCTTTGAAAACGTTATCTGCGCCGAAAAGCTCTTCGGTATATTTATGTGCGCTGGACTGATAGTCGCCCGAGAAGTTAAGGTCGATATCGGGAGATTTATCGCCGTTAAAGCCAAGGAAGGTTTCAAAGGGTATGTCGTGGCCGTCACGGTTAAGGTCTGCCCCACAGTTGGGACAAGCCTTCGGCGGAAGGTCGAAGCCGGAACCGTATTCACCCTTGGTGAAGAATTCGGAATACTTACACTCCGGGCAGACATAGTGAGGCACCAAGGGGTTAACCTCGGAAATACCCGACATTGAAGCAACGAAGGAGGAACCAACCGAGCCACGGGAGCCAACCTGGTAGCCGTGTTCAACGGAGTTTGCAACAAGTCGCTTTGCGATTACGTACAAAACTGCAAAGCCGTGCTTGATGATCGATGTCAGCTCTTTATCAAGTCGCTGTGATACGATCTCGGGGATCGGATCGCCGTATATCTCCTTTGCTCTTCGCCAGCATATCTCCGAAAGCTCTTCCTCTGCGCCGTCGATATGAGGCGTGAAGGTGCCTTTAGGGAATGCACGAAGCTCGGGGTCGGTCATATCCGCAATGAGATTGGAGTTGGTGACGACGACTTCATACGCCTTCTCCTCGCCCAAGTATGCAAAATCATCGAGCATCTCACGGGTCGTTTTGAGATACAAAGGCGCTTGATTATCCGAATCGGAATACATTACAGAAGTCAGTATGCTTCTGAATATAGCATCTTCTTTATCGAGGAAATGAACGTCACCCGTTGCAACGACGGGAATACCAAGCTCATCACCCAGTCGGACGATGATCTTGTTGAATTCTTCGAGCTGCTCAACGCTTGAAACGCTACCCTCTCTGAGCATAAACATATTGTTGCCCGTCGGCTGAATCTCAAGGTAGTCGTAAAATCTTGCAATATCGCAAAGCTCGTCCCACGATTTACCCTGAAATACTGCTCTGAACAATTCGCCGGCTTCGCAGGCAGAGCCGATTATCAATCCCTCACGGTGCTTGATAAGCTCGGATTTGGGGATCCTCGGGTGGCGGTGGTAATATTTAAGATTGGAGTATGATACAAGCTTATAGAGGTTTTTAAGACCAACCTTGTCTTTAGCCAGAATGATCTGGTGATATGACGGAAGCTTGTCCATATCTATGTCTGAAAGAATGGTGTTTATTTTATCAAACGGCGCTTCCGTCGGCTCGTCAAAACGGTCGAGCAAACGGCGGCACAAAATGATGAATATATTTGCATTGACGGTTGCATCGTCAAGTGCTCGGTGATGATGAAAATCGCCCAGACCGAGGTTTTTGGCAACCGAGTCAAGAGTATATTTCGATATGCCCGGCAGCATACTGCGGGAAAATGCAACGGTATCAAGATAAGGTCTTTCAAACTTGATGCCGTTGCGCTCGCAGGCGGCACGAATGAAGGACATATCAAAGGAGGCATTGTGCGCAACGAAGCAAGGGGCATCGCCGCAGAATTCAAGAAACTGCTTAATTGCTTCACGTTCCTTCGGCGCACCCTTGACGGTTACGTCAGATATACTCGTAAGGTCGATTATCTTAGAAGGAATCGGACGTTCAGGGTCGACAAAGGTGTCAAACGTATCGACTATCTCAAGGTTTTTGACCCTTACGGCGCAGATCTCAATGAGTTTTTCGGTGACAGCAGAAAGGCCCGTCGTTTCAACGTCAAAAACGATAAATTCATCGGTCAGAAGCCTCGAATCATTGCCAAAGGTGATGCTGACCTCGTCGTTGACCTGATATGCTTCAACACCGTAGATAATTTTGAAGTCCTTGCCGTCCTTGCGGAGCTTATCGCAGGTGTACATAGCGTCGGGGAAGCCTTGGCATACGCCGTGGTCTGTTATGGCAATAGCCTTCATTCCCCAGGATGCCGCACGTTTGACGATCTCATCCGAAGGGGTCATTGCATCCATAACCGACATATTGGTATGACAGTGAAGCTCGACACGCTTGACAGGCTCGTCATCGGTCTTTTTAAGCTTTTTGACCAACGAAATATCACGGGGACGGATGTTTATCTCTTTATCAAAAGTGTCATAGCTGACTTCGCCTCTTGCAAGAACACTCACGCCTTTTTTAACTTCGGAGAGAAACTCTTCCGCTTTTTTTACCGAATCAATAAGCTTAAGCGTTATTGAGCCGGTAAGATCCGTTATATAGACCGTCACGATCATTTTCTTCTCGTCACGGGTTATCTTCGTTTCAATGTCGAACACTTCGCCCCAAACGGCGATCTTGCCCGAATCCTGCGCAACTTCTCCCAGAGGAGTTAAAGGCATATCGACGATCTCTCTGCCAAGAATAAGGGTCGCTTCGTTTTCGATCGGAACGTTATCGAAGTTTATATAATACGTAGGCTTTGCTCCTTCTTCCTGAACCGACGCCTTCTTCTCTACGTGAACGGGAGTAAGCTTTTTGAGCACCTCCTGCTGAAGCTTATCGTGCTCGCCGGCATCGACACACAGATTACCGTCAAATCTGACGGTAACGGAAACGCCGAACTGCGAGAAGATAATCTTCGTAAGAGCTTCTTCGATTCCCGCCTTTTTAAGCAACGCTTCGCCGCCGTTTTTAAGCGTAATGCAAAGCTCATTTCCGTTTATGGCAAAATCGGAATTATCCAGAAAACCGTTTATCGGAATTCGTCTTTTAAGCTCGTCGATTACAGACGGAAGCGCATTGACGCCAAAAAGCTCTTTGTCATATTTCGGGCTTATGTATATTCCTGTCAGTCCCAGACAGGGCTTTAAATTCGAGGCGAAAAGCTTTAAATCGTCGCCTGAAATGACCTGCGGGAACTTTATTTCAACAGCCATAACAGAATTATCCTTAGAAAATGCAATTCTAAGGATCACGCCGTCTGCCATAGACTCGGGTATTAAGTTGTCATATGCGCTGAAAAAATCAGCGACTCTTTCATATGCCATTGTTTCCTCCGTCAGAGTTTATCAATTTCGGCAAGAAGGGCGCCAAGCGCATCGCTTTCGGAAAACTTGCCGATAATTTTATCCTTTTTAAAAATTACAACGCATCCGTCGCCGCCTGCAAGTCCGATGTCAGCCTCTTTTGCTTCGCCGGGACCGTTGACAACACAGCCCATTACCGCAACGGTAATGTCTTTATCAATATTTGCAGTTGCTTCCTCGACTTTATGAGCCAAGGAGATGAGGTCGATCTTCGTTCTTCCGCAGGTGGGACAGGAAACGAGCCTTACTCCCCTGCCTTTGCCGATTGCTTTTAAAATGTCAAAGCCTGCGGCAACTTCTTTAATCGGGTCATCGGTCAACGAAACGCGAATCGTTTCGCCGATTCCGTCGCACAAAAGCGAGCCGATACCGATGCTCGACTTTATAAGTCCCATTTTATACGTTCCCGCCTCGGTGACACCTAAATGCAAGGGATAATCAGTTTTATCCGCAACAAGGCGATACGCCGTTATCATTTTATTTACGTCACTTGATTTGAGAGACAGAACAATATCACCGAAGTCGAACTTTTCAAGCAAGCGTGCGTGATACAGCGCACTTTCGCAAAGCGCTTCGGGGGTTGCACTGCCGTATTTTGACAAAATTTCCTTTTCAAGCGAGCCCGAATTGACACCGATGCGAATGGGAATATTCTTTATTCTACAAATGTCGGCAACCGCTTTAACACGGTCATCATCACCAATATTACCCGGGTTGATGCGGATTTTGTCAATTCCCCTCTCAGCCGCACCCAAAGCAAGGCGATAGTCAAAGTGGATATCGGCAACAAGCGGAACGTTAACTTCTTTCTTGATTGCAGGAATCAAATCAAGTGCTGCCTCGTCGGGAATTGATACTCTTATGATCTCGCATCCTGACGCTTCAAGCTCCTTCGCCTGTCTGACGTTGCCCGAAACGTCCGTTGAAATCACGTTAAGCATAGACTGTACATATATTCTGTTTCCGTCAAGTGTAAGGCTATTAACCTTTACAGGTCTGACTTTTCTCATATACCGATGCTCCTTAGAAAAGCTTTTTAATGTCAGAGAACGTTACGATCACCATCAGCGCCAAAAGCAGAGCCAAACCGACAAAATGGATTATTCCTTCATATTTGGGATTTATCGGCTTGCGTCTGATTCCCTCGATTATGAGGAACAAAGCACGGGAACCGTCAAGCGCAGGAATGGGCAAAAGGTTGAAAATACCGACGTTTACGGTGATAAACACAACGAATGAAGCGAGGTTCAAGAGCATTTCTCCGACAGCAACACCCTGCTGGGTGGAGCCGACAACGTCACCGATCGCGCCGACGATTCCGACAGGACCCGAAAGGTCGTTAAGACCGTATTTTCCTCTAACCAAATCGACAACCGACTGAATTATCATCTTTGAAACGGATACGAACTTGCCTGCTGAGTATTGAATAACTGTCAAGGGATTTACCTTTTCACCCACAACATAGAAATCTATGTGCAAAGTCTGGGTTCCGTCCTCAAGAGTTACCGCATCAAACTTAACTGCGGGAAGATTTACTTTCTCGCCGTTACGAATTACGGTCATATCGAAGGTCATATCCTCATCGACCTGGAACTGATAGGACAAATCGGTGTCGCTGAAGATATGCGAGCCGTTGACGTTTACGATCTTATCCCCTACTTCAAGTCCCGTCATATGGGAGGTTGCGGTTTCAGACTCAAACTTTGCGATCTGAGTAGTCGTGATAGCATCACCGCAGGAGGTGACGATTATGAGGATCACAAATCCGAGAATAAGGTTCATTACCGCACCGGCAAGCACGACCAAAAGCCTCTGCCAGACCTTCTTTTTGCCGAACGCTCTGGGATCGTCGCTTTCGTCATCCTCACCTTCCATTGAAACGTATCCGCCGATAGGAAGCGCACGCAAAGAATACTTCGTTTCGCCTTTTCCAAAACTTACGATCTTAGGACCCATACCGATGGAAAATTCATTTACTTTTATTCCGCAGGATTTTGCGACTAAAAAATGCCCAAGCTCGTGAATGACGATTATGATTCCGAAAATTAAAATCGCAACAACAATATATAATAAACTCAAAAAATCAACTCCAAATTAAATAGACGCTAAAACAAACTCTCTTGCTTTCTTGTCAGCAGATAAAACGTCTTCAAGGCAGGTTGCTTCCTGCGATGGTACACATTCAAGTGCCTTAGTGACAGCTCTGCCGATGTCCAAAAATCCGATTTTGCCGTTTATGAACAGCCCTACAGCCTCTTCATTTGCGCCGTTTACGATCGCAGGCGCAGTTCCGCCGATTCGTGCCGCTTTAATGCAAGCACGAAGGCAATCAAAGGTTTCATAATCGGGTTTATAGAAGCTTAAAGTACCGTAATCGGTGAGCGACAAACGCTTTGTGGGACAGTCTAAACGATTGGTATACATAAGCGCATACTGTATGGGCAGCTTCATATCCGGCACTCCGAGTTCGGCAATAACTGCGCCGTCATTGAATTCAACGGCAGAGTGAATAACGCTCTCACGGTGAACGACGATCTCGATCATATCGGGCGATACGTCAAAGAGCCACATCGCCTCTATAAATTCAAGGCCTTTATTCATAAGCGTAGCCGAATCAATAGTGATCTTGGCGCCCATATCCCAGTTGGGGTGTTTAAGGGCATCTTTAAGCGAAACGTTTTCAAGCTCAGCTTTCGTTTTTTCGAAGAACGGCCCGCCCGATGCCGTTAGAATGATCTTTGAAACTTCCGATCGCTTTGAGCCTCTCAGCGACTGGAATATTGCAGAATGTTCGCTGTCAACGGGAAATATCCTGACTCCCCTTTTTCGGGCAGCTTTCATAACCAAAGCGCCGCCTGCAACGAGAGTTTCTTTGTTCGCAAGGGCAATATCAATTCCTGCATCTATTGCGGCAAGGGTCGGTTTAAGTCCGACCATTCCGACGACGCTGTTCAAGACGATATCCGTTTCGGGCATTGATGCAATTTCGCAAAGTCCGTCCATACCGCATAATACGGCGATATCCGTATCCCTGAGCAGATCGCAAAGAGCGTCTTTTTTATTTTCATCATAAATGCAGACGGCCTTTGGCTTAAATTCCAAAGCCTGCTGAGCCAAAAGCTCGATATTCGATCTTGCCGCAAGTCCCGTTATCCACAGACCGTGGGCACGGGCAACTTCGAGCGCCTGCGTGCCGATCGAACCCGTCGAGCCTAAAATACAAACAGATCTCATTCCATCACCTATCATACCGTGAATATAAGTGAAAGTGCCGTTGCCATAAAGGGCGCAACGAACAAAACGCTGTCAAAGCGATCCATCGCTCCGCCGTGGCCGGGCATAATGTTTCCGTAATCCTTAATTCCGTATTTGCGTTTTATCATCGAAGCCAAAAGGTCACCGATAACACTTAACATACAACATACTATTCCCAAAAGTGCGAAAATAAGCCAACCGCTTCCGTCAAAAACAACGACGTTGAATAATGCAAATAAAACAGCATTTGCAGCAAAGCCGCCGATAAGACCCTCAACGGTCTTTTTCGGGCTGATCTTCGGACAAAGCTTATGCTTGCCGAAGAAGGTTCCTGCAAAATAAGCGCCGGTATCAGCAAACCACGCACCGCCAAAGGTCAGAATAACGAGCAAAATGCCGTGAGTCTTGATGCTGTTTTCAATATAGCAGACAGAATACATCGCCGCACTTATCATTAGCGTTTCAAAGACGAGCAAAGCGCAGGTCTCAATGTCGATATGCTCGTGTCTGAATATAGATACGCCGACGGATATCGCTATGTATATAACTATAGCCAAAGCGCAGTGAACGGCGCTTACCCCTTTAATTACGGATATGGGAGCGATTACCGTCATTACGACGCTCGCCGCAAGAAAAACATATTCGTTCTTGCATTTAACAGCACGGAAAACTTCATATACCATAAGCACACCTATAAGTGCAAAAGCGATATTGAAGATTACAGTATCGTGCAGATATAAAACTCCTGCCAGCAGAACGATCGCAACTGCTGCGGAAATAATTCTCGTTTTCATTTTAAGCCTCCAAATCGACGGTTACGTCCGGAAAATTCTTTGATCGCTTTAAGCAGATCGTTTCTGTTAAAATCAGGCCAAAGAGTGTTGCAAAAATACAGCTCGGCATATGCTGACTGCCAAAGCAGAAAGTTTGAAAGCCTCTGCTCGCCGCCGGTACGCACCAACAGATCGACGGGCGGAATATCGGCGGTATAGAGCATTGAGTCAAACAGCTCGGGCGTGATCTTCTCGGGTGTGAGATATCCTTCACCGTTAAGCTCGCATATACGTTTTGCGGCATTCGTTATTTCGTCTCTGCCGCCGTAGTTGATAGCGATACATACGCATAAGCCGCTTCTGTCGCTTGACGCTTGCTCATAACGTGCCATCTTCTCCTGCAAAGACTCATCGAGTCTTGTGCGGTCGCCGATAAAGCGCAGTCGGAAGTTATTATCCGAATTAGCTTCAAGCTCATCAAGATATTGTCCGAAAAGGCGCATAAGCTCGCTTACCTCTTCTTCGGGGCGCTTCCAATTCTCCGTTGAGAACGCATAAAAAGTCGCATATTTAACGCCAAAAGAATCAAGCTCTTTAATAAGGTTTTTAAGCGTTTGAGAGCCTTCTTTATGTCCGGCGGTGCGTTTAAGCCCGCGCTTTTGAGCCCAACGGCCGTTGCCGTCCATAATAAAAGCAATGTGGCGAGGAACTATCAGCTCGCCTTCTGATTTTTTCTTAAACACAAAGGTACCCCTTTTGATAAAGATGAGCTCATCCAATAACAGAGGTCCATAATCGGATAGAGCTCATCAATCAGTTTAATGTTAGATGGACATGATCTCCTTGTCCTTGACGGCAACAGCAGCATCAACGTTTTCGATATACTTGTCGGTGAGCTTCTGAATGTCCTTCTCGAAGTTCTTAACGTCGTCCTCGGTGACTTCGTTGTTCTTCTTCAT
This sequence comes from uncultured Oscillospiraceae bacterium, assembly GCA_964462175.1. Lineage (GTDB taxonomy): Bacteria > Bacillota > Clostridia > Oscillospirales > Ruminococcaceae > Faeciplasma. The sequence goes on from CAYWXA010000001.1 coordinate 35,768, forward strand.
TGTCTTGACCTTGTCAAGAGCGTCACGTCTGATGGATCTTACGGCAACCTTTGATTCTTCACCGAGCTTCTTGATGTCCTTGGAAAGCTCCTTACGGCGTTCCTCGGTAAGCTGAGGGAATGCAAGTCTGATAACAGAACCGTCGTTAGAGGGGTTGATGCCCAGATCAGATGCCTGAATAGCCTTTTCAATTGACTTGAGGGTTGTCTTGTCCCAAGGCTGGATAACGAGGATTCTTGCATCCTGTACGGAAACGGCAGCCATCTGCTGAATAGGTGTGGGGGTTCCGTAATAGTCAACCTGAATGGAGTTCAATACTGCGGGATTTGCTCTTCCTGCTCTGATTGCGGCAAACTGGGAAGCCAAAACGTTAAGGGTCTTTTCCATTTTTTCCTTAGAATTGTTAAGTACGGTTTTCATAATATCTTTCCTTTCAAATTCATTATTTTACAAGTGTACCGATCTTTTCGCCCATAACAGCATCGTAAATATTGTCAGGACGGGCAAGATTGAATACGATGATTGGAATGTTGTTGTCCTTGCACATTGCGGCAGAGGTGCTGTCCATAACGGCAAGGTGCTTAACGATAACGTCGTCAAGATCGAGTGTTTCATACTTGACGGCATCGGGATACTTGTGGGGATCCTTGTCGTATACACCGTCAACCATAGTTGCCTTGAGCATTACGTCAGCTTCGATTTCTGCGGCTCTTAGGGATGAAGCCGTATCTGTCGAGAAGAAGGGATTACCCGTGCCGCATCCGAAGATGACTACCCTGCCCTTTTCAAGGTGGCGCACAGCTCGGTTGCGGATATACGGCTCGGCAACCTGCTGCATTGAAATAGCAGTCTGAACTCTAACCTCCATACCCAAGGATTCAAGCACGTCGGCAACAGCCAAAGCGTTCATTGCAGTCGCAAGCATACCGATATGGTCGGCTCTCGTTCTGTCCATAGCTCCGCTTGAGCGGCCTCTCCAGAAGTTTCCGCCTCCGACGACGATACCGATCTGAACACCGGCATCGTAACACTTTTTGATGCTCTTGCCGATATCGGTGATAACATCGTAGTTAAGACCGGTTTTCTTGTCTCCGGCGAGGGCTTCTCCGCTGAGCTTGAGCAGAACTCTTTTATAAGCAGGTTTCATATGACATCCTCCAATAACATTATTCATATTTATTCTATATTATAATACCTTAAAAAGCAAAAAAAGTAAATACAATTATGAGATTTTTCGCAGAAAAAATCCCCGAATCGATAATAATTCGGGGATCAGGTTCTATTCTTTTCCGCGAGGACGCATCATAAGCGCATCCAGAGCATCTTTTGGTGATCTTCCTTCAAAGAGAATACGGTTTATCTCTTTGGTTATCGGCATATCAACACCGTACTTTTCGGAAAGCTCAAGGGTAGCGTTCGCACAAGCATAGCCTTCAACGGTGCCGACTGATCTGACAGCTTCTTCGGGAGCAACGCCCTGACCGATCAGAACGCCTGCACGGTAGTTTCTCGAATGGATACTCGTGCAGGTGACAACGAGATCTCCGACGCCAGCAAGTCCGAAGAACGTATCCGCTTTTCCGCCCATAGCAACGCCTAAACGCATTATCTCATTTAAGCCTCTCGTCATAATTGCAGCTTTGGTATTATCACCCAAGCCCAAGCCGTCGCTTACGCCGCAGCAAAGAGCAATGACGTTTTTGACTGCACCGCCGATTTCGCATCCGATGACGTCGTTGTTTACATAAAGCCTCAACACGTTATCGGAAAATGCTTTTTGCACGAACACGGCAGCTTCTTCATCATCGCTGGCAACGGAAACAGCGGTAGGAATACCCTTTCCAAGCTCTTCAGCGTGAGAGGGGCCTGTTAATACGACTATTTTGTTGTCGGGCAAAACTTCCGAAATGACCTCACTCATACGCTTGAAGTTTCCGTCTTCAAGTCCCTTAGCGGTACTGACGATGATCGTATCATTATCAATATACTGCTTACACGACTCGCACACGGAGCGAACGAATTTTGAAGGTATTCCGACCAGCACGATATCTTTATCGCTGACACACGAAATATCGGTGGTAAGATCAACAGTCTTGGGTATACGGATGCCCGGAAGTTTCGCTCTGAGTTCGCCCGTTCTGATTATAGAGTCGATCTCATCTTTGAAAGCACTCCAGACGGTGACCTTATGTCCCAATCTGTCGCAGGCTGCTGCCAGCGCAAGCCCGAAACCGCCCGAACCGAGAATTGCAATCCTTAACACAACTGCACTTTCCTTTCTATTTTTTGAGAACAAACTTCGATTCCGAATGGCTGATAAGGCGTTTGACGTTCGGCATATGACGCCAGAAACACAAAACACCGACAGCAAGAGCGATCAACGTATGAATCCAGACGTTCTCATACGTTCCGCCGAAATATGCGTTTGAAACTGTCTGCCAGATAAGCGTATATAACGGATAGCCGAAGCAGCAGGCAATTGAGCCGACGGAGATATATCTCGTTATTGCGACAAGCACGACAAACATTACAAACTCGCAAAGAAATACAGCAGGATCAATAGCAAGCATACAAACGCCTGCAACCAAAATCCCCTTTCCGCCGTGGAATTTATAAAATACGGGGAAAACGTGACCCAAAACGGCAAACAGCGCCGCCAATCCGCAAGCAGTTATCACATCGTGATCCGAATATGAAAACCAGCCGGTAATAAACAGGAGTCTTGCAAGGAAAACGACCAAAAAGCCTTTGCAGATGTCAAAAAGCAATGTCAGTCCGGCAGCGGCTTTACCAAAGCAACGGTAAACGTTGGTAAGCCCTGCATTTTTACTTCCGTAATCCCGAACGTCCTTTCCTGAAACGATAAACGTGGCGATTATAGCCGAATTAAGACTTCCAATCAAATATGAAAGCACAAGGACTATCATCAACGCAAGATTAAACGTAAATATGCATCCTTTCTTTATTTCGTGTCTTGATTATCTCTTTCTCTGACAACAAATCTAATAGGCGTGCCGTCAAGACCGCCGAAAACCTCTCTGATCTGATTCTCAAGATATCTCTTGTATGAGAAGTGGAACAGATCCATCGAGTTGACAAACGTTACGAACGTAGGCGGGTTGGTCGTCGGCTGGGTCATATAGTAGATCTTCAAGCGTCTGCCCTTGTCGGACGGAGGCTGAACCCTGTTAACGGCGTATGCTAAAATATCGTTGAGCTTGCCCGTCGAGATACGCATTGAGTTGTTGGCATATACGGCGTTGACAAGATCAAATATCTTATCCAAACGCTGACCTGTCTTTGCGGAAACAAAGAGAAAAGGAACGTAGTCCATAAACCCGAGATTTTCTTTCAGGTCTTTGGTGAATTCATTCATCGTGTTTGTTTCCTTCTCGATTGCATCCCACTTGTTGACGCAAACGATGCATCCTTTGCCCTGCTCGTGTGCATATCCGGCAACCTTGGAGTCCTGGTCGGTGAAACCAACGGAAGCATCAATTACGATTATCGCAACATCCGCCCGATCAACCGCCATATACGAGCGCAAAACGCTGTAATGCTCAATGCTTTCAAGGATCTTCGATTTCTTTCTGATACCGGCAGTATCAATGAAAACGTACTTGCCGTATTCATTTTCGATCACCGTATCGGTAGCATCACGGGTAGTACCTGCAACGTCGGATACTATTACACGTTCCTCGCCTGCAATAGCGTTGATTATTGATGACTTACCGACGTTAGGCTTGCCGATGATCGCAACCTTGATGTGATCATCCTCTTCTTCATGTTCGCAATCTTCGGGAAGGCTCTTAACGACTTCGTCCAGAAGGTCGCCCGTTCCGTAGCCGTGAACGGAAGAAACCTCGATCGGATCACCGAGACCCAGATTATAGAACTCGTAAAACTCAGGCAACGGGTCACCGAGCTGATCGCACTTGTTTACGCACAAAACGATAGGCTTGCCCGATTTCATAAGCATTGCCGCAACGTCATAGTCTGTTGCGGTGACGCCGCATCTGACGTCGGTAACCAAAACGATGACGTCAGCCTTTGTGATAGCGACTTCGGCTTGCTTACGCATCTGAACCAGTATCTTATCATCCGATGCAGGCTCGATACCGCCCGTATCTACGAGCATAAATTCGTGCCCGCACCATTCGCATTTAGCGTAAATTCTGTCGCGGGTGACACCGGGGGTATCCTCGACGATCGATAAACGCTGACCTATAAGCTTGTTGAAAAGAGTAGACTTACCGACGTTAGGCCGTCCTACAACTGCAACAACGGGTAATGCCATACCTGTCTCCTCCTTTTCTATCATATAAAAAATAAATTATTTGTAAAAAAATAGAGAAGGATCACTCCTTCTCTAAGTTTTGAAGAAGCTTAAGCTTCTTTCTTGATAACTTCTACGCCCTTGTAGTAACCACAGTTGCTGCAAACCTTGTGAGGGGAAGTGAGCGAACCGCAATTAGTACATCTGCTGAGTGCGGGAGTATCGAGCTTCCAAACGTTTGAACGTCTCTTATCTCTTCTGGCCTTGGAGACCTTTCTCTTTGGTACTGCCATCCTTGGGCACCTCCTCTTTGAGAATTATAATAGATTTTACTGCTGCCGCATAATTACTCGCAGCATCCGCAATCACCGTGATTTAGGTTTTTGCCGCAAACGTAGCATAAACCCTTGCAGTCTTCATTGCATAACACCTTAGTAGGCAGCTGCAACAGCAAATCGGAAATTGCCAACTCATTCAGATCGAGAGTGTTGTCCGGACAGACGATATATTCATATTCGTCATTATCCGAAGCGGTGTTTTTAACCAGAATGTGATCCTGATTCAAAACATACTCACGGTCAAATTCGTTAAGACATCTGTCGCAAAGATGACGGATGGTAAAGCGCATGGTGTAGTCGAGTGTAACTACTCCCGCACGGTTTTCAACCGTACCGCAAAGCGAAACAGGCGTAATAAATTCTCCGTATGCACTATGCTCCCCAAATTCCTCTAAAGGGATATCATAGTTGATTTCTTTCTTGTCGCCTTCCCTATTGAAAAGCTGTCTAAGTTGAAGTAACACATTACACCTCAGAATATCACATTATATTATACTTACCACGAAATGAAATGTCAATATTTTTCGGAAAATTTCTTGAAATACTGACATTTCATCATAATTATTCGATTGAACCGGTCACAAATAAAGCAGATTCACGAAAGGAAAATTACTTTATGTACTTTGTAACGCATTCGGGAAGATTTTCTACGTCTTCAGAAACCGTGATAACGACGTTGATATCCTTTGCGATAGCATCAGCAGCATCCAGCAAAGCAGCAAGCTCATCATAGTTTCTGCCGCCGATCTTGAGGATACCGTCAACGAAGATATCGGAAATATCGTAGTTGCTTGCAACAGTACCGCTGAAGAAGCCGTAGAACTTGTCATAGCTGTCGATCTTGTATTCGTCAACGTCAACAAGACGAACGCTTGAAGGAATATTATAAGTAAGCTGCATGGACTTTTCAATGCAGACAACGCTGCCGTTGGTGCTTGCAGCTGCTTCCTTGATCATATCGACCAAAACCTTGGTCTTGCCGGATCCTCTTTTACCAGTTATTAACTTAATCATAATAACACTCCGTTTCCGCCCTCGCGGGCTAATTGTGATTATTCCAGACCGATCTAACGGTCATTGGAGCCGAATTTTACTTGGAGAGCTTTTCCTCAAGCTCTGCCTTGCGGGATTCATATCCCGGTTTGCCCAAAAGTGCAAACATATTTTTCTTGTAGCTTTCAACGCCAGGCTGGTCGAAGGGGTTAACGCCCAGCATATAACCGGAGATTGCACAAGCCTTTTCAAAGAAGTAGACCATTTCGCCGAAGTTATATTCATCGAGCTTGTCCACTTCGATTACGATATTGGGAACGCCGCCCTCGGTATGAGCAAGAATTGTTCCTTCCATCGCCTTGCGGTTAACAACAGACATATTCTGATTGGTCAAGAAGTTGAGTCCGTCAAGGTTTTCGGCATCGTCTTCAAGGAAGAGGTCCTGCTTGGGGGCCTTGATATCAACGACTGTTTCGAACATGATTCTGGAACCGTCCTGAACGAACTGACCCAAAGAGTGCAGGTCGGTGGAGAAGGTTGCACTTGCAGGGAAAATACCCTTCTGATCCTTACCTTCGCTTTCGCCGAAGAGCTGTTTGAACCACTCAGCCATCATGCCGAATGCAGGGTCATAAGACACGAGCATTTCAACGCTCTTGCCCTTGCGGTACAAGATATTTCTCAAAGCTGCATACTTGTAGCAGTCGTTCATATCGTCCTTGGAATAGGTCTCTCTTGCAGCCTGTGCGCCAGCCATGATGGCATCAATGTCGCATCCTGCAACAGCGATGGGCAAAAGACCTACAGCGGTGAGTACGGAATATCTTCCTCCGACATCATCGGCAATTACGAAGGTCTCATATCCTTCGGTGTTAGAGAGTTCCTTGAGGGTTCCTCTTGACTTGTCGGTGGTTGCAAAAATTCTGTTCTTTGCCTCTTCCTTGCCGTATTTATCCTCAAGAAGCTTCTTGAAGATTCTGAAAGCAAGAGCAGGCTCGGTGGTGGTGCCCGACTTGGAGATTACGTTAACGCAAATGTCCTTGCCTTCACAGATGGAAAGAATTTCGTTAAGGTAAGTGGGGCTGATGTTGTTGCCGACGAAGTAAATGTCGGGGGTGTCCTTTTTGAGGTTGTTATAGAAGGGGCTCTTCAAAAGCTCGATAGCGGCACGCGCACCGAGATATGAGCCGCCGATTCCGATAACGATTAAAATATCGGCCTTTGCTTTGATTTTTTCGGCTGCAGCCTTGATTCTCTCGAATTCTTCCTTATCGTAGTTCACGGGAAGGTCTACCCAACCGAGAAAATCATTGCCCGCACCCGATCTTGATTCAACAAGATTGTGTGCCAGGGTAATCTGATCGCGGCAAGCGTCATATTCATGAGCGCCGACGAACTTATCAGTATACTTTGTCACCAATTTGATCGACATCTATGTCATTTCCTCTCTGATGTTTTATTTGTAAATTCATTTTAACACAATACGGACGATATTGCAAGAAAATTTCGAGAAAAATATGCGAATCTTTTATCACATTTTTATAAGCTGCAAAAATAACTTTTTAAATGCGGAGAAAAAGCTGATCTTTTCTGTCGGCTCCTTTGCTGAGATCGGCGCAGAATATATCTCCTCGCCGTCAAGCGTATATACTATTCTGCCGACGGCATCGCCTTCTTTGATAGGTGCGGTAATGCCGTCGAAATATTCGGCGTGAACCTCCACGTCACCTTCCCTGCTCTTTCTTATGATGAATTTTCCCAAGTCGCCCACATATGTTTCAAGCTCATTTTTAACGCCCTTTGAAACCTTGACGGGTCGGCAGTATATATCGGTTGCTTTAGGTCGGTAGAGCATATACGCAGAAAAGCCGACGGTCATTTTCTCCTTGGCTGTTGCAAACTGTGCGTCCTTTTCCTGCTCACCTATTATAACACATATCATTGTCAGATCTTCTCTTTTTGCGGAGGCGACAACGCAGTTGCCTAAGGTTGCGGTGCTAAACGCTTTCATTCCCGTAATTCCGTTATACGTTCTTACGAGCTTATTATTGTTTACAAGCTGTGCCTCGCCGTCACGGACGTATGTAAGCCACGTCGTGAAGTATTCGGTCAGCTCATCATAGCGGGAAAGCTCGCTTGCTAAAATTGCAAGGTCGCAGGCGGTGGTATATGAACCTTCAGCCAAGCCTGTTGAATCGGCATAATAAGTCCGGCTCATTCCAAGCTCTTTTGCCCGCTGATTCATAAGCGCAACAAAGGCTTCTTCAGTTCCCGAAACAGCCTCTGCCAGACAAACGCAGGCGTCGTTGGCATTACCCACGGTTATGGACGTTATCAGCTCACTGACAGCAATTTTTTCACCTACACGAAGCCAGATCTGCGGATCGGGCATTGAATTGGCGTGATCCGATACGGTCACAACGGTATCAAATGAAAGCTCTCCCCTTTCGATCACTTCAACTGCAAGGAGCAAAGTCATCAGCTTTGAAAAGTGATACGGTTCAAAAACATAGTTCCCGTTGTCGGCATACAGAAGTGTTGCCGTTGAACCTTCCATTAAGACGTATGAATAAGACGGTGATGCACTTTCTTCGGCTACAACTGATACCGTCAATAAAATGATCGAGATAAATATACACAAAAGCTTTTTCATTATTTCCTCCACAGCCGTTTTTAGTATTCTATTTTATAGACAGCGAAAAAATGATAGCTTGTGCGTGGTTGAAAAAACTTATGATGTGTGGTAAAATCATAAAAAGAAAAGCCCCTCCGAACTTGGAGAGGCTGACATATTCGAGAATTACTCGGCGCCGCTTACTTGATAAGGAAGTCGGCGATCTGGTCCATGAAATCACGAGAGTCATCGGTGTGAGCTCTGAGTTCGATGGGCTTGCTGAGGTCAAGGCTGAATATGCCCATGATGGATTTTGCATCAATAGCGTATCTTCCGGAAATGAGGTCAACATCGTAATCACAAAGAGATACGCAGTTGACAAATTTCTTGACGTCATTGATTGTTTCAAGTTTGATCATTACAGAATTCATTACAAATAACCTCCTAATAATATGAATTTGCTAATACTCTGCAAGTTCAATATAGCAGTTATAGCCAAAATTGTCAATAGTTTTTTGTATATCATTTCTAATAATTTTTCACAATTCACGAGGAATAAATTATGCACGTTTATTATCACACCTTCGGTTGCAAGGTAAATCAGTATGAAACCGAAAATATCCGTCAAACGATGGAGCTATCGGGACACGCAAGTGTCAATAGACCTGAACAAGCTGACGTTTGCATTATAAACACCTGCACCGTCACCCAAGAAGCAGACCGCAAGCTGACCCAGCTTGTAAACAAAATTAGGCGAGTTAACCCCGAAGGGATAATCGTTATGTGCGGATGCTACTCACAGGTGAATGAAAATGCAAGTCTGCTTGCCGATATCGTTGTCGGAGCATCGAATAAGTCGAGTATACCGCAGCTTATTGCGGAATTTAAGTCGCAGAAAATGACCGAGGTTTTGCCGCATTTTAAAGGCGAAGTCTTTGAAACAATGGCAATCGTCGGGTCGGTGAGAAAGACAAGAGCGGTAATTAAAATTCAAGACGGTTGCGACCGTTTTTGCACCTATTGTATAATCCCATATGCCAGAGGAAGGGCACGCTCGAAACCGCTTGATGAGATCGAAGCGGAAGCAAGGGCGTTGGTTGAAGCGGGACACAAAGAGCTTGACCTCGTTGGCATAAACCTTTCCTGCTATGGTCAGGATCTTGGTTTGAACATTGCCGATGCGGTTGAGAGAGTCTGCAAGACAAGCGGCGCTGACAGAGTTCGGCTCGGCTCGCTTGAAGCGGAGCTTCTTGGCGAAGAAATAATTGAGCGACTTGCAAAACTTGTTAACTTCTGTCCGCATTTTCATCTGTCGTTTCAAAGCGGATGCGACAAAACCCTTCGGGAAATGGGCAGAAAGTATGACAAGGCGGAATACTTTACAATTGTCAGTAATATAAGAAAGCATTTCCCTGAATGTGCGATCACCACGGATATTATGGTTGGTTTCCCGGGCGAAACCGACGACGACTTCAATGAGTCGCTTGAATTTGTTAAATCAGTAGGATTTGCCGACGGTCACATCTTCCCCTATTCACCAAGAGAGGGAACCGTTGCATCGAAACGAAGCGACCAGATTGAGCAAAGCGTTAAGAATCACCGTGCGAAGATATTGAGCGATGCGATATGCGAGTCAAGAAAGGCTTTTCTCAATAGTATGGTCGGCAAGAGGGCCAAGGTTCTGTTTGAAAAAGAGAAGGATGCCCTGTGGCATATCGGGCATACTGAGAATTATGTTGTCGTAAAGGTTAAACGCTTTACAGATACGTTGAGGTATGAAATCAAGGATGTCACTATCACCGAAACGGACGGAACGGTTTGTTACGGTGAAATAGCCGAGTGATCGTTGTTGATTAAGGAGCGCTGTCCAAGCAAAAGTGCGGTTCCGAATTCGGAGCCGCACTTTCTTTTTAGTTGAAATACATATATAGGTTGCACTTGAGCATTCCGTTATACAGCTTGCGCTTTTTATCTGCTTTTTTGCCGAACAAGGTTTCAAAATCCTCGTGAGGTGAGATAATATAGCAAGGATTCTCACGGTCGGGTCGCAAGACCTGACCCATCTTCTTATATAGCTCTTCAGCTTCTTTAAGTTCGAGCATTCTCTCGCCGTAAGGCGGATTACAAATCGTTATTGCGCCTTTAACGGGAACGTGGTTTATAATATCACGCTGAGCAACCTCAATTCTCGGCAAAACACCTGCAGTTTTGGCATTGGATATTGAAAGATCAACCGCAAACGGGTCGATATCAAAGCCATATCCCTTGAACTGAGATTCCTTTGAAATTGAATCGAGCGCCAATGAACGCTGTTCACGCCAGATCTCCTCGGGAATAATGCTCCAGCTTTGCGCCACAAACTTTCGTCTGAGACCGGGTGCCAATCTCAATGCTTTATATGCCGATTCGATCAAAAGCGTTCCGCTTCCGCACATCGGGTCAACAACGACGCTGTCGCTTCGCACGTGAGCCAGATCTATTATGCCCGCTGCAAGTGTCTCCTTGATCGGTGCATCGTTTGAAGTTTTGCGGTATCCCCTCTTGTGCAAGCCGGGGCCCGTCGTGTCGATATAAACGGTTACAACGTCTTTTAAGATGTTGAACTGTATCTGATAAAGTGCGCCGGTTTCTTCAAATCGGCTGATGCCATAGACTTTTTCGAGCCGTTTTACACAGGCTTTTTTAATTATCGACTGACAGTCGGGAATGCTGTGAAGCTGCGATTTCAAAGAGTGACCTTTAACGGGAAACTTGTCGTATTTGCCGATATACCTCTCCAACGGCAAAGCTCTTACGCCTTCGAACAGCTCATCAAAAGTTTTAGCGGTAAAAGAACCAAGTTCGATCAAAACTCTTTCTGCCGAAGCCAGAAAGATATTTGCCCTTGCGATCATTGACATATCCCCGTTAAAGGAAATCCTTCCGTCACTGACTGCAAGATCTTCTCCGCCGATCTTCTTGATCTCAAATGATAACACGCTTTCCAAACCGAAATGGCAGGGACAGCACAGCCTTATTTTGTCGTTCATCAATCTCTCCAACTTCTGACCAGATCATATACGTAATTATAGATATTTCCGGTCAACGTTTCATAATCCAAGGTGTCAACGCCTTCCGTAACAATTACGGAATCCTTGGTAATTATCGTTTCATCCACAAGATGCTCTCCCGAGCAGGTTGCGGGAATGTTCGTGCGTTTATAATATCCGGTAAGAGTATCCGTACAGTTGCTTCCGGCGATAAGACCCGTTTCCTCGCAATATTCACGCTGAACAACGCTTGAAGTAGCCTCAAACTCCTTCAGATCCTCATTCTCGGCAATATCTCCGAAGATATTTTTCCACATCTGGGAAGAACCGTAAAACGTTGAGGTGTCCATTTCCTCGGGAATATCATAGCCGATCCAAAGACCGGTTACGTATTCGGGCGTACATCCGATGAACCAAAGGTCAGCCCAGTCCTGAGTGGTACCGGTCTTGGCTATAAGCTCACAGGAATCAAGACGAGCAAGTCTGCCCGTACCTCGAGAGCTTGAAACGACCGTTTCAAGCATACGGTTCATAACGTATGCAGAGCTTTCATCTATTACCTGTTCACCGATAAACGAGTGCTGATATACGACTTCGCCGTTATTGTCGATGATTCTTGAAATGAAGGTGGAATCGTAGTATTTTCCGCCGTTGCCGAATATCTGATATGCAGTTGTGATCTCCTGCAGAGTGACGCCGTTGGTCAAAGCGCCGACCGACATCGGTGAACGGGCAATATCCGTAAGTCCGTTCTGATATAAGGTCAGCGAATCCATATGAAGCTTATAATATAGGAACTCAAAGCATTCGCTGGGCGAAAGAAGCTCAACGAGCTGTGCGGCAGTGGTATTGAGCGAGCGCTGAAGCGCAGAATAAGTGAAGTTATAGCTTCTTGACCATGACGTTGTATAAGCGCCGGTGGTCGAGTAGTTTCTCGGCCAGACGAGATAACCGTTCTCAGAGCCCTGATCTTCAATAAGCAAGGGCGAATCCAAGAACTGAGATGACCAGGTGATCAAGTCACGGTCAACAGCCAGAGAATATGAAGCCAACGGTTTTATGCAAGAACCCGGCTGACGGGTCGACATCGTCGCACGGTTAAGACCCAAGGGGCTTTCCTTTTGACCGACACCGCCGATAACGCCAAGAATTCTGCCGTTATAGTCCATACAGATAAATGCGCTCTGAGGTATCTCTGTTGTTCCCGATTCGGAGAAGGTGTAGTAGTCAAGATATTTCTCCTCGAGTTCCTTTTGAATGTCAAGATCAACGCAGGTATATATCTCATATCCTCCGCTCTTGAGCTTCTGATAAGCTTCGTCCCAGGAAATACCGTAATAATCCATAAAGATATCCACAGCCTGATATATTGCGGCATCCACGTAATAAGAGGAAACGTAATCAAAGTTTTCATATGCGGAAACGTTTTCCGAATTGACAGAACCGTCGTCGGTTTCGGTATATATCATACTTCCGATGAGAACGAGCTCTTCGTTCAACGCTTCATTGTATTCCTCGGTTGAAATGGCGCCGTTTTCAAGCATTTCGTTAAGAATATACTCTCTTCTTGTACGGTTCTTTTCGGGATAATCGATCGGGTCGTTTGCAACGGGGCTCTTCGTTATCGCAGCTATACATACAGCCTCCGCTAATGAAAGCTGGCTCACGTCCTTGTTGAAATAGTAATTGGATGCAGCCTGAACGCCGTAAATATTGTTATTAAGAGGCACAAGATTGAGATACGCCTCCAAAATATCGTCCTTTGAATAGTCTTTTTCGAGCTGAACGGATCTGTAGAGCTCACGGAGCTTTCTTGCGATACCCTCGGTGTTCAGATCGTCCGCTCTATCGCCGGTCAGATTCTTAACTGTCTGCTGCGTGATGGTCGAACCGCCTCGGGTGTTACCCATAAGTGTATCTTTGAGAGCGACGAACAGACCGTAGAAGTCAACGCCGTCATGGCTGTTAAATCTCGGATCTTCAGAGCAGATAAACGCCTCTCTGACGTGCTGAGGGATCTCCTCAAGGTCAGCCCAGATGCGCTTTTCACCTTCACTGGAAATAAGATCGTACATTATCCAATCTTCGCCGTCTTTAGCGTAAATATAGGTGGTATAGCTCGAAGAAACGTCGTCAAGCTTGACTTCACTCGTACCCTCCATAAGATTTACGACATATACAACAAGCGCCGAGCCGACGATGGTAACGGAAATGACTGCAATCAGTACTACACATAAAACTGCGATACCGATCGTCCGCAAAAGACCGCCGATTGGGCGCATAACCTTTTTGACGCCTTTTCTGAACTTCTTGAATGAGAATTTCAAAAGTCTCTCTCCTTTCCATAGGACCTACATATTTGTATTATAACACAAACAAATCGAAATGTTAAGAGAAATATGGAAAATGTAATAAAGTTTTAACCAATTCACCCCGATTCAACACAAAAACGGCGCAGGAAAGATATCCTGCGCCGCAAATTTTGTAATTAGCAGAAATTATTCAGCAGTTTCTTCAGCAACTTCTTCAACTGCTTCTTCAACTACTTCTTCAGCAGCAGGAAGCAAAGCTCTGATAGAAAGGCTTACTCTCTTCTTGTCAAGATCACATTCGGTGATCTTAGCGGTTACGACCTGACCTACAGAGAGGAAGTCGTTAACGTTGTTTACTCTCTGATCAGCGATCTGAGAGATGTGGATAAGACCGTCAATACCGGGGATGATCTGAGCGAAAGCGCCGAAGCTGGTGATGGATACTACCTTAGCTTCAACAGTCTGGCCGAGTTCATAGTTGTTCTTGAAGATCTCCCAAGGATTTTCAGACTGGTTCTTATAAGTAAGGCTTACCTTGCCGTTTTCCTTGTCGATATCCTTGATGGTTACTTCGATAGATTCGCCAACGGAAACTACTTCGGAAGGATGCTTGATTCTTGCCCAAGTAAGGTCAAGCTTTCTGATAAGACCGTCAACACCGCCGATGTCAACGAATACGCCGTAATCGGTAATAGACTTAACTTCACCGGTAACGACCTGGCCGACCTCAGCAGCTTCGAAGAATGCTGCGCGCTTGGTAGCTCTTTCTTCCTGTGCTACCTTTCTGATAGAGCCGACAGCTCTCTTTCTCTGCTCGTTGAGCTCGATGATCTTGAAGCTTACAGTGGTCTTGAGAAGGGTCTCAAGGTTGCCGTCAGCCTTCACGCCGGTCTGGGATGCAGGAACGAATACACGCATACCGTTGGTAACAACGATCACGCCGCCCTTGATAACGTTGGTTACAACGCCGGTAAGAACGGTGCCGTCCTCGGCAGCCTTCTTAACTTCGTCGTAGCCCTTCTGAGCGTCTACCTGCTTCTTGGAAAGGGTAACGATACCCTCTGCATCATTGATCTTGGTTACGATGACGTCGATCTCATCGCCGACCTTAACAACATCTGATGCCTTTGCTGCAGGGTCGTTTGAAAGCTCTGAAGAAGGAATATAACCGGTGTGCTTGGTGCCGATATCAACAATTACTTCAGTGCTGTTAACCGCTGTAACGATGCCGCTTACTCTCTTTCCGGTGTATATTTTCTTGAAGGTCTGTTCAATAGCTTCCTCGAAGTTGAACACCTCTTCATTTGTCAGAATTTCAGTCATGGTTTTTTGTACCTCCTTAATGATATACGCCGGAGTCGATGCGCCGGCAGAGATCCCAACGGATCCCGCATGAGAAAAATCAATTGCTTCAAGCTCTTTGGCATTCTCTATCAAATAGCATCGGCAGTTTTGCGAGCAGATGTCATAAAGCTTTTTCGTATTCGAACTGTTATGTCCGCCGACGATGAGCATCACGTCACTCATTGAAGAAAGCTTGAGCGCTTCCTCCTGCCTCTTTGCAGTTGCATTGCAAACGGTATTAAATACCTTCGCATCGGGTAAGCTTTGAGCGAGCAAAGAAAACTTTTCCCACATTGTTATATTATAAGTTGTTTGCGAGAGAATTGCAACACTTTTTTTAAAATTTTCACCTAATTTACTTATTTGGCTCTCAAAATCGTCAACATCGGCGCAAACATAACACTCTGTAGTGCAATATCCGACGATTCCTTTGACCTCGGGATGGTCTTTGTCGCCCGCAATAACGATAATATCCCCCGCATTTGAGCGCTTGCGGACAATATCGTGTATCTTTTTAACGTATGGGCAGGTGGCGTCAACAACGGTTGCACCCTTTTCCCGAAGCTCGTCATATACGCTTTCGGCGACACCGTGAGAACGGATAATCACCGTATCGCCCGACAGGACGTCATCAATATTTTCAATTACCGAGACCCCTGACCGTTCAAGGTCAGCAACTACGTCGGGATTATGAATGATAGGTCCCAAAGTAAAAACTCTGCCGCCGCATATCGCCGTTTCATATGCGAGCTTTACTGCTCTGTCAACGCCGAAACAAAATCCGGCTGTCTTTGCGACGGTTACTCTGTTATCAGGCATCGAGCTGCTCCTTAATGGCGTTCATAATGATATCTCTTACCTTGTGCATCTCAGAGGGCGAAGTGCCGCTGATGCCAAGCTGAGGATAGTAGATCGGGTCGCCGAAGGTGACGGTGATCTTGCTGCGGAATTTAACCTTACCGTCACATTTGATAGAAACGGGGATTATCGGAGCCTTTGAAGCGGCAACGATATATGCAACGCCCGTTTTTGCTCTGCCGAGCTCCCCTGTTTTCGATCTTGTTCCCTCGGGGAAGATGATGACGTTATGACCTTTGTTGAGGAAATCGCAGGAGATGGTCACAAAGCCCATATCGCCCTTACCTCTGAGCACGGGGAAGCAGTTGAGAAGCTTGAGAAAAACTGCAATAAGCGGGTTTTTGAAAAGCTCCGCCTTTGAAACGTATGAGCCTGAAACGATGGGATTTATGCCGATAATAAGCCCGTCAGCCCAGGAGATATGGTTAGAAGCAATGACGTATCCGCCTGCATGAGGGATGTTGTGCTTGTTTTTAATCTTCACATTAAATGCTATGTGAATGAACGCCTTGACAATAAGACGGATGACGGTATATCCGAAAAGGCGCAGGGTCATTTTCGGCTTCTTGTCTGCAACGTTGCCGTCGGGAGCTTTGAACTTTTTGCTCTCGATTATTCCTGCAATCGTTTCAATGACCTCTTCGATGGCCATATCCGAGGTGTCGACCTCGATCGCATCGTCAGCCTTTTTCAAGGGAGCGGTTTCACGGTGGGAATCGTTATAATCACGCTGCGCGATGTCATTTTTAATGTCATCGTAGTTGACGTCCTGACCCTTGGCGATAAGCTCGTCATATCTGCGCTTGGCTCTTTCTTCAATGGAAGCGGTGAGGAAAATTTTCACCTGTGCATTCGGCAAAATAACCGTGCCGATATCTCTGCCGTCCATAATGATGTCGTTATTTGCGGCGATTGAGCGCTGAAGGTCAAGCAAAAATGCTCTGACGGCGGGAATTGCCGAAACGTTTGACGCCGCCATGGACATTTCGGGGGTTCTGATTTTATCCGAAACGTTCTCGCCGTTCAAATATACAGCCTGAACGCCGTTCTCGAATTTCAGTTCGACGTTTATCTCGTTCAGCAAGGGAGCCACCTCTTCAGCCGAAGCGGTGTCAGCGCCTTTGCTCAACGCATAATACCCGATAGCACGGTACAGCGCCCCGGTATCAACGTATATGTAGCCGAGTTTTTTTGCCAATTCTTTAGCAACGGTCGATTTTCCTGCGCCTGCAGGGCCGTCGAGTGCACAATTCATTCCCATAATTTTACAATCCTTTCAAATTTACGATCGAGCGTGCCGCAGCGTATGCAGTTGCAAACGCTATCTGCAGGTTAAATCCGCCCGTATATCCGTCGCAGTCGATGATCTCCCCTGCAAAGTATAATCCCTTTACAAGTTTTGAAGCCATCGTTGACGGTTCGATCTCCTTGACGCTGACACCGCCTCGGGTAATGATCGCCTCGGCAACGGGTCTTAACGCAACGGGAGTGAGCTCAAAATGCTTGAGCAAGCCGACGAGCCTTGAACGTTCCTCTCTCGTCACCTGATTGCAAGGCTTGCAAGGGTCGATCCCTGAAAGATCGACGATCACCTGTGTCATATCTCTGGGCAAAAGCCTGCCGAGTGAATGCATATAGGCAAGGTTCGGTGTTTCGCTAAAATCACGAAGTATCCTTGAATCGAGCTTTTCCGGCGACAGACCGGGTTTAAGGTCGATCACGAGCTTATATCTGCGGTCATCCAAAAGCTTTGGGTCGATAAGGCAGGAAGCAGACAGTCCAAGCGGCCCCGCAATGCCGTAGGGCATAAAAGTAAGCTCGCCGATCTCGCTGAACAGCGGAGATCTCTTTTTGCTGTCAAACAGCGAAAGCGTTACGTTTTTCAGCGCAAGACCGTTAAGCTCGCAAACGAAGCTTTCGTCGCAAACTATCGGAACAAGCGAAGGATAAAGCTTCGTTACGGTGTGACCAAGCTTCTCGGCAAAGCGATGACCGTCGCCGGTCGAACCGGTGGCAGGATATGAAAGTCCGCCGGTTGCAATGATAACGTTGTCTGCAAAGTAGTTTTCCTTTACACATTTAACACCCTTGACTTCGCCGTCTTCGCATATAACGTCAACGGCTTTGTCCTTGATGAATCTGACGTGATATTTTTTACACTCACGCACCAAAGCGTCAGCTATATCGTTTGCATCGTCGCTCGCAGGGAAAACTCTCGCTCCCCTCTCGGTCTTCAGGGCAACCCCCCGAGCTTCAAACCAATCCATAACGTCCGAAGGCGTAAGCTGATTGAGCGAGCTATATAAAAACCTCGGATTTCGGGGAATGTTTTTGATGACGGTATCAATATCGCTGTTGTTTGTAACGTTGCATCTGCCCTTGCCGGTTATGCGAAGTTTTCTTCCCAGCTTCGAGTTGGGTTCGATGACGATCACGTTATGCCTGCATCTTGATAACTCACAGGCAGCAAAAAGCCCTGCGGCTCCTCCGCCGATAATAATTACGTCGCCCGTCATCTCTTAGGCTCTCCATTCTTTTGGTAAACGTCATATTCATCCCATATTTTTTCGAGCTTTGCGAAGTTTTCAGAGACCATTTCCCTGTTCTTGATTGATACCGCAACGATAAGAGCGTTTATCAAGCTTAAAGGCGCAACCAACGAGTCAACGAAGGAGACCATATCGCTTCTTGCTATGAGCACGTTATCGGCATTTGCGGCAATGGGAGATTCAAAGGAATCTGTTATAGCTATCGACTTTGCGCCGTTGTTATGAGCGTAAGTAATGGCGTGTACCGTCTGCTTTGAATATCTGGGGAAGGAAATTCCCACGAGAACGTCACCTTCACCGATCCTGAGTATCTGCTCGTATAATTCGCTTCGGCTGCCCGTTTGAACCAAAGTTACCTCGGGAAGCATCAGCTTGAAATAATACGCCATAAAGGAAGCGAGCGCAGATGAGCTTCGCACGCCCATAACGTAAACGTGCTTTGCCTTGACGATATTATCGACAGCGCTGTTAAACTGATCCATATCCGTTTCTTCAAGGGTATGGCGGATATGGTCGATATCGTGAAGCAGAACACGCTTGAATACTTCGCCGTCCTTGAGCTGATCCAAGGAGACCTCTATTCTTTGAACGGCGGTGAGCTTATTTCTCATCGCTTCCTGCAGAGCCTTCTGCAGCCCCGGATATCCGTCGAATCCAAGCTCAGAGGCAAAACGAACGACAGTAGATTCGCTGACGCCTACCGTTTCGCCGAGCTTTGCCGCAGTCATAAATGCGGCTTTATCGTAATGCATTAAAATATATTGCGCAATCTTCTTATGCCCTTTTGAAATTTTGGGCATCCATTCGTTTAAATGTTCAAACAAGTCGCCGGTCACTTTAACGTCACTCCCACAAATCGTTTAATAATTTCCGAATATTTGCTCTTCTTTTATCGGTTTCTTCACGGTCAAGATGATATAAGCCGTCATCCCCGACAAAAATCGCATCTCCCTCGCATACGTCAGGGTCGATGAGCGAGATCGGAATTCTTTTGAGCATATCATCGCTTTCGCATACGGCGAAACCGTCTTCAAATCTGTCAACTGTCAGCATCATTTCAGATCCTCATAAGTGAATTCAAAGTCAGTTCCGTCAGTAACGAATACGACTGTACCCTGAATATCAGTCCTGTAGATGTTTTCGGTGTATTCCAGAAGGCGCATCACGACCTGAGCATTCGGGTGGTTATAGCTGTTGTCACCGCACTCGATCACACAGTAATCGGGCGTTACGGCATCAAGAAATTCATAAGTTGATGAGGTCGAGCTTCCGTGGTGGCACACCTTGAGAACGTCGGCATCGAGATCGTATGAATTATCAACGTAATATCTTTCTGCCAGCGCTTCGATATCCCCCGTAAACAGGAAGGAATAATCACCGATATCATATTTGATCACGATCGAATAATTGTTAAGGTTATCAGCCTGATAATCGGAAACATACATACTGATCCTGCCGTTTCCGAAATCAAATTCAAGATTGTCGCCCTTTGAAATTTTTGCGCCTCGGTCGGCAACCGCCTGCAAGAAACGCTCATACGTCTTCGTAGTAGGCACATGATCGGGAGCGATCTCTGGCATATAGATCTTTCCGATCTCCAGATCGGAAGCTATCACCTTTGAAAGACCGCCCATATGATCGGAATGAGGGTGAGTTGCAATTACGTAATCAAGTTTGGAAATTCCAAGCTCGGCAAGATAATTGAGAACTACAGCTCCGTATTCGGCTTCACCCGAATCGATAAGCATCGTCGTTCCGTCGGATGCAATGATAAGCTCGCTGTCGCCTTGACCTACGTTAATAAAATGAACGCTCGATTCCCCTGCATCGACAACGATCGAATCGGATGGCTTTGCAGGAAGTCTTATGGTTATAAGACCTTGCTCGTTCAGCGCAACGACTATAAGCGCAGCAATCACCAGAACGCAGATCAATACGACTGATATATCATTTCTTTTTTGCTTTTGAGTTCTTTTTGCCATAGTTTCCTCCGGGGCGGCGGCTTTCATTGGCCGTATGGCTGACTCTGCCCGACGGTTTTGAACGGGCGGAGGATCTTTGCTGTTGCTTTCTTAAATATTCATTATCGGGTTTAACAAGGTGTTCCTTGCCGTTGCCGATAAGGTCACGCCTGCCCGCTCGTTCCAAAATCTCGATGATGCGGCGCTGGTTCTTCGGCATAAAATACTGCAAAAGCGCACGCTGAGCCGATTTTTCTTCGGGAGTCTTTGCAACGTAAACGGGTTGCATTGTGTATGGATCAAGCCCCGTATAGAACATACAGGTGGAAATCGTTCCGGGGGTAGGATAGAAGTCCTGCACCTGCTCGGGATGGATGTTATTCTCCTTCAAAAACAGCGCAAGCTCAATGGCGTCATCAATCGTGCTTCCGGGATGAGATGACATAAGATAAGGCACGAGATACTGCTCTTTGCCTATCTTTCCGGTAATCTCATAGAACTTCTTTTGGAAGCGTTTGTATGCTTCGATATGGGGCTTGCCCATTTTGTCAAGCACCTGCGCCGAGCAATGCTCGGGGGCAACTTTAAGCTGACCGCTGACGTGATATTTTATCAGCTCGGTCATAAATTCATCGTCTTTATCTTCAATAAGATAGTCGTATCGAATACCCGAACGGATGAACACCTTTTTGACTTTAGGAATGGCTCTGAGCTTTCTGAGTATATCAAGGTATTCCTTGTGGTCGACGTCAAGATTAGCGCAAGGCTTCGGAGCCAAGCATTTTCTACCCTTGCAAAGACCCGATTCAAGCTGTTTTTTGCAGGACGTATGTCTGAAGTTTGCGGTAGGACCGCCAACGTCGTGGATATATCCCTTGAAGTTGGGCATTTGGGTGATGAGTTCGGCTTCTTTGAGTATCGACTCCTCACTTCTGACGGAGATCTTTCTTCCCTGATGCAAAGCGATCGAACAGAAGTTGCAAAAGCCGAAGCAGCCACGGTTGTGAGTAATTGAGAACTGAACTTCCTCGATAGAGGGAACGCCGCCTTCTTTTTCATACATCGGGTGGTAAGTTCTCATATACGGAAGCGAATAAACTTCGTCAAGCTCCTCGGTCGTCAGCGCACGTGGCGGAGGGTTTTGAACCAGCATCATATTTCCGTGGCGCTGGATTATCGTTCTGCCGTAGACCTCGTCCTGCTGATCATATTGAATTCGGCAGGCCTTGGCGTACATTTCCTTGTTTGATGAAACCATCTCAAAAGACGGGCACTCAACGGCGCCGTAAGGCGTTTCAACCGTCGGGCAGAGATAGCAGGTACCCCGCACATCACGGATGTCCTTGATGCTTTCACCGTTATTCAAGCGGTCTGCAAGCTCGACAATGCAATTTTCGCTCATGCCGAACATCAAAATGTCGGCTTTGGAATCAACCAAAACGGAGGGGCGAACAGCATCGTCCCAGTAATCGTAATGAGCGAATCGGCGCAAGGAGGCTTCAAGTCCGCCGAGCATTATGGGCGTATCAGGAGTCAATCGGCGCAAAATGCTTGAATATACCGATGCGGCTCTGTCGGGTCGCTTGCCCATAACGTTGCCTGCGCTGTAAGCATCGTGCTCACGGCGGCGCTTTGCAACACTGTAATGCGCAACCATTGAGTCGATATTTCCAGCAGAAACGAGCCATGAAAGGCGGGGCGTTCCAAGCTTTAAGAACTCGGAATCACGGTGCCAATCGGGCTGTGGGATGATGCCGACGGTATAGCCGTTATGTTCCAAAACTCTCGTTATTATTGCGGCGCCGAAGCTGGGGTGATCCACGTAAGCGTCGCCGAGGATATATATAAAATCAAACTGTTCAATACCTCGCTCGATCATCTCTGCACGTGAAACAGGAATAAATCCGCTCATATATCCTCCTCGTCGGGCTTTTCAAGCACAGGCATAGACGCACCGCCGATTGTAGCCTTTCTTTCCATCCACTGCTCACGGGTGATCTTGATCTCTCTCGGTTTAGCGCCGTCAGCAGGGCCTAAAATGCCCATCTCCTCAAGCTCGTCAACGATTCTTGCGGCTCTTGCATATCCAAGCTTGAGCTTTCTTTGCAGGAAGGAGGTCGAAGCCTGCTGATTCATAACGATAACTTCGATCGCACGGTTGATCATTGATTCTTCGCCGTTTGATTCGCTTGCTTCCTCAGCGGCAGCGGCGGCCTTATCAGCCTTGGTTACGGGAATATGCTTCTCGATCTCATTGGCGATATCATCGTCGTAATGTGAAGATTCCTGCGCCTTGAGATAATCGACAACACGTCTGATCTCCTCAGTCGTGACGTAACCGCCCTGAACTCTCATGGGCTTGTCAAAGCCTGCGCACTTGATGAGCAGGTCGCCGTGACCCAAAAGCTTTTCAGCGCCGACTGTGCCCAAAATTACGCCTGAGTCGATCTGGCTGGAAACCTTGAGGGCAATACGGGAGTCGATGTTGGACTTGATAAGTCCCGTGATAACTTCAACACGGGGGCTCTGGGTCGCAATTACAAGGTGCATACCTGCCGCACGGGCAAGCTGTGCCAAACGGCAGATGGAGTCTTCAACTTCCTTGGGTGCCGCCATCATAAGGTCGGCAAGCTCGTCCACAACGATGACTATCTGAGGCAAGGGAGAAAGGTTTTCCTTATCCTTGACAAATTCGTTATATTCTTTAAGGTCACGCACGCCGTTGTTTGCAAACGTATTGTAGCGGCGCATCATTTCGGTCACTGCCCAGCCCAAAGCACCTGCCGCCTTCTTGGCTTCGGTCACAACGGGAATGAGCAAGTGAGGAATTCCGTTATAGATCGGGAACTCGACCTGCTTGGGGTCGACGAGAATGAGCTTGACTTCATCGGGAGATGCGTTAAAGAGAATACTCATAATGATCGAGTTGGTAAGAACAGATTTACCGGAGCCTGTAGTACCTGCAATGAGCAAGTGGGGCATTTTTGCAATATCAACGGTGATGATTCTGCCTTCGATGCTCTTGCCGACGGGGAAAGCGATCTTGCTCTTCATTGAGCGGAACTCGTTACTGTCAATAAGCTCTCTGATGCAGACGATATCGCGGTTTTTGTTTGCAAGCTCGATGCCGACGGCAGCCTTGCCGGGAATGGGCGCTTCGATTCGCACGCCGTTTGCAGCGAGGTTAAGGGCGATATCATCGACAAGACCCGTGATCTTGCTGACCTTGACACCTGCGGCGGGCTGAAGCTCATATCTGGTTACGGAAGGTCCTCGGTGGATCTCAACGATTCTGGTGGATACGCCAAAGCTTCTTAACGTTTCAACGAGCGTTTCGGAGTTCTGCTGGATCTCCTGCTGGCACTCTTCTTCGGTCAGCGATCTTAACGGCATATTCAAAAGCTCGATCGAAGGCTTGATATATGCCGACTTGGTAACGTCATCATTTTCAAGAAGAGTCGTCTGACCGTCTTCATCGACGAAAATGGGATTGACGGTGTCAGAATCAATCTGGGATTCATTCTTGGGTTCGTCATCGGGGATAAAGTCGGCGGGAGTGAGGTTACGCTTGGACTTTTTCTTGACCTTGACTTCCTTGGCAGGCTGTTCTTCCTTTGTGGGTTCGGTCATAATCGGCGAGAAGAAAGGCTGTTCATTTGCAGAGCCGGAAGTTTTATCGTCGGTGATAAACTTAGCAATGTCGATGCGCTTTTCATCGGTCTTTTTCTTATCTTCGGAAGCAGCCTTTTCATCCGCTGAATGAGCCGCCTCACGGGCAAGAGCTTCTTCTGCACGTTCACGGTCATTTTCTCTGATAGTTTCACGAAGCTTTGAAATGCCTTTCGCAATGAAATGCCAGACGTCGATAAACGTGATATTCGTCAAAAGCATAATAAACAGAATTATAAGCAAAATTATGATAATAAGAGCACAGACAGAGCCGCAGAGTTTTGTAAGCGTCCAGCCGATTATCACGCTCAATGCGCCGCCGCCCTGCATATTTATACCGTTGTTATAAAGGTAAGTAATAACGTCGGTGACGTTTGCGCCGTCATAAACGGGGCTGTCGGTAATGAAGCAATGAATTATCTCAAAAGCAGGGCTGACAAGAAGCAAAAGAATGGCTCCCTGAATTATCTTGGTAATTACTGCACTCTTTGATCTGTCAAGCGCCATCATAATTGCAACGTAAATGATAACTGGCGCAAACAAGACGGCTGAAATGCCGAAAAGACCCCAAAGAATGTTGTGCAGGAAGGTCCATGCAGATTGACCTTTTATGTAGGTGAGAAAAACGGTGAAAATGCCTATCACGAACAAAATGGTCGACCACATTCTCGTTTTATTGATTCTTTGAGCTTCTGAAATCTGCTTCTGCTGTTTTTTCTCGGCAGCAGTAGTCTTTTTCGATTTGCCGCTTGCAGCAGTTTTCTTTGTTGCCATTAAAGTCAATCCTTTCAAATGCCTGTATTTTCAAATTCCCTGTAGTTTATTAAATGGAGATCGGATGTCCGATGATCATTTCGATAATTGAAATGATTATTACCACAACGCCCAAAATTCCCGTGTAAATGGAAAACACCTTGAAGCGGTCGGTCTTCATCAACCATTGAACAAGCTTAATTGCGGCAAAGCCGACAACGGCGGAAACCAGGAAGCCGACGATGCACTGTCCCACTCCGACGCTGACACCTTCGGATATGCCGTCTTTGACCTCGACAAGACATCCCGCCAAAATCGTGGGTATTCCCAAAATAAAGGAATAACTGACGGCTTCGCTTCTTTTGAGACCGCAGAAAAGACCTGCGGATATCGTTGAGCCGGAACGGGAAACGCCCGGCAAAAGAGCGACCGACTGGAAGAATCCAATGGTTACGGCGTCTTTTGTTTTAACATCAGTTGCTTCACGGTCGCCGCCGCTGCGGTCAGCCATAAATAAAATTGCGGCGGTATATAAGAAGCAAAGACCTTCTGCCAATATGCTTGCGTCCTCGCTGAAGAACTCGAAGAAGTCCTTGAATATGTAAAACGGGATGAGCACGGCTGTTGAGATTATGAACATAAACAAGAGCCTGCGTGTCGGTTCCATATTTTTAAACGTGAACCGTCCCGTGAAAACGTCTTTAATTAACTGCAGCGCCTCCATTAGCAACGCAAATATCTGCATTCTGAACACCACCAGAACCGCAATCAGGGTGCCGAGGTGCAAGATCGCCGAAAACATCAGCGCCCCCTCACCGCTGTTGCCGGTGAAGTGCTGATATAGAGAAAGATGTCCCGATGATGACACGGGCAAAAATTCGGTGAGACCTTGAATTATTGCCTGAATTATTGCTGAAATATATGACATTTTTATCCTCCGTCAGTAACGTTTCCCCGGCTGATAGCGTTTGTCAAGATACATCGCCGGGTTGGTTGAAAATAGGTTCGTTATTTGTTTATTCTTGTTTAGGCTGATATATTCAATTTGCTTGCCCGAAAGGTCAACCATTTCGTTAGGGGTGTAATCCTCAAAAAATATATCAAACTCGCTGAGCACTGTATATAACATCACTGCACCTTTGCTTTCTTTGAAGGCTCGCTTTCAATCATTTCATATAGGCAAGCTATGGCATCCTGCAATCCGCCGACAGCGTCGATAATGCCTTCTTTAACGGCGTCCTCCCCCGTCAAAACGGTTCCCACATCCATTACAAGCTCGCCCGTTTTCATCATCAGCTCTTCAAAGCGGCTTGACGATATATTTGAATTGTCACAGACGAAGCGCACGATGCGCTCCTGCATCTTTTCAAAATAGGAAAGTGTCTGAGGTACACCCAAAACGAGCCCTGTCATCCGCACGGGATGAACGGTCATAGTAGCGCTTTTGACGATGAATGATTTCTTTGCGCTTACTGCAAGGGGCACGCCGATCGAATGACCTCCGCCGACGACAAGGGAAACTGTCGGGGTGTGCATCGATGAAATGAGTTCGGCAAGGGCAAGCCCTGCTTCGACGTCTCCGCCGACCGTGTTGATGATTATAATCAGCCCTTCAATGGACATATCCTGCTCAATTGCAACGAGCGCAGGCATAATGTGCTCATATTTGGTGGTCTTGTTCTGAGGCGGCAGAATGTAATGCCCCTCGATCTGTCCGATGATGCTCAGGCAATGGATGCAATGCTTGGAATTTTTGATCTCCACGTCACGGAATTTTTCCAGCTCATCCGACTGCTCCTGTACTGCGTTTTCAACTGTTTCTTCCTGCATATATCCTCCAAGGTTTTTGAAGTATTATCTGCCGTTGAAAACAAGATATACACGCAAAAATGAAGGAACATATTCAGAACGTTAAAAAAATGCAAACAGTTATAGATATTATATACCCGTAACGGCGCTTAGTCAAGGACGGAGACCGTTCAAAAATCAAAAAATGCAGGATTTCATTCAAAAAGTTTTAAAAATTTTAACGCATTATATCGCAAAAGTGATCGTCAAATACTTGACAATAACGCAAATATAAACTACTATATATAGTATTGATAATTGTGTAATCCGAAGGGAGTTATAATTTATGGGACTTACACTTGCAGAAAAGATCCTCAAAGCGCATTGCGTTGACGGGGAATTTGTTAAAGGAAAAGAAATTGGCATTAAGATAGATCAGACCCTTACTCAGGATGCCACGGGAACTATGGCATATCTTGAATATGAAGCTATGGGCGTTCCGAGAGTGCAGACTGAAAAGAGCGTTGCGTATATCGACCACAATACTTTGCAGTCGGGCTTTGAAAATGCAGACGACCACCGTTTCATCGGCTCGGTTGCGAAAAAGCACGGCATCTTCTTCTCCCGTCCCGGCAACGGTATCTGCCATCAGGTACACCTTGAGCGCTTCGGTAAACCGGGCAAGACACTTATCGGTTCCGACTCGCACACACCCACAGGCGGCGGCCTGGGAATGATCGCAATCGGTGCAGGCGGCCTTGACGTTGCAGTTGCAATGGGCGGCGGTACATATTACATCACGTATCCCAAGATCGTTAAGGTCGAGCTTTTGGGCAAGCTCTCCCCTTGGGTCTCCGCTAAGGACGTTATCCTTGAAGTTCTGCGAAGAATGAGCGTTAAGGGCGGCGTCGGAAAGATCATTGAATACACAGGCGAGGGCGTTAAGACACTTTCCGTTCCCGAAAGAGCTACCATTACGAATATGGGTGCGGAGCTTGGCGCAACGACAAGTATCTTCCCCTCGGATGAGAATACACTTTCATTCCTTACGGCGCAGTCGAGAGCCGAGGATTGGGTTCCCCTTTGTGCCGATGAAGACGCCGTTTATGACGAGGAGCTCGTAATCGACCTTTGCACACTTGAGCCTTTGGTTGCTTGCCCTCATTCTCCAGACAATGTTAAAACTGTTAGAGAGCTTGCAGGAATGAAGATCGACCAGGTTTGCATCGGTTCATGCACCAACTCTTCCCTTTTGGATATGACGAAGGTTGCATACATCCTTAAAGGCAAGACCGTTCACCCCGACGTTTCCCTTTCAATTGCTCCCGGCTCGAAGCAGGTGTTGAATATGCTTGCAGCAAACGGCGGACTTTCGGATATTATTGACGCAGGCGCAAGAATTTTGGAATCTGCCTGCGGACCTTGCATCGGTATGGGACAGTCGCCCAACTCTGCAGGTATCTCACTCAGAACGTTTAACCGCAACTTTGAAGGAAGATCAGGCACTAAGGACGGACAGATCTATCTTTTGTCGCCCGAAACTGCGGCGGCATCTGCGGTTACAGGCGTTTTGACCGACCCGAGAACTTTGGGAGATATGCCCGAGTTTAAGCTTCCCGAGCTGTTCACCATTAACGACAATATGGTTGCATCTCCTATCGAAGCTGAAAATATGGACAGCGTTGAGATTTTAAGAGGCCCCAACATCAAGCCCTTCCCCGAAACAAGCGAGCTTGATAGCGAGCTTGACGTTCCCTGCTCCCTCAAGGTTGGAGATAACATTACGACCGACCACATTATGCCGGCAGGCGCAAAGATCTTGCCCTTGCGTTCTAACATTCCTGCAATCTCCAACTACTGCTTTACGGTTTGCGATGAAAAGTTCCCCGAAAGAGCGAAGGCTATGGGCAAGAGCATAATCGTCGGCGGCGAGAACTATGGACAAGGCTCGTCCCGTGAACACGCAGCGCTTGCACCTTTGTACCTTGGCATTAAGGCAGTTTTGGTTAAGAGCTTTGCAAGAATTCACAGAGCTAACCTCATTAACGCAGGTATCCTGCCCCTTACGTTTGCAGATCCCGCAGATTACGATAAGATCAACGAGGGCGACGAGCTTTATATTGCAGATCTTCGCAAGACCGTTGAAAACGGCGGCGACGTTAATATCATAAACAAGACAAACGGCTGTAAGATCACCGCAGTTTGCGAGCTTACCGCAAGAAATAAGGACATTATTCTTGCAGGCGGACTTCTCAATTACACTAAAAATCAGCTTTGATCGGAGGACACGAAAATGCTTAACAGAATTCAGATGAAAACACCGCTCGTCGAAATGGACGGCGACGAGATGACAAGAGTATTGTGGCAGATGATCAAAGACAAGCTGATCCTGCCCTACGTTGACCTGAAGTCGGAATATTACGATCTGGGTCTTGAATATCGCAACGAGACCAACGACCGGGTCACGATTGACTCGGCAGAGGCGACAAAGAAGTATGGCGTTGCTGTAAAGTGTGCGACCATTACACCTAATGCCGCAAGAATGACCGAATATAACCTCAAGGAAATGTGGAAGTCCCCTAACGGCACCATCAGAGCTATCCTCGACGGCACCGTTTTCCGCACACCCATCATCGTTAAGGGCATTACACCGTTCATTCCCACTTGGACGAAGCCCATCACTATCGCCCGTCACGCTTACGGCGATATTTACAAGAACACCGAGATGAGAGTGCCCCAGGGATGTAAAGCTGAATTACTTGTCACGGATGATAACGGAAATGAATCAAGAGCTTTCATTCACGACTTCACAAATTCCGACGGTATCATTCAGGGCGTTCACAATACGGATAGATCCATTGAAAGCTTTGCAAGAAGCTGCTTAAATTATGCTTTGGACGTTAAGATGGACATCTGGTTTGCATCGAAGGATACGATCTCAAAGACGTATGACCACAGATTTAAGGATATCTTTGCTGAGGTCTATGAAAACGAGTTTAAGGAGAAGTTTGAAGCCGCAGGCATTGAATACTTCTATACTCTCATTGACGACGTCGTTGCAAGAATCGTAAGATCCAACGGCGGAATCATCTGGGCTTGCAAGAACTATGACGGCGACGTTATGTCGGATATGGTTGCAACTGCTTACGGAAGCCTGGGACTTATGACATCTGTATTGGTTTCTCCCGACGGCGTTTATGAATATGAAGCGGCGCACGGAACCGTTCAGCGCCATTATTACAAGTGGCTCAAGGGCGAAAAGACCTCGACCAACCCCGTTGCAACTATTTTTGCGTGGACGGGAGCATTCAGAAAGCGTGGCGAGCTGGACGGTATTCCCGAGCTGATGAGCTATGCAGATGCACTTGAAAAGGCAACTTTAGGCACCATTGAGGACGGCGTTATGACGGGCGACCTCACTTCCCTTTCAACTCTTGAAAACAAGAGAACCGTTGACAGCGAAACGTTCCTTGACGAGATTGCAAAAAGGCTTGAATCTTTAATGAATTAAGAAGGTAAGTAAATGAATACAATTTCAAGTTCAGTTATTAAGCGGCTTCCGAGGTATTACAGACTTTTGGGAGAGCTGATGAAGAAAGGCGTTGTAAAGATCTCCTCACGACAGCTTGCCGATTATCTCGGTTCGACTGCTTCGCAGATAAGGCAAGACCTTAATTGCTTCGGCGGATTCGGTCAGCAGGGATACGGTTATAACGTAGCGTCGCTCAGAGAAAAGATAGGCGAAATATTGGGTGTCGGAAACTCTGTTCCTACGATACTCATCGGTGTCGGCAACCTGGGCAAGGCAATTGCTATGCACATCGGATTTGAGGCAAGGGGCTTTAATCTTTTAGCGCTGTTTGACTCTAACCCCGATCTGACGGGCGAACAGGTCGGAGATTACGTCATTAAAAATTATGACGAGATCGACGAGTTCTGCCGTGAGAATAAGCCGAAGGTGGCGGTGCTGTGCGTACCGAAAACTGCTTCGCAGGGTATCTGCAACAAGCTGATCGAATTAGGCGTTGAGGGATTTTGGAACTTCTCGCATTATGATCTTTCCGTTAATCACAACGGAGTCGTGGTCGAGAACGTACATATGGGCGATTCGCTTCTCAGGCTCGGATATAAACTGACAAACGGCACGGAAAAATAAGCATGAAAATAACCCCCGAAGAGATTCGGGGGTTCGTTTTTTACGTTATGCCAATTTGTCGTTTGTGGGTCTGGGGTTGCGGAACTTACCGATGGTGAAGTTGACGTTTGATACATACGCAAACGTGTCGGGATACCGCATAAGAATATCCTTGAACTTGACGATCTCGTCTTTATTTACGATGCACAGGATAATGCTCTTTTCCGACTTAGTATATACGCCTTCGCCTTTGATAACCGTTGCGGAATGTCCGAGGTTTTCTATGATTGCACGGCTGACTTCTTCGGGTTTGGTAGTAACGATCTCGAATTTAACGGCAGCACGCGAGCCTTTAATAAATTTGTCGCTTATGGTGCCGGTGAAGAAGGAGAATATGATGCACATAATTACCGGTTCAAGATTGTGACCGAATACGAAGTAGGAAATGACTGCGACAGACGAATTGAGCACGAATGCGATCCACACGAAATCAAAGGACGGATGGTATTTGTGGATAAGAGCCGCACACAGATCGGTTCCGCCCGAACAGCAATTGAACAAGACGGCAATGCCGACGGTTGCGCCGCTTATGATACCCGCAATGATAGGACCTAAGATCGTGCTGGTTCCGCTTTCGGTGTAATACACGTAATCGGACAGATCGACATATTCAAGCGCTACAAGAGATGCGGAAAACGTGCCCAAGAATATGAACGTCTTGAAAGCGAATTCCTTATCAACAAAAATGAACACCAGAATTATCAGCGGTATATTCAGAAGGATCGTCATATAACCTGCGTTGATTCCGAAAACGTGCTGAATAATCGTGGCAATTCCGTTGAAACCGGAGGGCGCAAAATTATTCGGGAAAACGAAGATAACGTATGACAAAGCGCTGAGCGCAGACAAAACGATCAAAAGGATATAGACCAAAATCTTTTTTGCAATATTTTTCATTTAACAGACCTCAAAACAATTACATTTCAAAAGTTACCTTAGTGGTTGTGACGTGGGCATCGTCGTTAAGCTTGTCGATCCTCGGCAGGACGAAATGACCTACACGGGAAGGAATATCAATGACGGTTATTGACGTATAGTTCATTCCTATCGCTATGCAAGCGTAGGGAAATTCCCACCTGAGCAGCTTCGCCATTGCAGCGCTTCCCGCACCGCCGTGACTGAACAGCGCAACGGTGTCATTACATTCACGCTCGCAGAACCATTTGCCGTTCTTATAAGTATATCCAAATCGGCTCATCCAATCAACGAAGCCGTTTTGAACCTTTTCAACGCTGTCAATGACTTTGTTGTCTTTGAAATAAGGATGCTCACGCCAGGCGGGAGTCATAATATCAACGCCGAGATTTTCATACAGCTCGTCGGCGGTATCCCAAGGGTGGCCGTCGTGGAAGATATCGGCTTCGGGAGTCGCTTCGCCCCAATGGAGCTCACGCATAAAATCCAAAGGTATAACGTCAAGTCCGATTTTGTCTGCAGTATACCGAGCCGTTTCAAAAGCTCTGCCGCAGGTCGATGAATAAATCTCCTTGATGCCTTTATCTTTTAATCGCTGCGAGCAAGCCTCCGCCTGAACTTTTCCGAGATCGGTCAAGCAGTCATCGGCATAATTCGGGTGACCGTGACGAACAAAGATTATCCTCATTTTAGATTCTCCTTTTTGGAAACGGAAACTGCCTTATCCACAAACAGCGTCCATTTTACGACGGTTTTGCGGTCGTCAGGCATAAGATATAAAAGATGCTTATCGTGATATACGTCAAATTCACGCTTAGGCGTATAGGGTGTGCCGCCGATGCTTTGGGTGGCTTTTTCAAATTCAAGAGGTTTTCCGAAAACTTCACCCTTGAAAACGAGCATATTCTCATCCAAAGAAATATGTGCCCGTCCGGCATTATAATCCATATTTCCCTTTTCGTCAAGTGCCCCGACGTCAATTTCCGATTCTAAGGGCAAGGAAAGATCAAGCGAATCTATCTGCCAATCAAACCAGCCGTTTACCGTTTCAAAACGGCAGCCGGAAAAACGCGAAAACGTATCGAGCGTCGTTTTAAATCCGCAATGGGTGCAACGAACCTCGCAGTTGTCCGCTTCAAGAGTGAACTCACTTTCACACTCGGGACATTTATACAAAATTCCGTCAAGACCCAAGGTCGTATCCTTAACCTTGAATTCACGGCCGCAGGCGGCTTTTTCATCATCGTGCAAAATTGCGGCATCAATGATATTTTCTATCTCATCGACGGTGAGGTTCTTTATCTCATCGGCATCGAGAAGCTTTGAAGATATTACCTCCACCTCGCCCTTTCGCATAACGCCCGACCACTTGGGATGCAAAAGCGACGCTCCGTTAGCGGTGACACAATATACGTTTACGCCCAGCTTCTTGACAAGATGAGCGGTGCCTGCCGTGACGGGGTGAGATCGAGGGGCGGAATTGAGCCTGCCCTCAGGGAAAAGCGCAATTACGTTGCCCTCCTGCTTCGCACGCATAATGTTCATTATCGTTGAAGCATCGGGACAGAACATCTTTTTTGTGATGACGTGAGCGAGCTTGGTAAGAGCAAATCTCAAAAGAGGCTTCGCCATAAAATGCTCGCTAACGACGAAGGTCAAGCGTTTGGGATATGCACTTGAACCGACGAACACGGGATCGTAAGCACAGGTATGAGGGCAAAGGAGAAGCGCCGGCCCCTCAAGCTCATCAAGTGCGGAATTGTCATATTTTACCTTGACGCCTTTAAAGAAGAACATTATCTTGCAGATGTGATATGCAAGAAAATATACGGCACGGGAAGGCTTGCCTATCGTCTTGCGTTTTTTGCTCATTTACTCATCTCCGTTAAACAGATGCTGCTTTTACCGCTTTATTCAGCTTATACAATTCTTCCGTCGCAAGCCTCGTTTTCGCAACGATATCACGGTCGGTCTGCGGGAAGCAATAATAAAACGCTTTGCTGTCGCCTATGCATATCATATCACCGATCTCATACCAAAGATAATCGGAGTAAAGGCTGTATGATGCAGAAGGTTTGGTTTTGAAGTTTAACTGTCCGTCACATCCTGTAAGCTCAAAGCCGGATAAAGAATGTTTAAGTCTTCCCTCTCCCACTCTGTAGATGGCTTTTGTGTCAACACCCATGAGGATCTCAACGGGAACGTCTAAACCGTAGGTTCCGTTTTCAAGCTCCGCCCTGACACATTCACGTTCCCATCTGTACCAATCGGGAATATGGTCGAATACGCTGACACCGTGCAAGGCATTCATATAACCGTTTTCCGTCAGCTCGTAAACTTTTCCACAGGTCGTGCAGGTAAGATGTATTCCTTCACCGACGGTAGAGCCTTCGCTCAGACAATGCGGACATTTATACAAAACTCTGTTAAGTCCGTCGGCACGGAAGCCCTCGGTGATCTTAACACCGTTTTCCTGCTGCCAACGGAAATTGTCAAAGCTGAATTCACGGGAAACGACGCTGTTTATCTCAGCCTCCGACATATTATTGATGTCGTCGGGCGAGAGAAGATATTTAAATTCCGCAGAAACGGGAATTTTCCTTATCTGCAGACCGTTATAAAGCGGATCACGGTGGAACGCTCCGTAGGTGCGGATCATCACGACGGGAATACCCAGCATTTTAGCGCATTTTCCGATTGAATCGGGCAGCGGAGTTGCAGTGCCGTCAAAGGAATAGCTCGCTTCGGGGTACATAAGTATTGACGTGTGATTATGCTTTACAGCATAAAGCATATCACGGACAAGGCGTATATCGGTTATAAATTTTCTTGCGGGAATACAGCCGATCAGCCTCATTAATAGATTCATTCCGACGAAAGCATCGGTGGTCGTTACGATGTTAACGGGACGGGGAAACAGAGTATATGACGCTATCATCAGATCCACGAAGGAGGAATGATTCATAAGATAAAGCGCAGGCTCATTTTTGCCGAGCTTCTCCATTCCTATCTTCTCGTACGTATAGTGCGTACCGATCAAGCCGAAAAAGGAAGCAACTTTGAGAATAAGTCTGAAAATGAAGTGAGGTTTGATAGGCTTATAATTTTTTCAGGGCGTAAGGCTGCAACTTCGCCGTAGCTCATATTTTTAACTCTTATCTTCAAGAGATCACCTCGTCGTTTTGTCTTTTGAACAGAAGCTTTCTGCCGTCCTTGCCGCATTTTTGCACAACGCCGAGATATGAAAGAACGTTTAAAGCCGTGCCGGCGTGGGCGTAATCGATCTTTGAAGCTTTTGCAAAATCGGATACCGTGAATATCTGCGGCAAAGCTTCGGGAATGAAAAAGCTGTAATCATCGGGAGAGTCTAACGAAAGAATCTCGCCAAGCTCCAAAGGAACACGTTCAAGTCGGGTCGAACGGTATTTTCTGTTTTTTCCGTAACCGTCAAGATTGCGGTATTCCTCCAGATCGCAGAGAAGGATCTTTATATGCAGGTTTTGCCAGTCTAAAAAATACTTTATCTTATACAGCTCATAGAACGCATCTATGAACCTGCCTTTTTTGGGCGAACGGCGGCGATTCGTTACGTCGCCGGTTTGGTTGTCTATCCAAATGAGATATTTTACTCTCGGCAGAGGCAAAACCACCGTTACGTCATAACCCTCAAGCAGATAAAACTCAAGCTTATCACGCAGTCTGTTGAAAGCACGGTTCTGGATCTCGACGATCTTGCCGTCACGGCAGATATCTGCTGTATACGAACCGATCGCAACCTCGTGATAATCGCTATCCGGCTCGTAGAAATGCTTTAAAAGCGCATGAAGATATTTTTCGCTTAGCGTTCCGACTCCCCCGCTTATATGCAACGAATCGGGCGGCAGAGATAAAAGTTCATTGAACCGTTCTTTATCAGTCACGTCTATCACCGCGCTCACGAATATAGTCGTCGAGAATCTTTGCGGCGTTTCTGCATATCTGCGCACAGGGACGCTTGGCATAGTATTCATCCGTTCTCGGCGCAACATCGGGACCGTCAGGCGCAGAAAGCCCCAATATCTCACGGCAGACGACCGAAGAATTCTGTTCTTTGAATCTTTTCGCCAGCTCCTGAACGAGTGCGTAATGCTCGCTCTTTGCGTTATAATCGTTTGGAGCCGTATATCCGTAAATACAGCCGGCAGCCATAATTATTGCGCTGAATGCGCCGCAGACCTCACGAAGCCTGCCCATTCCCCCGCCGAACGACGAAGAAAGCAATAGAGAAGTATCAAGATCTAAGCCTGTCAGATCGCAGAATGCCGAGAAAACCGACTGAGCGCAATTATAGCCTTTATAGAAGTTATCGTATGCAATTTGAGAATGATCCATATGAACCTCCGTCTTGCTGTATACATAATAGTAAATTTTATCATATTTTCCGACATAATTCAAGGAGTATCAGCCTGAATGTGCATAAAAATTGCCGCCCGACCGTATCGGCCAAGCGGCAAATCTGAAATTATTCTGTAAAGTAGCTCTCACGGGGACCGATGTATGTTTTTCCGGGTGCCTTGCCCTTGGGATACATCACGATTCTCTCAATGATGATATTGGGATCTCCGCCGTAAAGCTTGAGCGTGTTCACGCCGTTTTGAACATTAAGGCTTGCCTTACTGATTCTCAGAACGTCGAGGATCTCCTTGTTCCATTCACGGCAGTTTCTTGCTTTATAATTCTCTGCAATGGTGGAATGAACGACGATCTCTGAATCGTTCACGCTATAGCCTAAGCGCATTTTTGCGTCGATCGCAACGGGATTACGGTTGGAAAGATAAAGCTCCATTTCCCATTCGCCGCCCTGTTCGGTTGCGAAGGTGTATTCAACGCAGGGAACGTTTTCAACCGTGAACTTGCCGTCAGCATCCAAAAGCTGAGCTGTTGAGGGCAAGACCTTGAGCGCAGGACGGTCAACTCTGGAAAGATGGTCGATAAGTGTCCAAGCGCAGTTATCGCCTTCATTGGTAGCGCTGAAGTGTTCAGCATCCATAGCGATATAACCCTCGGTATCTACGAAGGTCATAGGAGCGTAATCGTAATTTCCGCCGAAAGCGGTTACGAACAGCTTAGCACGGGCGGTATCTGAGCCCTTGAATCTGCATTCGACAACGATCGAAGCGGTTTCTTCGCCGGAGATCTTTGATCTGTCGCACGTTACGTTTACGGATGTCATACCGTCAGCAGGGGTGATGACGCCGCTTGTATTTTCAAAGCTGAGCCAATCCTTATCGCAGATGATCTTATATTCGATGTCGATGGATGAACCGGATTCAATATTAACGGTGATATGATCGGTATCGGGGCGCATAAACTCACGGTTGTGAACGGGTCTTGAGTTGTGCCAGAATCTGCCGATGGTGAAAGGCTCGTATCCTGCAAAGGAAACGTATACCTTTGTGGTGGGAACGGGAACGACCTCGGAAACCGTAGGATATGACCAATCCTCAGCGCACCAGCAATTAAATCCCGTATGTGCAGAGTCCATCATATGTACCCACTTGCCGTCAAGAATACTGTCAAACTGATTTCTGAGCTCATAGTCACGTGCAGAACGGACTTTAACACAGTCAAGATACTTGTTTGCAGCAAGCGAACCGTGAGAAGCATAATGGCGGTTAAGCGCCGCTTCAACGTGCATCTGGACGAAGTTCAAAGATGCAACGGTGGGATAATAAAGCATTGTGAATACAGATGCCTTGATTCCCTCGGGAGCTTCACGGTAAAGCTTTTCTGCAAGGTCGATCAAGTTCTGGCACTCGTTCCAAACACGCTCACCCTCACGGAAGTTGACAGGAGAATAAATGAACGAATTCATAGATTCGGGTGTGCGAAGGTTGTTGAACTTGGTGTAACCGTTGATGACGGTGTAAACGTCGTCAAGCTGAGTAGGAGTAAGCCACTCGCCGTACTGCTGGTTTATCCAGCTCTTGACGTATGCTTCAACAGAGTTAAGAGCAGTCGTACCGTAGCGGTCAAAATCATATGCAAGATCGAGGAAATAGCAGATGGGATATTCAAGTCCCTTGATATCGCCCAGGTTGACGATCCAAAGGTCACGGATGCCGTAGTCATACGCCATGGTCATCTGCTCCCAGGTCTTGGTCAGACGGTTGGAATTGAGCCATTCGTAAGAGATAGATGCGCCGTGGTAGTCGTAGTGATAGTACATACCAAAGCCGCCCTTATGGTCACGGTCGGCGTCAGTAGGCAGGTAGCGAAGGTTTGCAAAGTTATCATCGCAAAGCATCAGGATAACGCCGTCGAGAGCTTCCCAGCCCATTAAGCCGTTAGGTGCGTAATAGAAATCCTCAACCTCGTTATACATTGCGAGCATTCTGGGAATTTCGTCAAGATCGGGATTTACGATCTCCTTCATCAAGTCGTTCTGAGTGTTGATTATACCTCTCAAAACGTTGATGTTGTCATCCAACGTAGCATCGGCGCCCAAAAGAAGCGAGTCGTTTTCGCCACGCATACCGACGGTGATGATGTTTTCAAAATCTTTATTTCTCTTCAAGCCGTCACGCCAGAATTCGGTTATGGCATCACGGTTGGAGATGAAGCTCCATGTGTTGTCATCGCCGTACTGCTTGTAAATTCTCTGCCACTCAACACCTGCACGGCACATAGGCTCGTGGTGTGATGCGCCCATTATTACGCCGTAGATATTAGCGAGCTCGGCGTTGGCGATTCCGGGGCCCTCTTCAGAGAATGCACTTGACCACATTGCAGGCCACATATAGTTGCCCTTTAAGCGGAGAAGAAGTTGGAAAACGTATTCATAAGCCTGTGTGTTGAAGCCGCCGAAACGGTCACGGCTCCAGCCGCCGAATGCAGGCCATTCATCGTTAATGAAGAAACCACGGTACTTAACCGAAGGCTCTTTTGAAACAAAAGTCTCGGAATAATCGAGTAAAAGCTCGTCCTTGGGCTTGGGTGCAACGTCGCCCCAATATACCAAAGGCGAAACACCGCAAGCTTCGGAAATCGAGAACAGACCGTAGATCGTTCCCCTCTTATCGCTTCCGATGACGACCAAAGCGTCAGTAACGTCAGGACGGTCAGCAAAAGGAGAGCTGATATGCTTGAGCATATATACCTCACGCTTTCCTTCAACGGCAGAAACGTCGATCACACCTGAATCTGAGAGATCGTTGATCAAATCGCTATGTCCTACGGTAGCGACGATGATAACGGAAGAAGTGTTGATCTTTGACACGGAATCAACCACTTCAGGCTTCTTTCCGACAACGAGGCTGATATCATCGCAAACCGTGCCGGCAATGCGTTTTACGCCTTCAAAAGCAGTAGTTTCAACCAAAAACGAGCAAAGTTGATTATTCTTAGCGACAACAAATTTATTCATATGGCGTCCCTTTCTTAAGAACAGTTATGTCATGATGTTAAAATACATCATTCTAAGTATAGCATAACGTATTTTCAATTTCTACTGTTTTTTTGAAGATTTTGAATCTTGTCGGGTTTTCCAACAAACTGCCATTTAGCAGTAAAGTTAAAATCAGTTTTTACAATATTTGACTTATTATATATTAGCCTGTTGATTTTCGGAGGCGGAGGCTGGAGCGGGCGTCGGGCCGCCTGCGCCGACCGAAGGGAGGCTGTGGCGGAGCGGTGCCCGCGGTCAAAGCGCAGCAAACTTGAGAATGAGAAATGCCGATATAAAACAAATTTCAAAATTTCAAAAAGTTAGCGTTGACTAACCGACAAGCGGCGTAGTATAATGTAGCCGATGAGGGAGTAGCATGCGCTTTTTGCGTAGCAAGTCAACATACTGGCATTCTTGCCTGGCTTGCTTTTAATTGCGAGACTCATGTGTAACTGTGAAGCTATGCATGGAGTCTGCCCGTTTGTAATGATGTCCGGTATGGTTTCGCCATATCGGATTTTTATTTGGAGGAATTTAAAATGGATTTTATGTTCGTATTTAACAGCGCTCTTCTGGGTATCGGACTTGCAATGGATGCTTTTTCCGTTTCATTGGCAAACGGTCTTAACGAGCCGTGTATGAAAAAAGGAAAAATGTGCGGCGTTGCAGGTGTGTTTGCAATGTTTCAGGCTTTGATGCCGATGATCGGGTGGATATGCGTTCATACGATTTTGCAGTATTTCAAGGCGTTTGAAAAGTTTATTCCCTGGATCGCTTTGATCCTTTTGGGATATATCGGTTCAAAGATGCTGATCGAAGGAATTAAGGACAAGGGCGATCCTTGTGAGAAGCCGGGAGTAGGCTTTAGCGCTCTTCTGGTTCAGGGTGTTGCCACTTCCATTGACGCTTTGTCAGTCGGATTTACCATTGCGGAGTACGATCTCGTTATGGCAATAATTGCCGCACTTATCATAGCCGCTGTCACGTTCGTTATCTGCTTTGCAGGAATCTATATCGGCAAGCACGCAGGAACGAAGCTTGCAGGCAAAGCAGGAATTCTCGGCGGTTCGATCTTGATCTTCATCGGAATCGAGATATTTATCACCAGCTTCTTTTAACTGAACAAATGAAAACCCGTGGGCAATTGCGCTCACGGGTTCGTTTTTTATATTCAATTACAAAATGCCATGATCTCGCCGCAGGCGATCTTCACGCCTGAGTTGCCGGATGGCTGTGTGTGAAGATCATCCGGATGAGCGTGAATGACGACGGTTCTCCCGATTATATCCCGAACGCAAAAGCGGTTGGTCAGAAAGATCATAAATCCGCTGCCGTTTGCGCTGAATATCGGCGGCATATCGCCCGAATGATAAGGATGCGGATTCCCGCACATATCAAAATGGGATCTTGTATCGGCATAAGGGTCAGTCTCGTCTCCGCAGCAACAGCCGCCCTCGTGAATATGGAAGCCAAACACGGGACTTTGACATTTGCTTTCTTCGCAAGGCAAGCCGCTGACTTCAAGTGCCGTCAGCACGCCGTTGCGAAGCTGATAAAACCGAACGGAGCCCTTGATGCGGCAGTACTCCCCTTCTCCGCTGATGACAGCGGCGGCGTTAGGCTGACGCCTCAGAGCGGACATATAACATCCGACGTTGTTTTCTATCATAAAAAGAATCCTCCAAACAAATAAGTATCTCTTTATGATATGCAGTAATTTTGAAAATGTTCGCAATTATCAGATCATTTTTTCTTTTTTGATTTATTATTCTTGCCTGATTTATTCGACGGCTTGCCGGACGGTTTTGATGCCGGCTTTGACACGACCTTTTCCGTCTGCTCTGCGATCTCACACGATTCGGCAGGAGCTTCTGCAAGGGCAGGCTTTACGCCATCGGGCGATTTATTGATATCGTTTTTCACGATACGGTAAACCGTAGCGGCAACGGGAACACCTATGAGCATTCCCATTATGCCCATAATTCCGCCGCCGACCGTGATCGCCGCAAGCACCCATATTCCGGGAAGACCGAGCGAGGAACCGACGACCTTGGGATAAATAACGTTGCCTTCAAACTGCTGAAGAATGACGAGGAATATAAGGAAGATAAGCGCCTTTATCGGTGAAACGGTCAATATCATAAATGCGCCGACCGCCGCTCCGATATACGCACCGGCAACGGGTATTAAAGCCGTCAGGGCAACGAGCGCACCGATCATCGTGGCGTAAGGAAGCTGAAGTATCAGCATACCTACGGTACACAATGCGCCGAGAATAACCGCTTCCGTACACTGACCGACGATGTATTTTCTGAAGCAATCATTCAAAATTGAAAGAACGTAGGTGATCTTGTCATACCACGAGCTCTTGATGTAGCGCTTTGCAACTCTTGAGCATTGCGACATAAGCTTGTCACGGCCCATAAGAAGATAGACCGAGAAGATCAAGCTGAGAAAACCGGTCACGATCGCAGAAAATACGGAAGATACCGTATTGATAACGACGTCTACGACGTTACCTATTCCCGACGTAAGAACGCCGAATATCTCACTGATGCGAGATTTCCAGTCGATAGATTCAAGGAAAGCGATATTATCATCAGAAAGCAGGTCATACTTATCAATGATCTCAATGACCTTGTCCATTGCACCGGGTATCATATCGATCAGAAGTTTTATGCAGGAGGTAAACTCGGGAATTACCAAACCGATCACTAACGCAATGATTGCAATAAGTGTCAGATAAGCCGCAATCATACAGACCGGTCTGCGTGATTTTACAGCAATGTTTTTCGTTGACTTTGGGAAATAATATAGCTCATAGCGGCTCATAAGAATGTTTACAAGATACGCTACCGCAAAGCCGACGAACAACGGCGCAGCAGCGCTGAATACAGATCCTATAAATCCTCCCACAGCCGGCCAATAATTGATGCAAAGATACAGCAAGAAAATGCTCACGCCGATCTTAAAACAGGTTTTCCATTCAAGTTTCATAAAGCTTCCTCCAAAATATAAATCAACTAAATTATAATACACACCGAAGACTTTAGCAAGAGCGATATATAAATAATACAAAACACACTTCGCTTGCATTGTATCATATTTGAAGGTAAATATATGTAATTTCTGTGTGTATGAAGTTGGCGGTTGCACAAGCTTCGATATGACGACAACAGGACTTGAA
>CAYWXA010000002.1:0-6039 GCA_964462175.1 uncultured Oscillospiraceae bacterium
TAAATATCACAGCCGAGCTGTTCACGCAAAAGGTCGGGCAAGCCGCCGTCCTCGGAAACTATTCCTGCAGGCTTTTGACAGACAACTATGCTCTCATCGTTATATAATACCGTTATCATATACGCCTCAATGCAGCAGAATTCCAGATATCTCTGTGAGCTGTTTCGATGATTTCAAAGCCGTTTGCAGTTATCTTTGTCATTACTTCCTCAAGGCGGTCGTCAATGATTCCCGAAACGACGAGTATGCCCCCGTTGCGGGTGATGTTCTTGAAAACATCGGTCATCGAGAGCAGAACGTCTGCCACGATGTTTGCGGCAACGAGGTCGTATTCTTTGCCAAACTCATCTGCAAGGGCATTATCGGATGCTATGTCGCCGCAGTATACAGCATATTTATCATCGGCAATGCCGTTTTTAAGGGCGTTTTCCTTTGCGATCCTGACGGCGTTTTCGGCAATATCCGTCCCCTTTACAGAGCTTGCGCCGAGCATCATTGCGGCGATCCCGATTATTCCGCTGCCGCAGCCGAGATCGGCAATTTTGTCACCTGCGTGAACGTATTTTTCCAAAAGCTCAAGG
Organism: uncultured Oscillospiraceae bacterium; assembly: GCA_964462175.1. GTDB lineage: Bacteria > Bacillota > Clostridia > Oscillospirales > Ruminococcaceae > Faeciplasma. Next base: position 582 of record CAYWXA010000002.1, read on the forward strand.
CAAAGCTGAGTGGTGTGATGTCTGCCCGTGCCGAAGCTGGATTCGGGATCAAGCTCGATCACAACACGGGTGATGTCAGCGGGCAGATCCTCCCAAGTAGGCTTAATTACAAGCTTCTCACCGACGTATACGGGCTTAAAGAAGCGTTTCCAGTTGTTTGCCCAATCCTCCTCACGGATAGTCGAGTTCTCAATTTCAAGCTTGCCGTAAGCGCCGATATCATCAAACGTTCTGAGTCTTAAAAGCGCAGAGTTGATCTCGCTTAAAAGCTCGGCGCCGTCGGCATCATCGGTGATGTAAACGGTTACGTAGGTATCCTTGCCGGCGGTGTCGGCAAGGTCATCGTCGATGTAGTCCCACTCGTCAGTCTTGTTTGCAACGAACTGATCTATATCATAAGGATCGTTAATTACGATTCCCGATATACCGATGTCCATCAATGCGGCGCTCAGAGGTTCGATACCCTCGTGGGTCGTATAAATATTGAGGCAAAGCCATTCCATAAAACAGTCACCTTTCGTTATCATCTCATAAAAAAGCTGCCACAAAAATCATGACAGCTTTTTGTTTATTTGATTTTAACACTTAAACGCTCATTAGTCAATCACGTTCGCGATATCTTAATGCTCTCAATGCGTTAAGCACTGCAACGAGCATTACTCCGATGTCTGCAAAAACAGCCATCCACATAGTAGCGATATGCATCAGGCTCAGAATCATAACGAGGATCTTGACACCGAGAGAGAAAACGATATTCTGCTTAACTATCCGCATCGTGCGCTTGGAGATCTTGATAAGCAAGGGAAGCTTCATTAAGCTGTCGTTGAGAATAACTGCATCGGCAGTCTCAATTGCGGCATCGGAGCCGAGACCGCCCATTGCTATGCCTACGTCAGCCATCGTCAAAACGGGAGCATCGTTGATTCCGTCGCCGACGAATGCGGCGGTACCGCCTTGGTTCGACTTGGCAAATTGGGTTATCGACATCATTTGCAAGCACTTTTGCTCGGGCGAGAGGTTGGCGTAGTTACTGATGATTCGTACACGGTTGCAGACCTCGTTGGCGGCCTCTTGGTTATCGCCCGTGAGCATAACGGTTTTAACTCCGGACTTGTGGAGCTTATCGATTGCATCAATCGAATCGGGCTTGAGTTCATCGTTTAAGATGATATGTCCTTTAAGCTCGCCGTCGACCATAACGTAGGAGTATATGCCTAAACCGTGGTGCTGTTTGAGATTATCCTCACGGATGCCGTTATCAATCATCATCTTTCGGTTACCGACTAGCACTTCCCTACCCGATACGGTCGCCTTGATTCCTCTGCCGGGGATTTCAGTTGTGTCGGATATGGTATCGATGGGAATATCTTCGCCCAAGTATGATACGATTGCTTTGGCGGCGGGGTGATTTGAGCGGCTTTCAGCATATGCCGCAAGGCGCAAGGATTCGTCATCCAATTCGGTATGTGTGACAGATAAAACACCCTTGGTTATGGTGCCTGTTTTGTCAAATGCAATTGTTTTGAGCTTGGAAATCGTTTCGACCGAGGCAGTGCTCTTGATTAAGATTCCATAGGATGATGCACAGCCCAGGCCTGCAAAGAATGTCAGCGGAACAGAAATCACTAAAGCGCAGGGACAGGATACAACCAGGAAGGTAAGACCTGTGTACAGCCAGCGGGAGAAGGTTTCGGCATATCCTGTGAATATCGGGAAGATGAAAGCGATTACAGCGGCGATGATACATACGGCAACGGTATATTTCTTAGCAAAGCGGGCGATGAAGCGCTCCGATTTGGCCTTTTTACCTCTTGCATCCTCAACAAGACGGATGATTCGCGCGGCGCTTGATTCGGCATAGGGCTTGGTGACTTCAATTTCAATTGAGCCGTTAAGGTTGATTCCTCCGCCGAAAACGCTGTCGCCTTCGGTTGCTAAAACAGGGATAGATTCGCCTGTGAGGGCGGAATAGTCGATTGATGTGGTGCCAGATATGATTTTGCCGTCAAGGGAAATGCGCTCACCAGCAACAGCAATAACGATGTCGCCGACATGGACTTCTTCGGGTGATACGGGAATAATTCTGCCGTCACGCTTGATGTGTACGACATCGGGATGAAGCTCCATTAAAGCACGGATGCTTTTTTTCGAGCGGTTTTGAGCGACTTCCTCGAGAATCTGACCAATGGAGTAAAATACCATTACGGCAACGGCCTCGCGGAGCTCGCCAACGGCGATGGCACCGAAGGTAGCAATGGACATCAAAAATGATTCGCCGACTGTTTTTTCACGGATAAGCTCAGTTACGGCACCGATGACAGTATCAAGTCCGACGATGATGTATGCCGCAAGCAGTAAAATTGAAACCCAGATGAGCTCCTCGGAGAAGATGAATGATAAAACAAGAACAATCGCCGCGGGAATGAGCATCAGCAGACGGTTTTTGATCGGCTTCTCGCTGTGGCAATGGCCACAGCCGCAACCGTCATCATCGTGGGAATGGCAGGAGCAATGGTCATCGTGGCTATGGGCTTCGTGGCTGTGCTCGTGAGAGTGCTCGTCGTAGCGATGGCAGTGGCACTCGTTTTCGTGGCAGGTGCAGGAATTGTGTTCGTGTGACATAGATAATATCGCCTTTCGGATTTATTCTGCAATATGTTCAAGACCCATTGCCAGCATAGTCGAAACGTGACTGTCGGCAATAGAATAATACATAGTTTTGCCGTCTCTGCGATAGCGCACAAGACCTGCCTGTTTTAAGGTCCTGAGCTGATGGGAAACCGCAGACTGGCTCACGCCTACAAGCTCGGTGATGTCGCAAACGCACATTTCCCCGGGAATGAGTGAAAATAAGATTCGCACACGGGTGGGATCGGACATTGCTTTATACAGCTCGCTGATGTAATATGCTTCCTCTTCGGAGATCATTTTGCTCTCATAAAGGCGAACCTTTTCTACGTTTCTGCCGCAACACTGAGCGTGCTCGCAGTTTGCACAGTTATACTTATGTTCCATATTTGCTCCCCTATTCAGATCAGATTTAAAGATGTCAATAACATATGAGCATTTGTTCATATGTTCATTATATACCATTATTCGGTTTTGTCAATAGGCATTTCAAAAAATTCAAAAATAATTTCTACCGTTTTATCTAAAAGGCTGTCACAATTGACGGACTTTTTGTGCAATTTTCAATTATCATTTCAAAAAGTGTGCGTTTGCTAATGAAATGATGTGAATCGTGCATAAATAATGTTTTGCAGATTGATTGGGGTTCGTTTATTTTTAACAATGTAAAGGCATTTGCAATTACGTTGGTTTGAATTTGCATTTTGAAGTTTTGCGGAATAAAATGGTGACATAACCTATTTGAGGGGGCAGCTTTATGAAAAACAAGAAGCTTTCGTTTATTATTGCCGTAGGACTTATGGCGGCGCTTTGCTACGTCGGAAACTATTTGCAGATCAAGATCCCTAACGGTGTTCTGATTACAAGAGTTCACCTCGGTAACTCAATGTGCCTTTTGGCGGGCATCCTATTCGGCGGGCCTATCGGAGGTCTGGCATCGGGAATCGGTGCCGCACTCTATGACCTGTTCGACCCTGTATACATCATTTCAGCGCCCTTTACTTTCCTTTCGAAGTTCGCAATGGGATATGTTGCAGGCGTGATCGCAAAGTCAGCCAAAAGACTTTCAAACGAAACCGTGCATATGAGCGTTGCTGCAATTTTAGGACAGCTCACATACATCGTTTTGTATCTTTCAAAAACGTACATCACCCAGATCATTTTGGGATATGAGGTTGAAACGGCGTTGGCGGCAGTTGGTACAAATGCCATCACGTCGACGATAAATGCGGTTCTGGCGGTTATCATTTCCGTGCCTCTATACTTCGCACTGAAAAAGCCTCTGTCGGTGACCTATTTCAAAGATCTGGTTGCGGCGAGAAACGAATCGAAGCACAAATGGTACGTTAAGCTTGCAATTGTAGTTGTGTTTATTGCTGTTGCTGTTGCGGCGGCAGTGTTCTACGCAGTTAAGAAGGGATAAATTGAAGTCCGTCGGGAGACCGGCGGGCTTTTTTGTGCGCAAGGGAGGGCGGCAGCCCGACGGGGCGAAGCCCCGTCGCTTCGCGCCGAAGGCGCGAAGAACCCGTTTTGCCTGCAGGGCAAAACGGGGTGGCTGCCGCCCGTGCAAGCTTATGGATGTCTGCAAGCGGCCGTCAAAGGTTGCGGTAGCAGTTGGTGCGGACAAAAAAGGCGGGTACGAAACGTACTCGCCTTTGTTTTTTGTGCTATTAGTCCTCTTCAGGCTCTTCGGGCATATCCCAGTTATGCCAAACCTGCTGAACATCGTCGTTCTCATCGAGGTTTTCCAAAAGAAGGTTCATAAACTTAAGATGGGTCTCATCTGTAAGTTCGGTATAGGTCGAAGGAACCATCGCAGCTTCAGCAGACAAAACCTTATATCCCAAGCCTGTGAGTGCTTCGCTGACTTTGTAAACGTCGTTAGGCTCGGCGTTGACTTCAATGATCTCGTCTTCAATATTGAAGTCCTCAGCGCCCGCCTCGAAGCAGTCCTCCATTACCTTATCTTCGTCCTGACCGTCATATTCCATTGTGATGACGCCCTTGCGGGTAAACATAAAGGATACACAGCCTGTGGTACCCATATTTCCGCCGAACTTGTCAAAATAGTGTCTGACGTCGCCTGCGGTACGGTTTTTATTATCGGTCAGGCACTCAACGATTACAGCAACGCCGCCGGGGCCGTAGCCCTCATAAACCATGGTTTCATAGCTGTTCTTATCGGTGTCGCCTGCCGCTTTTTTAATAACACGGTCGATATTATCGTTAGGAACATTATTAGCCTTGGCTTTGGAGATGAGATCACGAAGCTTCGAGTTGCTTGAAGGATCGGCTCCGCCCTCCTTTACGGCAACGGCAATCTCACGGCCGATTCGGGTAAAGATCTTAGCCTTTGCGCCGTCAGCAGCCTCTTTTTTGCGCTTGATATTGTTCCACTTAGAGTGTCCTGACATAAAATAAACTTCCTTTCAGTATTTTCAAATACCTTTATATTATAATACTACTTGGCATCAATTTCAACAGTTTCCCAGATTTTCTCGAAAAGCTCCTGAATTCTCTCCTGCCTGCCCAAAAGATCAAGATAACCGAAAAGAGTTTCAAGACCTGTTGCACGGCGATACGTCGCAACGTCTGAATGCTTGGGCGCTGTGATCCCGCTCGAATTGCGACCACGGCGCATAATATCCTGCTCATCCTCCGAGAGAATGGGCAAAATTATCTCCACAGCATTTGATTGGAACTCACAGCAAACATATTTTACCGCAAGGTTGTGGAGCTTGTTGGCAGGCATATTGGCAAACAGCGTGAGCTTTTCACGAACGAGCTGCTCATATACCGAGTCGCCCAAAAACGCCAACGCCAAGGGGCT
>CAYWXA010000002.1:6139-13342 GCA_964462175.1 uncultured Oscillospiraceae bacterium
GGATCCGGTTCAAAGACCTTTAAGGGAGGGAGCTTTGCCAATTCGCGCGATGCCGCATCAATGAGCTCCTTCGTGCCCATAGTAGTTGCGGCGGAAATGGTAAAGAACGTAAGTCCCTGTGACTCGATATATTCCTTGAACTCGGCAATCTGCTCGTCAGTTGCCATATCCGACTTGTTTGCCGCAACGATCTGCGGAGCATTTGCAAGATCATCGGAGAAATTGCGAAGCTCTCGGTTGATGATCTCAAAGTCGTCAATGGGGTCTCTGCCTTCGCATCCCGAAACGTCAACTACGTGAATTATCAGTCGGCAGCGCTCGACATGGCGAAGGAATTCGTGACCCAAGCCGACACCGTCGCTGGCACCCTCGATAAGTCCGGGGATATCAGCCATAACGAACGACTTGCCGTCATAGGTCTTTACAACGCCCAAAACGGGAGTCAAGGTCGTGAAGTGATAGTTTGCAATTTTGGGCTTTGCGGCGGAAACAACCGAAATAAGGGTTGATTTTCCGACGTTGGGGAAGCCCACAAGTCCCACATCAGCCAAAAGCTTCAGCTCAAGCTTTAAATCAAGCTTCTGACCCTTGAAGCCGGGCTTTGCAAAACGGGGAATCTGACGGGTGGGGGTTGCAAAATGAGCGTTTCCCCTGCCGCCTCTGCCGCCTTTTGCGATTATTACAGGCTCGTCACCCGACATATCGGCGATTATTCTGCCCGATTCCTTTTCACGGACAACTGTGCCTCTGGGCACCTTGATTACGAGGTCGGGCGCAGATTTGCCGAAGCTGTTTTTCGAGCCGCCGTCGTTACCTCTTTGAGCCACGTATTTGCGCTTGAAGCGAAAATCTATAAGGGTCGAGCAGTTGTCATCAACCAAAAAGACGATATCTCCGCCCTTGCCTCCGTCACCTCCGTCGGGTCCTCCTGCGGCAACATATTTTTCTCTATGGAACGACACGCAGCCGTCGCCGCCGTCGCCCGCTTCAACGGTTATATATACTTCATCGACGAACATTTTTTCGCCTCCTAAAAATTCTTGATTCAATGGAAAATCCCGGGCTGAAAAGTCCGGGATTTAGTCCTTTAAAAATTATTCAGCCGGATATACGCTAACTTTCTTTCTGTCGCGTCCGAGTCTTTCGAATCTTACGATACCGTCGATCTTTGCATACAATGTATCGTCAGAACCGATTCCTACGTTGTTGCCGGGATGAATATGTGTGCCGCGCTGACGGTAAAGAATATTACCTGCCAATACAGCCTGTCCGTCGGCTCTCTTTGCACCAAGTCTCTTGGATTCGGAGTCACGGCCGTTCTTTGTAGAACTTACACCCTTCTTATGGGCGAAGAACTGCATACTGATTCTCAACATTTATCACACCTCCGAAGTATTAACTTTTACGAATTTGGGATAGTCCTCACTGAGTATTTCAAGGTGAGATTTAAGACCCGTCAAGAGCTTTTCACCTTCGGGAGAACTCTCCTTAAATGTGCATCTGATCTCGTCATCGCCGACGTAAGTATCGGTTTCGATTCCGAAGGCTTCAGATGCTAAGTTCACAGTCAGCATTACAGCGGAAGATACACTCGCACATACGATATCCTTCCCTGATCTTGCATATCCTGCGTGGCCTTTTACGGCAAAGCCTTTAAGCTTGCCATCTGTTGTTAAAAACTTAGCTTCAATCATTATGCCTTGATAGCTTCAATTCTTACCTGAGTGTAGGGCTGTCTGTGACCCTGCTTCTTGTGAGAAGAACCCTTCTTGGGCTTGTAGGTCATAACAGTGATCTTCTTAGCCTTACCGTTCTTAAGAACCTTAGCTTCAACGGTAGCACCAGCAACATAGGGAGCACCTACGGTGGTGGATTCGCCGTTAGCAACAACGATGACCTTATCGAAGGTTACGTTTTCTTCAGCTTCAACGGGGAGCTTTTCGATAAAGAGGATATCGCCCTCCTTAACCTGATACTGCTTTCCGCCTGTTTCAATTACTGCGTACATTATAAGTTGGCACCTGCCTTTACTATAAAACTCGCTACGTTTCGGCGCGGCTATGCTCAAATGGGCATAGTACGACTTTTGGAGCCGAACATACGCGGCTCATCTACTATAACATAATATAATAGCGATTGCAAGATGGGAATGAAAAATTTACAAAAAGTTTACAATTTGTGAAGGGGGTTCGGGTGGGGCGGCACGGGTTTAGGGGTGCCGTGCGGCGCCGAGCGTACCCCTTTATGGGGTGCGGGAGGGGGCGCATCCGCAGCAAACGGTCAGATGCCCTCAATGATAAGCTTACCGTCACGAGCAGTAACGTTTATCGAGCGAAGCTTGATCTCTCCCGAATCAATGATAAGAGATGCGATCTTATCCTCAACTTCCTTTTGAATGACTCTGCGAATGTCACGGGCGCCGTATTTAGCGTCGTAAGCCATCTTTGCAATGCAAAGCTCCGCCTCACGGTCAAAGCTGAACATAATCAGCTTATCAGCCAAAGGCATTTCCATTTCCTTGAGCATGATGTGTGCGATGTCGGCGTAGTTCTCTTCGGTCAGAGGATTGAATACAACGATTTCATCAACACGGCTGATAAACTCAGGGCGCAGGAACTCGCGCAAGCCCTTAATTGCTCTGTCACGAGAAACTTGTGCAACTGACTTGTCAAATCCGATTCCGCCCGACTGATCGGTTGAGCCGGCATTCGAGGTCATAATAATGACGGTATTTTCAAAGGAGACGCTTCTGCCCTGAGCATCGTTTACCCTGCCCTCGTCGAGAATCTGCAACAAAATGTTCATAACATCCTTATGCGCCTTCTCGATCTCATCGAACAGAACGACTGAATAAGGCTTGCGGCGGACTTTTTCCGTGAGCTGTCCCGCTTCGTCATATCCAACATAGCCGGGAGGCGAGCCGATGAGACGGGAAACGGTATGCTTTTCCATATATTCGGACATATCAATTTTGATGAGCGGTTCCGTTGCATCAAACAACTCTGCCGCCAATGTCTTTGCAAGCTCGGTCTTACCGACACCCGTAGGGCCTACGAAGATGAAGGATGCGGGTCTGCGGCGGGAAGAAAGCTGAACACGTGAGCGCTTAACTGCATTGCAGACAAGCTCGACCGCTTCTGGCTGACCGATAATTCTCTTTGAAAGCGCTTCGTGAAGCGAGCGGATCTTTTCATATTCCGATTCAACGATCTTATTTGCGGGAATACCCGTCCAAAGCTCAATTACCTTCGAAAGATCCTCTTCGGTCACGCAGACCTTGTCTGCCTCCGCTTCGGCAGTTGCAAGTTCCGCCTCAGTCTTTGAGATCTCAGCTTTGGCTTTAGCGATGCTTTCATAATCGGGCTCTTCTGCCGATTCAAGCTCGGAAAGGGCGATGCACTGATCTTCAAGCTTTGTTCGAAGAGCGGATGCTTTGGCGATTTCCGGACTTCTGATCGCCGCACAGGCACAGCTTTCGTCCAAAAGGTCAATTGCCTTGTCGGGCAAGAAACGGTCATTGATATATCTTTCCGAAAGAACAGCGCACATTCTGAGCGCCGCATCGGAAATTTTAACGTGGTGATATCCTTCGTAATATCTTCTGATGCCGAAAAGCACTTCAACTGTATCGTCAACCGTAGGCTCGGTGACGGTTATGGGCTGGAAACGGCGCTCAAGGGCGGAATCCTTTTCAATATATTTGCGGTATTCCTTGAAGGTGGTGGCACCGATTACCTGGAGCTCACCCCTTGAAAGGGCGGGCTTCAAAATATTTGCGGCATTCATTGTGCCCTCTGAATCGCCCGTACCGACAAGGTTATGCACTTCGTCAATAAAGAGGATTACATTCCCCTCTCGCTTGACTTCTTCAATCAGTCCCTTGATTCGGCTTTCAAACTGTCCTCGGAACTGAGTACCTGCAACGAGTGCAGTTAAGTCCAAAAGATAAAGCTGTTTGTTTTTAAGATTAAAGGGTACGTCCCCTGCAACGATCTTCTGAGCGATGCCCTCAGCGATGGCAGTCTTTCCGACACCCGGTTCACCGATAAAGCAAGGGTTGTTCTTCTGCCTTCTTGAAAGAATCTGAATCGCTCTGCCGATCTCCCTATCTCTGCCGATGATATTATCCAGCTTGCCCTGAGCCGCACGCTCAGTCAAGTTGGTGCAATAGGTCGTTAGAAATTTGAGTTCCTTTTCCTTGTTTGCTTTTTTGTCGGCTTTTTTGTCAGATTTTGGGGCTTCCTGAGCGTTATTTGAAGGCTGGGGAGCGTTGTTTCCACCGAATTTGCCCAAAAGATTCGTCAAGAAATTAGGCATCGTTTCACTTCCGCCCATTTCAAAGGAATCGCCGTCAAGCTCGCTCATAAGCTGTTCGCTCATAGCTTCAAGCTCTTCCTCGGAAATGCCCATCTGCTTCATATAGTCATCGACCTGAGTTATACCCAGTTCCTTTGCGCAGGCAAAGCACAGACCTTCGTTTTTCTTTTCGTTGCCGTTCATCGTCGTGATGAACACTGCGGCAGGGCGCTTTTTGCACCTTGAACATAGCATCATAATAAATTCTCCTAAAATGCGTGTCAGACATCGTCTGACAAAGTGTGTTTGCGAACGTTTTAACCGAATCTTGTAAGATCCATATTATAGAACAGTTTAAATATCTGAGTTTTTTCTACGGTGTCCAGATTTAAGAACATCAAAGAGCCTTCCGTGAAATAAACCACCATTCTCACTGCAAGTGCGATCACGTAGACCAGTATTGCGCCCTCGGCAACGCCCAGCGCACCGCCCAAAAGCACATTTACGGGCCCAAGCACGGGAACCTTGTTGATGCCCTTGAACAGCTCGGAAAGAGGGCCGATAATAAGCTTGAAGATGAGAAGCAGAAGAATGAAGATGATAACTTTCAAAACACTCTTGATTACAGGTGCAATTATCATTTCTTCGGTCGCTGCGGCAGTTTCTTCCTTATCTCCCGAGATGAATACGGAAAGAACCTGATTGATGCCGTCGGTGGTTCCCCGGAAGGATTCCAGAATCTCGGCAATGGTAGACGGAGAAACAAAATCTCCGAACAGAGAAACGAGCATCTTTTCGGCAACTGCGCCTTCAACCTCTTCCTGAATCTCGGAAGAATTTTCAGAAGCACCGTTTTTCTTGAGCTCATCTGTAAGTACGGAGAAGAAATCTTCTCCTGAAGCCATAATTCCTTCAATATCCGCATCAGAGATCTCAACACCGTAATCACCCTGAGAAATGGCTTCGGATGCAGCCTTTACGGGATCAAACGACTCTGAGCTTTCGGCAAGCCCGCCGACTATACGCTCTTTGATAAGCTTATCATATATGATCGGAGAAGCGATCTCTGCGCCCACCCAGCTTATAACTATCGACAAAACGGTGAGCAAGATCAAGACGACGCTTCTCATCAATCCACGCTTTGCACCTACGTATAATGAGATCAAAATAATGCCTACGACAAGAGCATCATAGAACCAATACAAATTCGATGCCATAATTTAAGTCCTTTCTTAATTGACACTTTCCATTTGAATCTTGTTGATATATTTATATCCCAAAAGATAAATATTGCTGTCTGATACGGAGAACTGCCTGTATACGCCGTCAAGCTCCATATTCATAAGCGATTCGCCGTTTCGGTTCAAAGCTTCAAAGGTCGTATCCGTATTCATATATACGGTGGAACCGTCCGTTATGATATAGTTGATATTCTCCTCACGGGTGATCTCGCAAACGTCGTCGGAGTTATATCCGAGGAGCGAAATCGCCGTGTGCTCGTTGCCGATGCTTTCAAAGACCAACGCAGCGATCTTATCGTTAGCCGAATAGCTTACAAGATCGTATTTATATTCATAAACGAAGTTCACCGTTCCGTCAAAGGACATACGGTAAAGCGCATTGTCGGCAACGATCCAGAATTGATCGTCCTGACAGTATTCCAACCCAAAGGTAAGGGCGTCTATCGGCGAGCTTTTCATACCCAGCTCGGTTGATGAGAAATTGATCTCACTGATCACCGATTTATAAGTTCCGCCGCGTGCGTATGAGCTTGAAACGATGCAACCGGTACACTTCTCGTTGATATCGACGGCGGTTATCATATTGCTGTCAGCCCAGCGGAATATCTCAGAGCCGTTTTTGTCGTATATCGTAAGATACGAGGTGTATTTGTCGTTGGAGGTCACGATGGCGACCGTTCCGTCAGAGCCGACTGCGCCCAAAAGTATCTGATCGGTGAGCTGCTTGGTATATATCTGTTTGCTGCCGGACAAGACCATAAAGTTATATCCGCCCAAATCGTAAATAAGCGTGCGCTTTTGCGTTTCGCTTATTATGGGATTTGAATAGCTCGCCTGAACGGAATAATTCAGGTCGCCGGAGGGCGAATACACATAAAAGGTCGTATCAGCAAAGAGAGTCCAGCATTTTGACATTGAGCCGATATCGGTCTTGGTCTTTTTGCTGATGTCGATGGGATAATTTCCTTCGGCGATCTCCCCTTCTATATGCGTAGAACTGCCAAGCTGTGCCCGCTCAAGTATGCCGTCAAAATACGAGAGCCACGTGGAGCGTGTCACGTATATCAGCAGTGCAACAACGATGATCGAAAAAATTAAAAGCATATTCTTTGCTATACGCTTGTTTTTTCTTCGGCGGCGAAGCTTTCGCATATCCGTTTCAAAGGAATTAACAGAGGACATATTACACCTCCAATAGTGATCAATAGTAAACTTTATTTAAATAGAGCCCCTGCGGAGGCACGGTCTTGCCGGCACGGGTGCGGTCAAGGCTCGATATGATATCGGGAATCGAATCGACGGGCAATTTGCCGTCGTTGATGAACAAAAGCGTTCCGACCATTATGCGGACCATATTGTATAGGAATCCGTCGCCCGAAACCGTAAACTTGACAAGGTCCCCTTCCCTTTCGACCTTGAAGTCGAAAATGGTGCGGACGGTTATCTCTTTATCGCAGGCGGTTGCGCAGAAGGATTTGAAATCGTGAGTGCCGATGAAATCCTTGCAGGCGATGTTGAGCTTTTCGGCATCAATGGGATACCAGCTTCTGTAGGCGGTATCGGAATAAAAGGGAGATTTTATCTCGCTGTTGTGGATGATATAGACATATTCCTTGCCTCGGCAATCATAGCGTGCGTGGAAGTCGTCATTAGCTATTTCGCAGGA
>CAYWXA010000002.1:13442-20303 GCA_964462175.1 uncultured Oscillospiraceae bacterium
GTTCCGCAGATGAGGAAAATGATCCTTATTGCCATAAACAGCATCGTGTGGATGCCCTCGGAGGTGATCTTAATGAAACCGAGGCTCAAAAGAACCGTTCCGCCGTCGAGGAAAAACAGATTCAACAGTCCCGTAAAGACTATGATTGGAAGTATCGGCTTAATGCTTTTGAGCATCATTTTAACGGGGATACCCGAAAGCAAAAATGCAATTATAAGATATATCGCTCCCAGACCTAAGCCCAAAAAGCCGTTAGGCAGGAAGAGCATTACAATATATAAAGCGGTCAGGAGTATTTTTATGCGGGGGTCAAGTCGGTGAATTGCCGATTTTCCCGGGAAATACTGACCGATGGTGATATCTTTAATCAAGATTTTAACCTCACTTTTTGCCTAACATCTTTAAAATAAGCTCTTTTGCATACTTAACGGAATAGACCTCGTCGCTGACATCAACGCCCATTTCCTTGAGCCTGTCAAACACACGGGTTATCTGGGGAACTGTAAGACCCATACCCAGAAGCTCTTGCGAATGTGCAAAGACCCGTTCGGGGGTGTCGTACATAAACACACTTGAATCGTTCATAACGAGTATTTTTGAAACGGTCTTTGCGACGTCCTCCATCGAGTGGGAAACGAGCATTACGGTATTGCCCTTTTCACGGTGATATTCTTTGATGAGTCCCAAAATGCGGTCCCTGCCGTGGGGGTCAAGTCCTGCAGTGGGCTCGTCCAATATGAGCACCTTCGGCTCCATGGCCATAACGCCTGCAATTGCAACACGGCGCTTCTGTCCGCCCGAAAGATCGAAGGGAGATTTATTTAAGACTTCCGGCTTCAAGCCGACAAGAGAAGCGGTTTCACGCACACGGCGATCGATCTCAGCTTCGTTAAGTCCCATATTCTTGGGGCCGAAGGCGATGTCTTTATATACAGTTTCCTCGAAGAGCTGATATTCGGGATACTGGAACACAAGACCCACCTTGAAGCGGATATCACGAAGTCGGGATCTATCGGCAAAAAGCTCCTCGCCGTCGATATATACCTTGCCCGACGTAGGCTTCAAAAGACCGTTGAAATGCTGAATAAGGGTCGATTTGCCAGAACCCGTGTGCCCGATGATGCCAACAAGTTCCCCTTCTTCGATCTCAAGGTTTATATTATCAATTGCCACTTTGCGGAAGGGCGTACCCTCGCCGTAAACGTAGCTCAAATTTTCCGTTTTAATTATTGCCAAGATCAGTCAGCCTTTCTTAGAAGCTTATAAAGCGCATCGACACATTCGTTCTCTGAAATAATGTCATCAGACAGCGAAAGCCCTGCATCAATGAGCATATGCGTAAGCTCAGTCACCTGCGGAACGTCAAGTCCCACCAATTTGAGCTTATCGACCTGTGAAAATACCTTTTTCGGCTCGTCATCAAGGATAATCTTGCCATAGTCCATTACGACAACACGCTTAGCCTGAGCTGCTTCGTCCATGTAGTGGGTGATGAGGACGATCGTGACACCCATATCGTTGAGCTTTTTGATCGTTTTCATTATCTCTCGTCTGCCGATAGGGTCGAGCATTGCAGTAGGCTCGTCCAAAACGATGCAATCGGGTTGCATAGCGATTACGCCTGCGATAGCCACACGCTGTTTCTGCCCGCCGGAGAGCTTGTGCGGAGCGTGCTCACGGTATTTATACATTCCGACGGTCTTGAGGGCATCGTCAACAGCCTCACGAATCTTTTTGGGCTCAACACCGACGTTTTCAAGGGCGAATGCAACGTCCTCCTCAACAACTGTGGCAACGATCTGGTTGTCAGGGTTCTGGAAAACCATTCCGACGGTGCGGCGGATGTTGTAAAGGTTTTCCTCTTTACGGGTGTCCATACCGTTGATAAGAACCTCGCCCGATTCGGGAAGGTTTATCGCATTCATCAGCTTGGCAAGGGTCGATTTTCCCGAGCCGTTATGACCGAGAACTGCAACGAATTCGCCTTTATTTACGGTCATTGAGAGGTTTTTGATGACCTCGGTCTTGGTCGGCTTATCATCGTATTCATTTACGTATGAGAAGCTGACATTTTTAAGTTCAATGAATTTTTCCATTTTATCCAATCCACATAGCGGTACTGCCTGCGGGTAAAGGCATTTTACTTTCCTCCACAGGTAAGCCGATCTCATCGGCACTGACAGTTCCGCCGAATTTATTTTGAATTATGTCGCCTAAAATATAGCTCATTACAGAGGGAGAAAGCCCCGTGGTATAGCTGTTAAGTACGAAGAAGAGGGGCTTGTCGCTTAATACCTTTGAGCAAAGCTTCACAAGGTCATAAATGCAGTCTTCAAGCTTCCAGACTTCTCCGCCAGGTCCTCTGCCATAGCTGGGAGGATCCATTATTACGGCGTCATAGGTCTTACCTCGGCGAAGCTCACGCTCGACAAACTTTTCGCAGTCGTCAACGATCCAGCGGATGGGCTTGTCGCTTAGTCCCGATGCGGCAGCATTTTCTCTTGCCCACTGTACCATACCCTTTGAGGCGTCAACGTGGCATACGCTTGCACCTGCATTTGCGCAGGCAAGGGTCGCGCCGCCTGTGTATGCAAAGAGATTGAGAACATTTATCGGTCTGCCTGCGTTCTTTATGAGCTCGGACATATAGTCCCAGTTGACAGCCTGCTCGGGGAAAAGACCCGTGTGCTTGAAGCCTGTGGGGCGGATGATGAAGCGCAGGCTGCCATAGGAAATCTGCCAGCTTTCGGGAAGCTTTTTGCGATATTCCCATTCGCCGCCGCCCTTTTGCGAGCGGTGATATATGGCATCGGCACTTTTCCAAAGGGGGTTACGGCGCTCGGTCTTCCAGATTATCTGAGGGTCGGGGCGCACAAGGGTGTGACCCTTCCATGATTCAAGACGCTCGCCGTCAGACGTATCAATAAGGCGGTAGTCCACCCAGTTTTCAGCAATTCTCACTGTTTGATTCTCCCAATTTATCCTCCACGACCTTTGCAATGGCGTGGGCGTAGTTGTAAATGGCTTCGGCATCCTTGCCCTCGACCATAATTCTCAAAAGAGGCTCGGTACCCGATTCACGGACGAAGATCCTGCCGTCGGAACCGAGGCGTTCGGAGCAATAGTTTATCATTTCTTCGATCTCTGCATCAGCCTTCCATATTCCCTTTGCATCATCTCTTAACTTGACGTTCACAAGAAGCTGAGGATAAGGCGTGAATACGTTAGAAAGCTCGCTCATCTTTCTGCCGGATTTTGCAAGAATCTCCAAGATCTTAGCGCCCGAGAGCTCGCCGTCGCCCGTGGTGGCGATATCGGAAAGGATTATATGACCCGACTGCTCGCCGCCGAGGTTATATCCGCCGATGAGCATACGCTCCAAAACGTATCTGTCACCGATCTTTGAGGCGGTCGAAACAACGATTCCGTTTTCCTTTGCCCAACGGAAGAAACCGAGATTTGTCATCTGTGTGACAACGCAGGTGTTTGATGCAAGCTTTTCGTTTTCTTTCATATCAAACGCAAGCAAAGCTATCAGCTTGTCGCCGTCGACAAGTTCGCCCTTTTCGTCAACGACCAAGCATCTGTCGGCATCTCCGTCGAAGGCGATACCCGCAACGCAGCGGTTTTCGACTACATATTTCGAGAGCATTGAAAGGTCGGTTGAGCCGCAGCCACGGTTTATATTATATCCGTCGGGGGTGTTGTTTAAAAACGTAGCGTTTGCGTTGATGCCACGGAAGAATTTTTCTGCGGTAGAATATGCCGCACCGTTTGCACAGTCGATAGCGATCTTCATTCTGCCGAGATCGGTATCGATCTGCTTGATGAGATAGCGGACGTAATCCCATTCTGCGTTCTTTTCGGTGTAGATGTGACCGATGGTGTCGCAGTCGGCATTTACGATCTCCTCGGGAGCATCCAAAACAAGACGCTCGATCTCATTTTCAACTTCGTCGGGAAGTTTATATCCCGTTGAGGAGAACAGCTTGATTCCGTTGAATTCATAGGAATTGTGCGAAGCGGAGATCACGACACCTGCATCAGCGCCGTATTTAACGGTCAGATATGCAACGGCAGGAGTCGGGATCACACCTAAAAGGTGTACGTCGGCACCAACGGAGCAAATACCTGCGATAAGCGCAGCTTCAAGAACATCGCCGGAAACTCGTGTATCTTTACCGATCAAAATTTTAGGCTTGTGGTGAGCAGTCTTTGAAAGTGTCAATGCCGCCGCTTTGCCGATGAGCATAGCTTTTTCAACGGTGATCTCACTGATCGCCACACCTCTTGCACCGTCAGTTCCGAAAAGTCTTCCCATGATAAATAATATCCCCTTTTATGTATGTTGTGTTAGTGTTATGTTTATTTTTTATGAATGTTTCAAGATTTAAAGCGAGGTCTGACCGTCCTTCAAAAATCCGAGATGCTTATATGCAAGATCGGTCGCACACCTTCCCCTGGGGGTTCTTGCGATAAAACCGAGCTGCATTAAATAAGGCTCGCAGACGTCTTCTAAAGTCACGGCTTCTTCACCGATTGCCGAGGCGAGGGTCTCAAGTCCGACAGGACCGCCGTTATAGCCTTTAATTATCATTTCAAGCATACGCTTGTCAAGAGAATCAAGACCCAGAGGATCAACTTCCATTCTGTCGAGCGCAACGCTTGCAATTTCCTTGGTGATGTAGCCGTCGCCCATAACGTCGGCATAGTCACGCACACGCTTTAAGAAGCGGTTGGCGATTCGGGGAGTGCCCCTTGAACGGGAGGCAAGTTCTAATGCGCCTTCACGGTCACAACCGACGCCTAAGATAACTGCGGAGCGCATAATTATCTCGGCAAGCTCTTCCTTGGTGTAAAGCTCAAGCCGCTGAATAACGCCGAAACGGTCACGCAAAGGCGAGGTGAGCTGACCTGCACGGGTGGTCGCACCGACGAGGGTGAATCTGGGCAGGTCTATTCTTATTGAACGGGCGGCAGGCCCCTTTCCGATAATAATATCTATGCAGAAATCCTCCAGCGCAGGATATAAAACTTCTTCTATCGCACGGGAAAGGCGGTGGATTTCGTCGATAAAGAGAACGTCGCCTTCCTGCAGGTTTGTAAGAAGTGCCGCAAGGTCGCCCGGCTTTTCAATTGCAGGGCCGCTTGTCACACGGAAGTTTACGCCCATTTCGTGGGCGATGATGGCGGAAAGAGTGGTCTTGCCAAGACCGGGAGGGCCATAGAGCAAAACATGGTCAAGCGCTTCGCTGCGCTTTTTCGCCGCTTCAATATATATCGAAAGATTTTCCTTGACCTTGTCCTGACCGATGTATTCGCTCAGGGTCTTGGGACGCAGGGAGTAATCGACGTCTTCTTTTTCTTCATTTATGACTGTGGGCGCCACAAGTCGGTTTTCAAAATCAAATTCGCCTGTTTCGATCATTTCGCTGTCCTCCCTCTATTTAAAACTTTCTTGAAGCCAAGAGCCGCAGACTTTGACGGATCATCTCGTCGCTTGAAAGTGTCTGGTCGAGTCGGGCAACTGCCGCTGCGGCATCCGACTGGGAATAGCCAAGGACGACAAGCGCTTCGACTGCCTCGGAAGCGGGGGTATCCGCTTTTGACACAGGGGTAAAGTCGATGCCCGAATTTGCACCCATAAGCGAAGGCTCCTTGGTGATCTTATCTTTAAGCTCCATTACGATTCGCTGGGCAATTTTATTGCCAACGCCCTTGATCTTGGTGAATGCCTTGGTGTCTTCCGATGCGATTGCAAGGGCGACCTGATCGGGCAGAAGGCTCGAAAGAATTGCAAGGGCAAACTTTGCGCCAACGCCGCTGACGGAGATAAGCAGACGGAAGCATTCAAGCTCGTCAAGCGTTGCAAAGCCGTAAAGGTCAATTGCATCCTCCTTGACGGCAAGGTGGGTATATAACGTGGCAGTTTCTCTGCCTGCGACACGTTCAATAGTTGCAAGGGTGGTCTTACAGGCATAGCCGACACCGCCGCAATCTATTACGCAAAGTTCGGGGGTAGTTAAAGTTATTCTTCCGGTTAAGCTGTAAAGCATAATGTCACTCCTTTATATTCTTCAAAGACGACTGAGCAAGATATGCCGCCTGGGTCGAGTTGTGTCCGTGAGTAATTGCAAGAGCCAAAGCATCGGCGGTATCGTCCGGTTTGGGAACTTCCTTCAGACCGAGATAAGTTCTGACCATCTCCTGCACCTGAGCTTTTTCGGCTCTGCCGTAACCAACGATAGAGCTTTTGACCTGCAAAGGCGTATATTCGTTAATTGACAAGCCTTTTTGAGAACTGGCAAGAAGTATCACTCCCCTTGCCTGCGCAACGTCGATAGCAGTCGTCGTGTTCGTGTTGAAGAAAAGCTTTTCCATTGAAAGAGCATCGGGCTTATAGGTGTCAATTATCACGCACATATCGTCATAGATCATTTTTAAGCGTTTGTCAAAGTCAATGCCCGCAGGAGTGGTTATAGCACCGAAATTCACAACACGGAAGTTTCTGCCGTCATAATCAAGAACGCCGAAACCGACTATCGCATATCCGGGGTCAATACCCAAAATCCTCACGCAGACACCTCCCTGCAAGCGAACATAAATAATCAGTTTATTATATCATAGATATGTAAATTAGTCAAATGAAATAATGCTGAATATTGTGTTGAAAATGTGAGGTGATTGCTTTGTTTGGCGGTCGCTTGGGCGGCAGCGCTGAGCCGCAACTGCGGCGAAGCTACGGACGGAGTCCGTATGACGAGCCCGTCAGGGCGAGTGGCTGCCGCATAACGCACTCGTGTGGAAATTCGCAGTTTGCGTGAGCAAATTGCGAATTTTAAGCGACCGTAACGAAAGTGA
>CAYWXA010000002.1:20403-34711 GCA_964462175.1 uncultured Oscillospiraceae bacterium
AATTCGCAGTTTGCGTGAGCAAATTGCGAATTTTAAGCGACCGTAACGAAAGTGATATGATTGCTTTGTTGGGCGGCAGCGCAGAGCCGCAACTGCGGCGAAGCTACGGACGGAGTCCGTATGACGAGCCCGTCAGGGCGAGTGGCTGCCGCATAACGCACTCGTGTGGAAATTCGCAGTTTGCGTGAGCAAATTGCGAATTTTAAGCGACCGTAACGAAAGTGAGTTGCTTGCGGAGTTTGGCGGTCGCTTGCACAAAGCGCCGCCGTCCTCCATATTATGAAATGTAACGATTTTGGGGAGGCTTTTTATGACAAGAGAATATTTTTTAGGAAGAACCACTCCTGACGGGTTCAAAACCCACATAACCAATGAGATCAAATCGGGGAAGTATTATACTTATATTCTCAAGGGCGGACCCGGTACCGGCAAATCCTCTCTTATGAGAAGAATCGCAAATGAAACGGGTCTTGAACACGAGCTATATTATTGTTCATCAGATCCGGATTCTTTGGATGCCGTTCTATTCACGGAAAGGAACGTCATCATTGTTGACGGCACGGCACCTCACGTTGTTGAACCTCAGTACCCCGGAGTGAAAGAAAAACTGATCGATCTCGGAATGTTCTGGAACGGCAAAAGTCTTTTGGATAAAGCAGACGAGATCGTCTATTTGAGCAATGAAAACGGAAAATATCATCAGCGTGCAAGAAGGTGTCTTAAAGCTGCGGTATCTTTATATCAAGACATCGAAACGATCGGTGAAGGCGGATTGTTAAGAGCAAAGCTTGACGGTTTTTGCGACCGCTTGGGAAACCATCTTTTCAAAAAAACAAAAGAACCGAAGGGAAGCATAAGCTTCAAGCAGATCACTTCGGTTACGCCAAAAGGAGTTATAACCCTCGAATCTCCTTTTGAGGGATATAAAGCGTACTACGTTGAGGATAAAAACCTTGCCGCAGCAGATCATATGCTTAAAAGACTTTCGATTTTGGCAACGGTAAAGGGATATGACTGCATCGTATCGGAAAATCCCTTTTTGGGCGATTGTCAATATCAGCATCTTATCATTCCCAAACTGGGAATTGCCTTTGCTTCGGGAAACGTCGGCGCTGAATATGAACTGAAAATTAACGGAGCAAGATTTTACGACAAATCGTATCTAAAAGACAAACGTGAGCGCATAAGCTTTGACGCCGCAGCAGCCAACGAGCTGATAAGAGAAACTGTTTTGACGCTTAAGCAAGCAAAGCAAAATCACGATGAGCTTGAAAAGCGATATGTCGGTGCAATGGACTTTGAAGGGGTAGAAAAGCTGACCGACGAATTGATCTCAACTATAAAAGAACGCCAATAGAAAAGGGAAAGCTCTCGCTTTCCCTTTTGATTTTTCTATTCTTCGTCCGCACCGTTTTCTGCGACTGAAATTGTAATATCGTCCTCGCTGTCGGTGTTTGCCGTAGGCATTTCAGTATCCGCCAAAGGCTGATAAGAATCCTCAATGCTTTCGCCCTTCATGATCTTATCGAACTCATCCCCCGTAAGCTTTTCACGGGAAAGAAGCTGTCCCGCAACTGCGTGGAGCTGATCGACGTGAGCCGTAAGGATTCCCAGCGACTGCTCGTATGCGCCGTGTACAATGGCACGAACCTCCGAGTCGATCTCACTGGCGATCTTCTCAGAATAAGACTTCTGAGAGTTATAATCCCTGCCGAGGAATACTTCATCTTCGTCGGTGCCGTAAACTATAGGACCTATCTTATCGGAGAAGCCGTACTTGGTGACCATATTTCTTGCGACCTTCGTTGCACGCTGAAGATCATTTGATGCGCCCGTAGAAACGTCGTCAAGAATTATCTGTTCAGCGGCACGTCCGCCCAGCAAAGTAACGATATCCTCCTGCATACGGGTCTTGGTAACGTATGCCTTATCGGTTTCGGGAAGGCTCAACGTATATCCTCCCGCAAAACCGCGAGGGATAATCGAGATCTCCTGAACCTTGTCCTGCGTTTCGCAGTAGTAATGACAGATTGCGTGGCCTGCCTCGTGATATGAGGTGAGGCGCTTTTCGTCCTCAAGGACTACCTTTGACTTCTTCTCAGGGCCGACCATTACCTTCATTGCGGCATCTCCGAAGTCCTGAGCGGTAATTGCCTTTTTGCCGCTCTTGACCGCAAGAAGCGCAGCCTCGTTTACGAGGTTTGCAAGGTCAGCGCCCGTGAAACCGACAGAGGACGCCGCAACCTTTTTAAGGTCAACGTCGGGAGCGAGGGGTTTGTTTCTGGTATGAACCTTGAGTATCTCTTCCCTGCCCTTGATGTCGGGATAGTTTACGTATACCTGTCTGTCAAAACGTCCGGGACGCAAAAGAGCGGGATCCAGAACGTCACGGCGGTTGGTGGCAGCCATTACGATCACAGATTCGTTTTGCGCAAAGCCGTCCATCTCAACGAGGAGCTGGTTGAGGGTCTGTTCTCTTTCATCGTGTCCGCCGCCGAGACCCGCACCGCGGCGACGGCCGACAGCGTCGATCTCATCAATGAAAATGATCGAAGGCGCAGATTTCTTTGCCTGATCGAACAGGTCTCTTACACGAGCGGCACCCACGCCGACGTAAAGCTCCAAAAAGTCAGAACCGGAAATAGAAAGGAAGGGTACGCCCGCTTCACCTGCAACAGCTTTTGCAAGTAATGTCTTACCTGTACCGGGAGGTCCGACGAGCAGAACGCCCTTGGGGATCTTTGCGCCGATATCCTGATATTTCTTGGGATCCTTTAAAAGCTCAACGATCTCCTGAAGCTCGGCTTTTTCTTCATCAGCACCTGCAACGTCCTTAAAGGTGACACGGTTTTTGCTATCCACATCGACCTTTACGTTTGCCTTGCCGACGTTATTCACCTTTCCCATTGAGCCCATACCCTTGGTCATTGAAACGATCAAGAAAATGATAGCTCCGATCATTATAAGCGTGGGAATCAGATTCAGCCAGAAGGAAGAATCGGAAGCGGGAATGAAGTTGTATTTAAGCGGGGTATCGTGAACCTCATCATAAGCGACACGGTAGTTTCTGCCGTCACCGAATATATTTCCCTCTCCGAACAGTTCGTTATAGAATACGGAAACGTTCGGGACTTCATAACTTCGGAAGTCGTCTTCTCCCTCAAGCTTATATTCAAGTTCGCCGGAGCCTAAGTTAAAGGAAAACTCGCTTACCTGCAGATTTTCAAAATATCCGATAATAACGGAATATGAAGGGGTATTAACAGAATCGGCAATTCCTTTGAGGGCAAAGATCATAACGATGATGATTACCGCTGTAAAAAGAAAGAGCAGGAGCGTTCCCTTCGGTTTTTGACTTGATGGTTTCTTATTCAAAATGGATTTACCTCGTTTCGTTGCTATTGGATATCTTTAGAGAATTACTTCACCGATAAAGTCGAGATTTCGATACATCTCATTGTAATCAAGGCCGTAACCGATAACGAATCTGTCTTCAATGGTGAAGCAGCTGTAATCAGCCTTGATGTCGATCACACGGCGTGAGGGCTTGTCTAAGAATGCTGCGATCTTAACGTCGTGAGCACCCTTGGAGAGCAAGGTTTCCTTGAGAACGCTGAGTGTTCTTCCCGTATCAAGGATGTCTTCAACAAGCAGAATATCCTTGCCTTCGAGCTCAAGCTCAGTGTCCATCTTAACGTTTACAACGCCTGTCGAAACAGTTCCGCCGTAGCTCTTGGCACTGATAAAATCAATGGTGGCGGGCAGGTCAATGTGTCTGACGAGGTCTGCCAAAAATACGAAAGAGCCCTTCATTACGCCGATAAGCATAACTTCCTTGCCCTTGTAATCAGCAGTGATCTTCTCGCCAAGTTCCTTGACTTTTACTGCGATCTCTTCTTTTGTGATCATTGTTTCGACTTTATGCTGAAATTCCATAAAAAAGTCTCCTTTGATGTCATATAATATCTATCAACACGGCAGCTTTTGTTTCGCTGTCGCATTTAACACGGTCTGCTGCGCCATAGCCTTCGACAAAAATTGCGCCCATATCATCAGCGATGACAACGGACTCGCCTCTTGCATATCTGTCGGCATTGGCGGCAAAAAGCTTTTTGACAATCTGAGTAATATCCTTGCCCAAAAGCTTGATCTTCTCGTTTCCGATATAATTCCTTACGGTGACTTTTCCGTGAACTTTCCCTAAGTCCACACACCATTTTAAATCGGATTTGTTAAGAAAAGATATGTCTTGATGTGAAATATGCGTGATATTGATCTTTTTTGAACCATAAGACAAATTTTGCAGTGATCCGATCGGAATCTGCACGGGAGAATTTGATCTCGGTTCACGGGTTATGCATATTCTGCCCGAAAAATACTCAACATAAACGCCCTTTTTGATATTGATCCGCTCGCCCGTTTCAAGATTTTTCAAAATCAGAGAAATGCGGTCGAAGGTCGAAGCTACGCCCTGATCCTTCAGATAAAGCGACAAAGCGCCCGAACGCAGAGCGCCCTCGGGAATATTCGATAGGTATAGGGTGTTTCCGTCAAGGTTTTTTTCATATTCGCAAGCGATGGCGTCGTCTAA
This sequence comes from uncultured Oscillospiraceae bacterium, assembly GCA_964462175.1. Lineage (GTDB taxonomy): Bacteria > Bacillota > Clostridia > Oscillospirales > Ruminococcaceae > Faeciplasma. Next base: position 24,995 of record CAYWXA010000002.1, read on the forward strand.
ATAACGTTTAGACTCCCCTACCGTTTGCAAAAATGCAGAGTATGACTTATACAGTCCCCCGTTTATCTCCATAAGCTTGGGGACGACCTCAAGGCGGAGAATATTTCGGGAACAGTCGGGCACCAGATTGGTAGAATCGGTGACCCAAGCTTGTCCTTTTTCATTGAGATACGCTTCGATCTCCTCACGGGTACATTCGATCAGCGGGCGGATCACGTTATCCCTCACAGGCGGGATACCCATAAGCCCCGAAAGCGACGTACCTCTGACGAGGTTGAAAAGCGTTGTTTCAAAGCAGTCGTTTAAATTGTGGGCAGTCGCAAGCTTTGAGCCGTTCAAATACTTTTCAATTGCCTTATAGCGAAGATATCTTGCGCCCTCCTCAAGTGAAAGCTTGTGCGCTTGGCAATAAGCTTTGACATCGACTCGCTCAACGGCAACGTCAACGCCCAAACGCTTGCACAGATCAACGCAAAACGCTTCGTCACGGTCGCTCTCGTCGCCACGGAGATTGTGGTTGACGTGAACGCAGGAAACGCTGTATCCAAGCTCCATAAGCGAGAGCAAAAGCGCAACGCTGTCAGCTCCGCCCGAAAGAGCAACGACGACTTTGTCATCATCACCGAGCATCGAATGCTTAGAGATGGCAAGTTTAACTTTGTTAATAATCATTCTCGGGAGCTGTCAATACTGCGGAAGAGGGTGTATTCGCCCAAATAAGCCATTTTGACGGTAGCGGTGGAGCCGTGGCGGTTCTTGGCGATGATACACTCAGCGGCAGACTGATTCGGATTCTGTTTATCGTATACACCTTCACGGTATACGAACAAAATGATATCGGCATCCTGCTCAATAGAGCCCGATTCACGAAGGTCGCTGGGCATCGGGCGGTGGTCCTGTCGTGATTCGACAGAACGGTTGAGCTGAGAAAGGATGATTACGGGAACGTCAAGCTCCTTAGCCATAAGCTTGAGCTGACGGGTGATCTCGGATACTTCGTTGACACGGTTTGAGTGGTTGCCCGCAGATTCCATCAACTGTAAATAGTCGATGATTACAAGGCCGAGATTACGCATACGGCGAAGTTTTGCCTTGATCTGGGGGCAGGTGATGCCTGCGGTGTCGTCGATATAGATGTTCATACGAGAAAGTGCATCGGCACCCTCGGCAAGCTTGATCCAGTCGTCCTGTCCGATCATACCGTTGGTCAAAACGGTGTTGGGAACAAGCGCCTCGCTTGAGAGCATACGGGTCGCAAGCTGTTCTTTGCTCATTTCGAGGGAGAACACGGCGATATCCTTATCGGGCGAGCGCTTTGCAACGTTTGCGGCGATATTGAGTGCCAAAGCGGATTTACCCATACCCGGTCGGCCTGCAAGAACAATAAGGTCGGACTTGTTAAGACCTGATATGTAGGAGTCCAAAAGCGGATATCCCGAGCGAAGGCCCTGATATTCGGCTTTATCCTCACCGGAAAGCTTTTGAATTCTGTCATATGCCGAAACTATGATATCGCTGAGCTTCGTAAGTCCTTCGATCTCTCTGCCCTGACGGATATCGTAGATCTTCTGCTCGGCAAGATCGAGTAAGGTTTTAGCATCCTCACCGCCGTCGGTAGCCGCATCAATGATCTCACGGGAAGCATTGATGAGCGAACGGATAAGATATTTTTCCTCAACTATCTTGCAGTATGATGCGATATTTGCGGTGCTGGGTACGCCGTCCATAATGCCCTTTAAATAGGTCTTTGCCATGGCGGTGGTTTCAAAAACACCCATAGCGACGGCTTCGTTCATAACGGTGATGATATCGGCAGTTGCGCCGTTTGAGAACATTCGCAAAATGATGGAATATATCTCACGGTGCTGTTCACGGTAAAAGCTTTCAGGCTTGAGATGAGCGATGGCAGTCGGCAAAGTTTCCGGATTCAAAAGCAATGCGCCCAAGACGGTCTGCTCTGCTTCTAAATTATAGGGCAACTCTCGGCTTCCCAAAAGCTCACTCGCAGCAAGGCTGTTTACGGGCATGGCTTTTCCTCCTTACTTATGCTTCGGGCTCGACCTTGACGGTCATCTTGCAGGATACGCCCTGAGTCATTTTGATCTCAAACGAGTAATCGCCGTAGGCTTTTATGTCGCTTGCCAAAACGATCTTTTTCTTATCGACATCAACGCCGAACTGCTTCTTGATGATGTCACAAAGAGTTGCACTTGTGACAGAGCCAAAGAGCTTTCCGCCCTGCCCCGCCTTGGCTTTGATGGTGATGGTTTTGCCGTTAAGCTTTGAAGCGATTGCTTCGGCATCAGCCTTGGCAACGTCGAGCTTGTGCTGTGCGGCGGCCTTTTTGCCGTTCAAATCGTTGATGTTCTTGGCGGTTGCTTCAACAGCCAATCCCTTTGCAAGCAGAAAGTTTCTTGCATATCCGTCGGCAACCTCCAAAACGGCACCCGCTTTGCCGGAGCCCTTAACGTCTTTAATAAGAATTACCTTCATTGATCATCTCTCCTGTTCTGAATTAATTCTTTATGTTTATTTTACCAAAAAGTCTTTAATTGCTTCTTGAACCTTGATCCTTGCCTCTTCAACAGTTCCGTCTAACTGTGCGCCTGCCATCGTGCGATGTCCGCCGCCGCCGATGGCTTCCATAATAAGCTGAACGTTGAATGCGCCCATTGAACGGGCGGAAATATGGCAAACACCGTCCAAACGGTAGATGACGAACGACGCCTTAACGCCGGAGATACCCAGAAGCTCGTCAGCAGCCTGAGGTGCGGCAAGGCGAAGCTCGGGCGCATTGGTTTCAGATACTGCGATAGCACAGCCGTGGAAAAGATCCGCAGACTGGATAAGCCGTGATTTTTCACGGTAGGTCTCCAGAGAATCGCTGAACATACCCTTTACTACGACGGTATCGGCGCCGAGCTTTTTAAGGTGCGCCGCAGCTTCAAAGGTTCTCGCATTTGAACGCATTACGAAATTCTTGGTGTCAAGCGTGATACCGGTGAGCAAAGCTTCGGCTTCGGAGATGGATATCTTGCAATCGGAACCGAAATACTGAATGAGCTCGGTGGTCATCTCGCAGGCACTTGAAGCAAAAGGCTCGTGGAAGAATACGACGGCATTGTCGATATGGTTGACCATCTTGCGGTGGTGGTCAATTACGACGACCTGCTTAGCGGCTTCGTAAAGCTCCTTGGAATCGACAAAATCGGGGTTATGGGTATCAACGATTATAAGAAGCGACTTGTCGCTTATCTCGATGATAGCCTGACCGGGAGACATAAAGTAATCTGCTCCGCAGTTGACGCTGATATGATTGATTAGATTTTTTGAAAGATTTTTTTCCGGTTCAACGACAACGTACGCCTTTTTGCCGAGGCTTCGGAAAGCTCCGCAAAGGCCGACCGCTGAACCCACAGAGTCAAAGTCGGCAAACTGATGACCCATAATGAATATTTCATTGCTGTTTTCAGCCAATTCTTTAAGGGCGGTCGCAATGATCCTTGACTTGACCTTGGTGGCTTTTTCGACAGCCTTAGAGATTCCTCCGAAGAACTCAAAACCGTTTTCGGTCTTAACTGCCGCCTGATCGCCGCCTCGTCCGAGACACATATCAAGTGCCTGCTTGGCATAGATCTCACTTTGGGCAAGCGTGGTCGCTCCCCTGCCGACACCTATCGAAAGGGTCACGGACATTCTTTCGCCCACGATGATAGATCTGGCTTCGTCCAAAATGTCGAACTTACGCTCGATTATCGGCGCAAGGTGACGCTCCTCAACGATGGCATAAAAACGGTCGTTTGAAAGCTTATGCAAGATTCCGTTGGTGTTTTCGATAAAACGCTCGAACATCTGCTCGACCTGAACCTGAACGTGAGCCTTGCCGCTCTCCTTGGAGTTCTGCAAGATATCTTCATAATTGTCGATCGTAAGGAGCAATACGGTCTTGCGGCTCGCCTTGAATTCGTTTGACAAAAGAACGTGCTCGGTTTCGTCGATAAAGCTGATTACCGAGAGCTTGAAAACTTCCGATCTTCTTGCGCTGACACGGTAGTAATGGTCTAAGATCTTGACGATGGCGCCGTTGGGCGCAAATACCTTTGAGGTATTATTTCCGACAAGCTCGCTTAAATGGATACCGTATGCACGGTCCTCACCGAAAATGTGTTCTTCAAAACTTGCGTTATACCAGATCACGTTCTCTTCTTCATCAACGATAACGATCGGCTCGGGATAGTCATAAAACGTTTCTCTGCCGACGGTTACGATGTCTTTATCCATCATCGTGACGAATCTCGTGAGATTACTTTTGAAGATAAGAGTAACGATCAAGAGGACAAGCGCACAAAGCACGCAGATCCCCGCAGCTAACGGTACGTATTTCGATAAGTCAGTCGATGAAAGTGAAAGCGCGCAAGATATCATGGAAAAAACGATCAAAAGCGCCAGCGGTATTACAAATGCGGGAGCACTTCGCTTTTTCATTACTTATCCGTCCTTTCTGAGCTGTAATTTTTATATATCCATAATTACGGGAATGACCATCGGGCGGCGCTTGGTCTTTGAGAAAACGTAGTCGCCAAGCTCATCTCTGAGCTTGTTGCTGATGGCTCTGTAATCATGGCGGGTGTCAAGTTCGCTGAGGGCTACTTCACGGGCAAGTTCACGAAGTTTGGAAAGGAATTCCTCGCTCTCCTTTTCATATACAAGTCCTCGTGTAACCACGTCAGGTCCGGAAAGAAGCCTTCTTCCGATGCGGTCGATCGTAAGCGTTACGACGATAACGCCGTCCTCTGCGAGATGCTTACGGTCACGAAGCACTACTTCACCGACGTCACCGACACCGTAACCGTCAACCAAGACCTTGCCGGCAGGAACGCTGCCGTTGATGCGCATTGCGTTGCCGTCAGTTTCAATGACGTTGCCTATATCGGCAATTATTACACGGTTCTCGGGAACTCCTATGCTGATCGCAGTTTCGGCGTGGTGGGAAAGATGCTTGAACTCACCGTGAACGGGAATGAAGAATTTTGGCTGTGCAAGCGCCAGAATGAGCTTCTGCTCTTCCTGGCAGGCGTGGCCGGAAACGTGAACTTCATACATATCTTCATATACAACCTCGGCGCCGAGCTTCAAAAGCTCGTTTACGACCTTGCCGACAAACTTTTCATTGCCGGGAATTGGGCGTGCAGAGATGATTATAAAGTCGTTTGAGGTGATGCTTACCTGACGGTGGTCGTTAAGCGCCATACGGGTCAAAGCACTCATAGGCTCGCCCTGAGAACCTGTGGTGACCAAAACGATCTCTCCGTCGGTATAGTTTTTCATTTTGTCGATGTCGATAAGCACGTCGCCGACATTCTTGAGATAACCAAGCTCGGTACCCATTCGGATGACGTTAACCATACTTCTTCCGAAAACGGCGACCTTTCTGCCGTAACGGGCGGCATAGTTGATTATCTGCTGAACACGGTGAACGTTTGAGGAGAAGGTGGCAATGATGATGCGCTTGCCCTCAGCCTTTACAAACAAGTTTTCAAAGGTTGCGCCGACGACCCGCTCACTTGGGGTAAAACCGGGGCGCTCGGAGTTGGTGGAATCACTCATAAGAGCCAAAATGCCTTCTTTTCCAAGCTCGGCAATTCTCGCAAGGTCAATGATGCCGCCCTCGATTGGGGTATAGTCGACCTTGAAGTCACCCATATGCAACAGATTGCCCAAAGGCGTCTTAACGGCGATAGCGACAGCGTCGGGAATTGAGTGGTTCACTCTGATAAATTCAACGGTGAAGCATCCCAATCGGACCGATTCGCCGGGAACGACGGTATTAAGCGTTACCTTTCCGGGATTATGCTCCTTGAGCTTTGAGTTTACAAGTCCGATGGTCAGCTTGGTGCCGTATACGGGAACGTTGAGTTTTTTGAGAAGATAAGGCACGCCGCCGATATGGTCCTCGTGACCGTGGGTGAGCAACACGCCGCGGATGCGGTCGGCATTTCTTTCGACGTAAGTGAAATCGGGAATGACGATATCTACGCCCGGCATTTCGGCATCGGGGAAGGTCATACCGCAGTCGATAATGATGATATCCTTGCCGTATTCAATAAGGGTCATATTCTTGCCGATCTCGTTGAGTCCGCCGAGAGGAATGATCTTGAGCTTTTCGCCTTTAATGAAATTCTTTTCGACATTCACAACGGGCGTCGGAGCTTTCTGTGAATTCTTAGGCGCCTGTTTCTTGGCAGGCTTGGACTCAGAGGTTTTCTGAGTTTTCTTTTTCTGTTCAGCCTTGGGAGCAGGCTTTTCAGTCTTGGGAGCAGGCTTTTTGTCCTGAGGTTTGGCAGAAGTTTTTTTCGTTGACTTCGCTTTTTCAGGTTTATAGCCTTGAGCCTTTTTGGGAGGCTTGGGTGCGGAGATCGCAGCAGCGATAGCGGCATCAAGCGCAGACTCCGTATTGGGTTGCTTCTTCTGCTTTTTGGGAGCTGTCTGCAACGTCAGTTTTTCTTCAGTTTTCTTATTAGCCATGAAATACCTTTCTCTTTGTTAAGTCCATAAAATTGATAAATTCGAGTATGTATCCGACCGTGCCCGTTTGTTGTCGGTTTTTGTGTAGGATAAATCCGTTTATCCCCACGGGGGCACAAAATTCCATAATTAAAGATAATACTATATTACTACAATATAAGAATAATGTCAAGTTCGGTAGACTGTTTGCGAAGAACGGCAAACTTATTTCCGAAGCAAAGCGAATGGATATCAGTTCCATTAAACAGGCGTTAACGGAATCTGAAAACCGCCCGTTTATACTGATTATGCACAAAGAAGGCGGTTTATATCCTTTGCGGCGAAAATGACGCTAACGCAAAAAAGTTAGCGTGTTCTCCGTTAAGGATAACACGCTAACAGTCGGTGGTTTGATGAAAGAGCGAAGGGGCGTCTGCGAAGCGAGCCCCTCGCAGGGGGGGCTGTGCGAGCAGGTGCCCCCGAAGCGGGAAGTTGCCGCTAAATTTTAAATTGTTCGCAAGAAGAAACGAGCTTTATATCCACAAGCGCATCAACTTCGATGCCGTCGGCGGTATATTCCTCGGAGAAAAGCGTTCCGTCCTCACGGATACGTGCAAGCAAGCCTGCCTGCGCAAAGGGAATAAGCAGTTTCATACGCTTGGCAGTTTCGGGCAAGGCGTTTTGAATCGCTGAAAGCAAATCGTCGATTCCCCTGCCCTCTTTGGCGGAGATCCGCACAACGCCTTCGTTGTTGGCGTATGCGCCGTCGGGCAGAAGGTCGCACTTATTGAGAACTGTTACAACGGGTATGCCTTCACAGCCGAGTTCTCCCAAAAGTTCCTTCGTCACCTTTGCCTGCTCGTCGATATCAGAGCTGGAAGCGTCGCAGATATGCAGGATGACGTCTGCTTCGGCGGCTTCTTCAAGGGTCGATTTGAATGCTTCGACCAAATGGTGAGGAAGCCTTGAGATCAGACCTACCGTGTCTATCAGCATAACGCTTCTGCCGTCGGGCAGAATGATCGAGCGGGAGGTTGTTTCGAGGGTCGCGAAAAGCTTATCCTCGGCAAGGACACCCGCATCCGTCAGCTTATTCAAAAGAGTTGATTTTCCCACGTTGGTATATCCGACGATCGCAGCGCAGAGCACGCCATCCTTATGGCGGCGCTTACGCATTAAGTTTCGGCGGGTCTCAATTTCTTTCAGCTCCGCTTCAAGGTATCCGATTCTGGAGCGGATATGGCGCTTGTCGGTTTCAAGCTTGGTCTCACCGGGGCCTCGGGTGCCGATTCCGGCGCCAAGGCGGGAGAGCTTTATTCCCATACCTGCAAGTCGGGGCAGGCGGTATTTATTCTGGGCAAGCTCGACCTGGAGTTTACCCTCACGGGTGGTGGCACGCTGAGCAAAGATATCAAGAATCAGCATGGTGCGGTCGATGGTGTGGGTGTCGATGACATCCTCGATATTTCTTATCTGTGTGGCGGTCAGCTCGCAATCGAAAATGACCTGGTCGATCTCAAGGTCCTCGCAAAGCTGTGCCATTTCTTCAAGTCTGCCCGAGCCGATGCAGGTTGCTTTGTCATAAACAGGTCGCTTTTGGGTGACAACCGCTTCAACAGAGGCGCCTGCGGTATAGCAAAGCTCCTGAAGCTCGGCAATCGAGCGTTCTACGTCATATTCGCCCGTATCAACGGATACGAGCATTACCTTCGGTTTTGTTTGAATATTTTCAGTCATAAGTCCTCCTGTAAATTCGTAGCTAAGGGTTAAATGGTTTGTTGCGTCTTATGACTGTTCATCATAAGACATATTATCTTCTGATGCGCATTTTTTGATACCTCTTTTCGGGAAATTTGAGTGGAAAGTGAAAGAAAAGATTGGAATTCATCTGTTTTTGCAAGGAGAGCCGAAACTTCAGTTTCGGAAGATGAATCTACAGCGGCCGATAGCAAAGTGACCAATATTGCAAACTACGACGGCCGCTTGGGCCCTGAGCAGTTTCACCTCATCCGTCGGCGTTCGCCGACACCTTCCCCTAAAGGGGAAGGCTATGCATTCATAAGGGCGACCGTTACAGTCGCCCCGAAAGTTAAATGATTCCTTTATATTCGTCAAGTCCGAGCATCAGGTTCATACACTGAACGCAGGCAGATGCGCCGCCCTTGCCCAAATTATCATATCTTGCGGCCAAGAGGCAGATGTCATTATCGCCGAAAACGAACAGCTCAACGCCGTGTGAACCTGCCATTGCGTTTGAATCGAGGAAACCGCCCAGATCGTCGGAAGCTGACGAATAATCAACGACACGAACGAGCTTTTCCTTTTCATAATAACGAGCCATAGTCTCCCAGACCTGCTTGGCGTGAAGTCTTTTTGCAAGTGTTCTCAAATGCAACGGAACTGTCACCAATGCGCCGTTGGGATAATCCATTATCATCGGATTGATCGACGGGCGATAGGATACTCCGCAAGCGTGCATAAGCTCCTTTTGCTGCAAAAGCTGTTGGTCAAGTGCATACTGGCGGACACCGCCATACGCCTCAGGGCGCTTTTCGCTTTCATAAAGCGAGATCATATTTGAGCCGCCGCTTGAATATCCCATAACGGAGTTTATGTATAACGGATGGTAAGGGGGCATTATCTTTGATTTCATCAGCGGGTTTATCAAAAGAGCGGCACCCGTCACCATAGATGCAGGAAGTGAAACAAATCTCGAGGAAGCGATCTTCATTCTCTGCTCGGGTGAAAGCTCCGGCAGACCGTACGTCCAGCTCGGAGCAAAGCGGAAAGCGTTCGACGTATCAATAACCTTCGTGGATCGGTTTTCGATCAGAGGGATAGTTTCGACTGCCTTCTTTGAGGATTGGCAGAGTATAACGATATCTGCCGTATTCAGAAGAGCAAGGCGCTGTTCGTCTGTAAATCTGGTTTTGTCCTCAAGGCATATTACCTCCAAGTCATCTCTTGAACATACCAAAGATTTAATATTTAAGCTGACCGCTCCGCTGTGGCCGTCAACAAGAACCTTTTTCAATCGATTCACTTCCCTTACGAAAAATAGACGTATTTCAACATTTACATTTACACATAATAAGTGTCCCATATTTTTTGCGATTTGTCAACACTTTTTGTCAGTTTTACGCAAAAATCCCTCTCCGAAGCGGAGAGGGGATTTTTTGGTTGAAAAAATTATTTAACAGTTAAGTTGACGTA
>CAYWXA010000002.1:34811-48994 GCA_964462175.1 uncultured Oscillospiraceae bacterium
GGATCATCCTCGCTTACGTCGGGATACTCCGCCGATGCATCATACGTATTTCCGAAGCTGTCGGACTCATGAGTATACTGAGTAGCAACGAGAGAAATGTAAAGGCTGCCCAAAGAAAGGCCCTGATATTCGTTGCCGGCGTCTTCACGCATCTTGAGAGCGATGGTGACCTTTGCCTGATCAGCACCTGCTTCATCGCCTTTGGCATAGAGAACACCGTATGCAGCGCCGTCGGGGTCAGCCATAAGAGATGCAAGTGTGCCGACATATGTAACACCGGACAAGTCAGGTCTTGTATCAGTGGCTGCATCGAGCAAATAAACGTCGATAACGTCAGCGAGGTTTTCGCCTTTATCGCCCAAGACGGCTGTACCTTCAGCGGAGAATACAGTCAACCGATATTTAAGAGCAAGTGTGCCCTCGTTTACAACGGTAAGGGTCTCAACCTGGGTATAGCCGGGCTCCCACTTGTCGTAATCAAAGACCTTGTGATCTGTGTTATTCTTAAGAGAAACGTCGCCGTGGAGCAAGTCGATCTTAAGAGTACCCGACTTGATGATGTTGCCGGTTGAAGATACTGAATCAGTGAACCAAGCGAAGGTGGTGCCCAAGAGCATTGCAAAGCAGATCAGGAGCGCAACTAAGCTTGAAACGAATGCACGGCGGGTGGTTTTTGTATTCATATTTCGTCCTCCTTTTAGGGTATGTGTTGTCACTTTATATTTTACCATAACATGGCTGATTGTCAAGAGTTTTGCGGAATTTTTCGGGGCGGCGACGACGTCGCACGGCGCGCCCCGAAGGGGCTGTGCGTGCGGTGGAGGAGCCGCGAAATCAGCAAAATTATCAAACTGAAAACAAACTGTAACCATTTATTTATTTACTTTTGAAAAAAAACTGATAAAATGAAAATATGATGCAATTTTTATGAGTTGCAGATTGTATTATATACGAAACATGATCAAAAGCTTTCGTTGAACGGAAAGGAGTTCTTTGCTTTTTAACAGGCAATAAACAGGATTATGCAGACAAATGATATGAACGCTTACATATCTTCTGTCGTTGATAAATATTCCGATATGGTCTATCGCACGGCTTGGCACGCCGTTTGCGACAGGCACTATGCGGAGGATATCACACAGGAGGTGTTCTTGCAGCTTTGCCGTATCCGCCCTATTTTTGATTCGGACGAACACGAAAAGGCTTGGCTCTTGCGAGTCACGATAAATATGTGCAAGAACTATAACAAGAAAATATTTGCGCATCCCAGCGTTGAGCTGAGCGAAAACATTCCCGTCAATGATAAATACAGCGACGGTACCGTTATGGATGCGGTTATGGCATTGCCTCAAAAATACCGTACGGTAGTCTATCTGTTCTATTATGAGGGCTACCAGATCAAGGAGATTTCAGAAATTCTCGATATGAACCAAAATACTATTGCTTCCCTGCTTATGAGAGCAAGGGCGAAGCTTAAAGACATGCTGGAGGGAGAGTTTGACGATGAAAAATCAATATAAGATCGAAGTCGATCAGATCTCTTTAAGCGACAGCTTTAAGCAGAGCCTTAAAGAGAAAATGGCTGCTGAATATGCCGCAGAAGCCGCAAACACATTAAATACGAAAAAGAAATTCGATTTCAACAAATACTCAAAATACATTGCAACTGCCGCTTGCCTTGTAATAATCGGCGCAACTGTCGGTGTTGTTTCCGCAATCAACGGCGGTTTCAACGTTGAAAAGTCGGCGGATTCGCAGTTTATGGTCGAGGACTCCGCACTCGAGAGCAACAATATGGGCGCCGTCACCGAAAGTGCCATCAGCGACGGGCTGACATATGGACTTGAAAACGAGTATTATGACGATGTTCCCGTTGAAGATGAGGTTGAAACGGAAGAAGAGGCGGTCGAAGTTGACCATTCGGCCGAGAGTGAGGACATTAACGAGCCCATTCCCGCATCAGAAGAGGAAGATATGGTCGAAGATGCAGTTGAGCCCGCTACCGATGAGGACGCAGTTCTCAAGTCGGCATTTGCACCCGAAAACTACGACGGTGAATACTTCGCAGAGGATTACATTCTTTCGGTATCCACCGCAAACGCAAGCAATATTTCGACAGTTGAAAACGTTGTCGGGGTTTCGGGCAACAAAGAGATAACCTACAGCGAGCTTTGCTCTCAGATTGAAAAGATGGATGAGGTCGGATTTGCAAAATTCAGAATCGTTGAGGTCCTCTCCGATGAAGATGCAAACGCCGTTGCCAAAACAGAAAGCTTCTCGGATGAGAACACCATGTATCGGGCAGAGCTGATATATGACTATCTTAACAACACGTCGGTCGACGGAGAGATCTACGTTGCGGCGTATGGTAACTCAGCCGTTCAGCAGGAAGGATATCCCGCATTTGCCGAGGGTGACGTGATCCTTGCAGGTATTGATAATTCGGGTTCGTATACCGAGCTTTTGGAAGAAATGGTCTATATGGTATACCGAATTAACGGTGTTGACGTTGCTTACCATCTGGTATATGAGAATATGGATCCGGGAGATACGAATATGGGTATTCTCGATATGGAGACCGAGATGATCACCACAACGGAAAACAACCCTGCGATATTTACCCACAAGGCCGCTGTCAAGGAGCTTACAAGATACGTAAGACGCAACTTTGAAAAACGTGGGTTCAGCTTTGCCGATCTGACGAAGGTTGAAGCAGTTGAGCCTGATGCGGATATTCCTTCGGATGAAGTCACCGAAGAACCCGTAAGCACAGAGATATCGGTCGATATCAGCAAGATCAAGCTGATGGTCGGCAGCAAGAATATCACCCCCTTGGGAATCGGCTCGCAGTTCAGAGATTTTGCAAATTATGCAACCGCAACCACAACGAGCGAAGATTCAACCGTCGTCAGCTTCGGAGAAAATACCGTAACCTTTACGGGCGCAACCGCTTACAGCGGAAATATCTCCTCTATCGAGATCAACTCCATCGGTTCAAACAATATGATGTTTACAATCAACTCAAGCATCGGCATCGGTTCGTCCTGGTCATATACCGTAAGCAGTCTTGGTCTTGACGTTGAGCCGGCTGAAAACGCAGTCGTAACAGTTGCGGTAACGAACGGCACCGCAACCGCATATTATATGACTGTCACCGTTGATAACGGAGTTATTACTCAGATCTTGTTCAGCTAAATTCCTTCGCATAACAGAGATATAAACGAAACCACCCTTGTTCGGAAGAGCGAGGGTGGTTTTTTGCTGTCATCAAAGGTTGCGTGGCGCAACGGGGATTTGCGAGGGCGGCAGCCCTGCGCTGCGAAGCAGCGCAGGAAGCGGGCTGAAAGCCCGCGTGTCTCGCGCGGGAGCGCGAGACGGCTGCCGCACAAGGAGCGAGGGGTGTCTGCGGGCGCGTTTCCGGATGGAAACAGTGCCGCAGGTACCCCGAGCGGTAGCGAAGCACCCATCACGCAAAAACTCCCCCGATTTCTCGGAGGAGTTTGATTTTTTACAGACTTTCAATTATCGGTGCGATGTAATCGGCATAGAGCTTGCCGATGAGTTTTGCGCCCTTTTCGGTGGGGTGAACGCCGTCTTCGGCGAAGGAAACAGGGTCGTTTCCGATGTATGCGGATGCTAAAAGCCCGTCGGTGGGAAGATATACGTCGGCATATTCACGGGCAAGCTTACGGACGATCTCGATCTTGCGGTAAAGATCTTCTCTGAAGAAGAGCTTATCCTCAACGGGAATCAGAAAAGGCTCCATCAGCATTATCTTTGCGTTCGTTCTGTCTTTTAATGCCTGCAAAACGGTGCGGTATCTTTCCTCGAATACCTCGTCGGGCATCCAGTTGCGGTCTCCTGCGCCCTGCCAAACGTCGTTGATTCCGATGAGAATTGATACAACGTCCGGCTGAATGTCAATAAAGTCCGATTCAAGGCGGTTGACAAGGTCAATGGTCTTGTTTCCGCCGATGCCGAGATTGATAAACTCAAATTCCCTGTCGGGATATCTCTTTAAAAGCTCGTTATAAGCGTGTCTGGCATAGCCCCAGCCGACGTCGTACATATTGTCGTGGTCTCTGCCCCAATCGGTTATGGAGTCACCTTGGAAAAGTAATCTGATCATATTTACGTCCTCCCGAAATCAATCAGTCCAATCGGTATTCTTTAAGGTTCGGCAATTCGTCAAGGGTCAAAGTATATTCGGAGTTATACGCCTTATAAAGCATTTCATCCGAGGTGTATATTCCGCTTGCATATTCGCCGCTCCACGTTCCCCAGAAGAGCCAGCGGGCATTATCCCTGAAGCAAAGCTCGGGATCCATTACGATGCCGTTTTCCGAAAGAGCTATCAGCTTCGTTTCACCGTAGCTTTCGGTCAAAAGAGCAAACGTTGACGAATAGCTTCCGTATTCGTATCTGTCGGCGTAGATATCCCATGAAACGATGTCAACGACGTCATCGCCCGGATACCAGTCAAGATCCTGACCGTTCCAGACCCAGATGAGGTTCGTGAGGTTAAACTCGTTGGTCATTTTGTCATACATCACACGCCAAAGCTTGATATATGACTCGGGCTCGCAATCTCCCCACCAGAACCAGCCGCCTGCAGCTTCGTGCAAGGGTCTCCAAAGTATCGGCACGCCATCATCTCGGAGCTTCTGAAGCTCAGTCGCAATATTGTCGATATCCTTCATTAAAAGCTCGTATCCCCGTTCATCCTCGCCGTTCATTATCTTATCGAGGTCGATGTCGGAGTTTTCCGAATAGAAGGAATTCCACCAGCTTGAGCCGCTTGCAACGTAAGACTTGGGCGAATTCCAATGCCAGCAGTATTGAACTATTCCGCCTGCATTGTGATACCAGTCGTGCGCCCGTTCCATACTGTTTCCGACGGCGCCGTTAGACTTGTTAACAAGCGTATAGTTCATCATATCCAGTCCCAAAACCGCAAATTCCTTGCCCGTCGTTTCCAGGACGTAGGTATATTCATCAGCCAATCTTCCGTCATCGGCGTACTGACCGGTGAGGGAATAGTTGCCGTAAATGTCGCAAAGGAAGTTGTAAAGACGCTTGGTGTTGTCGTCTGCATTTGGGTTTGAGAGGGAGCAGGTGACATTATATGTATCGGCAGTCACGGAGGTCGATTTCACGACGGTCAGACAGTCAAATTCGACCCAGCCCCAGCTCACACCGACGGTGATATCGTGTTCGCCTGCGCTGAGATAGATATTTTTGTTGCAGTAGTCATCAATTGCGTTTGCAATATTGCACTTGATCTCACCCTGCTCGTTGCCGTCAACGATCAATTTGTTGACACGGTTGGCATCGGTAGAAAAATAAGCGAAAACGAGATCGTACATTCCGTCATAAGGAACGCTCACCTTAAACGTCAGAGTATCCCCCTCGGAATCAAGTCCCGCAACGACTCCGCCGCCCGATGCGCTTGCACGACCCTTAACGGTACAGCCGTTGAGCTCGCCGTTCTCGGCTTCATAAAAAGCGCTGAAATCATCGGGGATGTCGCCGCCCGTCAGCTCGACTTCATTGATAACAAAATCGTCGTTAAAGGTTTTGCGGACATCACCGAGCTTGGTGTCAAAGACACCGCCCTGGGTTCCGCAGGAGGTGAGCAAAATAAGCGCCGACAAAAGCAGGGCGGATATTTTCAGCAGTTGTTTTTTCATAAAAAGTCTCCTTTGCAATGGGGTGATCGGATGTGCAAATGCGCAAGCGGCAGCGTCGAGTGCGACCGTGTACGGTCGCACTCGGGTGCGGCGCCGAAGGCGCCGCAAAGCCCGCCCCTGCGGGGCGGGCGGCTGCCGCAAAACGCACAAACGTATGGGGTCGTGCCGATCAGCCCGTCCGGCGGAATGCGTTGCCGCAAGGCAACAGGTTACGGCGGGTGGGCGGTCGGAGCAGCTATTTTTTGAATTTTACGTTTTCAGCGCCGAAGAGCTTTTTAAGCTCGGAAAGGGATTCGTGGCAAAGCCTCAGCTCCCCTGCCCCCTTAACGGCGGTCAGCTTTTTAAGGTCAGAAAGATATACCATCAGCTTGTCCGTGCCTTTGTATTTTTCAGTCACCTGCTTGAGCGCTTCAACGGCTTCTCTGTCAGATGATTCAAACTGAATACACAGCGGACGTTTTTTCAGCTCTTTAACGTAATCCTCAACTGGCATCACTGCATCGGCAAGAATCTTGGCATCCTCTTCGTCTTTAAGGGATATCTTGCCTGTGATTGCAAGCTTGGCGCCGGGATTTAATAATCCGCGGACACGGTCATGTACATTCGGGAAAACGAGGACTTCGATATTGCCCGAGGTGTCTTCGACCTCAGCGAAGCACATTTGCTTGTTGCTTCGGGTGGTGAACATCTTTTTGGTGCGGAAGAGTGCAACGATCGTAACAGTTTCGCCGTCTTTATATATGGGCGGGTCGCTGATTACGCCTTCGATGACTCGTCTTGCGGTGGTGCCGCCCGATGCAGTCAGCCAGCCTGCATATTCCGACAGAGGGTGACCCGAAACGTAAATTCCTACGGTCTCCTTCTCCATTTCCAAAAGCTCCGCAAAGGGGTATTCCTCGGCATAGGGGATCTCGATCTCTGCTGTCTTTCCCGAATCATCGGCGAAGCCGAACAGATCAAGCTGCCCGTCGATATTTCCCCGCTCACGGTCGGATACAGCGTTCATAACGAGGTCGTAATTGGTGAGCATCTGCTTGCGGTTGGTGGGGAATGAGTCGAATGCTCCGCTCATAATCAGAGCTTCAACGGCACGGGAGTTGAGTTCTTTTCCGTACATTCGGGAGATGAAATCATAGAGCGAGACGAATTTGCCATTCTTTTGGCGTTCATCAATTATTCCGTTTATCACTCCCCTGCCGAGGCTCTTGACGGCAAGTAATCCGAAACGGATTCCTGAGTCGCAGGCAACAAAGCTGTCATAGCTTTCATTGACGTCGGGGATGAGAATTCTAACGCCCTTTGATTCACATTCTTCCGAATATTCGATTATCTTGGAAGTAGAATCAAGAACGCTTGTCAGAAGCGCAGACATATACTCTTTGAAATAGTGGAGCTTCAAATACGCCGTCTGATATGATACGGTGGCGTATGCGGCGGCGTGGGATTTGTTAAACGCATAGGATGCAAAGCTCATCATATCGTCAAAGAGCTTTGATGCCGTCTCTTCGGGAATTCCGTTGGCAACACAGCCGCAGCAGCCTGTGCCGTCGGATTTTTCGTCGCCCCAGATGAACGCCTTGCGCTCGGCTTCAAGCACCGAATGCTTTTTCTTTGCCATTGCTCGGCGGACGATATCCGCCCTGCCGAAGGTATAGCCGGCTAGCTCACGGAATATCTGCATTACCTGCTCCTGATAGACGATACAACCGTAGGTTACATCTAAAATCGGTTTGAGCTTGGGTGTTGCATACTTAACAAGCTTGGGGTTATGACGGTTTTTGATGTACGTGGGAATCGAGTCCATCGGACCGGGACGGTAAAGGGAGATCACTGCGATAAGGTCTTCGATATTCTCGGGGACAAGGCGCATAATGGTCGAGGTCATTCCGCCCGATTCAAACTGGAACACGCCGCAGGTGTCCCCTTTTGCGAGCATTTTGAATACGCCCTTGTCATCCAGGGGAATCTTGTCGATATCAAAGCTCGGATCGGTCTTATGAATCTCCCGAACACAATCACGGATAACGGTCAAGTTGCGAAGTCCCAAAAAATCTATCTTCAAAAGACCGAGGCTTTCCAAAACGGTCATCGTATACTGGGTCACGGGCTGTCCGTCGTTTGCAGTTAACGGAACGTAATCATAAACGGGACCCTCGGTGATCACGACGCCCGCCGCATGGGTCGATGAATGTCGGGGCATACCCTCGACCTGAATTGCCATATCGCAAAGCTCGTGGATCTGGGCATCGCCGAGATACATCGCTTTGAAATCTTCGTTTTTCTCCTTCGCCTCGCTAATGCTCATACCAAAGGGTATGGCTTTTGCGACCTTATCCGCAAGGCTATACGGCAGAGCCATTGCTCGTGCGGTATCACGAATGGCGTTTTTCGCCGCCATCGTACCAAAGGTGATGATCTGCGCCACGTGGTCGTAGCCGTATCTGTCTTTGACATAGTCGATGACCGACTGTCTGCCTTCGATGCAGAAGTCAATGTCGAAGTCGGGCATAGATACACGCTCAGGGTTCAAAAATCGCTCGAAAAGCAGGTTATATTTAAGCGGGTCGATTCCCGTGATGCCGATGCAGTATGCAGTTAAGCTTCCTGCGCCCGAACCTCTGCCGGGGCCGACGGGAATACCGTGGGTCTTAGCGTAGTTGATAAAATCCCAGACGATGAGATAGTAGTTGACGTACCCCATTTTTGATATGACAGAAAGCTCATATTCAAGGCGGTCATAAGCTTCCTGCGTGGGGTTGCCGTATAGGCGCTTTAGGCCTTCGTAGCTCATATCCCGCAGGAATTTTTCGTTGTCCGTTACTCCCTCAAGGGAGAAAAAGGGCAGCTTCGTTACGCCGAATTCAAAATCGAAGTTGCATTTATCGGCGATGATGCGGGTGTTTTCAATGGCATCGTTATGGCCGATGAAAGCAGAGCGCATTTCCTCTTCCGACTTGAAATAGAACTCGTCGTTCGGAAGCGCCATACCGTCGGGATCTTTTACGGTCGTGTTGGTGGAGATGCACATTAAAATCTTCTGGGCGAGAGCGTCAGAACGGTCGATATAGTGAGCATCGTTGGTGGCGACGACGGGAATACCGAGTTCCCTCGCCAGTTTATATTGATAAGGCAAAATTGCCTGTTGTTCGCTGAAATTCTGGTTTTGAACTTCGATGTAATAATCCTCACCAAAGAGGTTTTTATATCGCAAAGCAACCTCACGGGCGGAGTCATAGTCGTTTTCGCTCAAACGGCGTGCGATCTCGCCAGCCAAACATCCCGAAAGGCAGACGAGTCCTTCGTGATATTGCGTTAGAAGTTCAAAGTCGATTCTCGGTTTAGAGTAAAATCCCTCTAATGAAGCCAAAGACACGAGCTTTGAAAGATTCTGATAGCCAAGCTCGTTTTTGCAAAGCAGGATAAGATGATAGGGTGAGGAATCGAGTCTGCCCTCTTTGTCGAAACGGGTGCGGGGGGCGACGTATACCTCACAGCCGATAATCGGCTTAATTCCCTGACGCTTACATTCGTTATAAAACTCCACTGCGCCGTAAACGTTGCCGTGGTCGGTTATCGCAACGGTGTCCATACCAAGTTCTTTTGCACGCAAAACAAGCCGCTTGATTCGGCAGGCGCCGTCAAGCAGCGAATATTCGCTGTGAACATGGAGATGGACGAATTGGGACATGGGTGGGGACTCCTTTGTGGGGGTGTGGGGGCGGTTGCCCTCTTCGTCACGCATACGCGTGACACCTCTCCCAAAGGGAGAGGCTATTGGTGGGGCGGTGTGGAGATAGCGAAGAGGCGTCTGTGAAGGGTGGCACCGACGGTGCCGTCCGAGCAGGTGCCTCGAGCGGTCAGTTTTGCTCCTTTAAGCCCTTGGCATATGCTTCGATTCGGGCAAGGCGGTGATTGATTCCCGACTTTGAAAGGGGCGGATCAAATTCGTTTGCAAGCTCCGCCAAAGTCATATCGGGGTTTTCCATTCGCAGTTCCGCCAAATGGCGCAGATCGTCGGGCAAGGCGGCAAGTCCGCCTTCGCTGGCATCTATAAGCTCAATGGCTTCGATCTGACGGGCGGCGGTTTGGTTTTGCTTTTTTGCATTTCCTGCCGCACAGTTTGCCGCACGGTTTACGTGGTTTCGCACGTTTTTGAGTATTTCAACGTTCATTATCTCCAAAGCGGACATTTGAGCGCCTACGAGCGTAAGCACGTCCTCAACGTTTTCACTGCCCTTGAGATATAAGATGAACGACGACTGTCTTTCGGAATATTTTCCGACTATACCGAGTCGGTCGATGAACAGAAGCCCCAAGTCGTTGCAAAGACTCAGCTCGTTCATGACAAATTCAAGATGGTATTCCTTTTCGGGAGAAACAACGCTACCGCAGGCTAAAAATGCGCCGGCGACAAACGCTCCCAAATCCTTCTCTTTCGGCAAACGGTTGTCCTCAAAACGCCTTGACGGAGATTCCGCATCTATACCCGCACGCTCATAGACCGCTTTGCAAACGGAAGGACGGTCGATCTTTAAGGAATATAAAACGGGTCTGCCCCTTCTCCGTATGGGAGTGACGGTCACGGGTCTGTCGCTTTCGCTGGCGTGGCTGACAAGACGGACAAACAGATCTCTTACGACGTCGTTTTCCGTTTGAAAAATGATCTCATCGGCTGAAACGGTATTTGCAAACAGGAGCATTCCCAAAAGGCAGGCGTCACACCTGCGGCGGCCGGTAATGCCTCCGCATATCTCCGATTTGGTTTTATATGAAAATGTCTGATTATATGCAGTTTTCATGGTCAGTAATCAATGTGTCGATGGTCGGCTCTGACACTGAAGCCCTTGGCGGAAAGCTCATCGGACAAGCGTCTGGCAAAGCTTATCGAGCGGTGTTTTCCGCCCGTACAGCCAAAAGCGATCATAAGACGGCTCTTGCCCTCTTTTGCATACAAAGGTATTAAGAACTCGACCATATCACGGATCTTGTCATAAAACGTCTTGGCGTCGTCAAAGCTCATAACGTAGTTATATACTTCGTCGTCAAGCCCCGTTTTATGCTTGAGTTCGGGAACGTAAAAAGGATTCGGCAGACATCTGACGTCAAACACCAGATCGGCATCCTTGGGAACGCCGAATTTGAACCCGAAGGAGGTAACGTCGATGATTATCGAATCGGATTTTTCAAAGAACATCTCTTTAAGGCGGTCTTTAAAAGCGACGACGCCCGTTGCAGACGAATCAATGTAATAATCGGCAATTTCTCGTGCACGGGAGGTTGCAACCCGCTCAAGCGCAATAGCGCTGACGAGGTTGCCCGAAGCTTCTTCGTCCAAAGGATGCTTTCTTCTCGTTTCCTTGAATCGGCGCAAAAGGCAATCGTCCTCGCAGTCGATAAACAAAATGCTGACGTCAATGCCGGAACGTCTGAGGTCTTGAGTACATTCCTCAAGCTTTTTATAAAGCTCGCCCGAACGCACGTCAACGGCAACGCAGATGCGGTCGATGACCGAGTCGGACTTAACGATAAAATCGGCTACGCTTGCCAAAAGCTCGGGGGGCATATTGTCCATGCAGTAATATCCCATATCTTCAAAAAGGTCAATGGCGCTTGATTTTCCCGCACCTGACATTCCCGTAATTATGACGATCTTCATTATCCGTTATCCCCCAATCTTTCAGGTATTGTCTTGACCTCACATTCGAGATCATATCCCGTGTGCTCCTTGACACGGCGCTTAATCTCTTCGATCAGTTCCAGAATATCTTTTGCTGTTGCGTTTCCTTTGTTTATCACGAAGTTTGCGTGCTTTTCAGATACCTGAGCGCCGCCGACAGAGTAGCCTTTAAGTCCGCTTTGCTCGATCACGAGGCCTGCATATGTTCCCTCGGGGCGCTTGAAAGTTGAGCCTGCGGAAGGATATTCAAGAGGCTGTTTTGATTTGCGGCGTGACATAAGATCGTCCATTTTCGCCTTGATCTCTTCCTTATTTCCGGGGAAAAGTTCGAAAGAAGCGGACAGAATCACGTACTCAGAATCGGTGAAAACGCTTCGGCGGTAGCCCATATCAAGCTCATTGTTTGTAAAGGTTATAAGCTTGCCATTTGAATCAAGCGCTGTGACTTCCGTGATGACGTCCTTGATCTCGCCGCCGTATGCGCCTGCGTTCATATATACCGCACCGCCAACGGTTCCTGGGATTCCCCAGGCAAACTCAAGACCCGTTAAACCGTTTTCATAGGCGGTCTGACAGAGCTTTGCAAGGGATGCACCTGCACCTGCCGACAGTTGATTACCACAAGCCGTAACCCCGCCCATCTCGCAGGAGAGCACGAATATTACCCCTCTGAAGCCACGGTCGGTAAACAACACGTTTGAGCCGTTGCCGAGAATATACGTGTCAAGTCCTATGGCTTTACATTTGGAATACATCTTTGCAAGTGCTTCGGAGCTGTTTGGGTATATCACCATATCGCATCTGCCGCCGACTTTGAAGGAGGTGTGGTTTGAAAGGGGCTCGCCTGGGAGAATCTTGCAGCCAAACGATGCCGCCTGCGATTTAATTAAGGACAGTTTCTGCCAATGGTTCACAGAATTCATTCCTTTCGGGTCGTTATATGTCAAGTGTAGGGTGTTTTTTGAGTATCCGCTCACGGATATATCCCCAATCGGCATTTGCGATAAGCTTTTTGGGGAAGCCGAGCTCCGTTACGATCTTTTCGGCAACGGGGCAGGAACCTACCTCCGTCCAGAAGTGGGCATCCGAGTTGATTATCACGGGGACTTCATATTTTTTGCAAAGCTCCAAGATTGGAACAACATTGGTCGATGAGCCGGGCTTGCGCTTGATCGAGCTTTCGTTTATCTCAACCAACTTGTCATATTCCTTGAACGCTTTTATCGCACGCTCGTGCTCAAAGGGGAAAAAGTCGGTGGTCGGATGACCGATGACGTCAATATGAGGATTTAAGCACGCCTTCAAATAACCGTCGGTGACGATTTTGGGGTCGGCGGGAGAATAGTTCGGGAAGGTGTATTTGTGATAGGACGCAACCACCCATTCGAGATTTTTTAAAATGTCCTCGCCAACGTCCAGCTCGCCCTCATAGTTATATATGTTTGCCTCGGCGCCTCTTATAACAGTGACGCCGTAAATTGAGCGGGGTAAAACACGCATATTGTTAAAATGCCAGAAGTGGGGCGAGTCGGGCATCTGCATCGTGTGGTCGGTCATTGCTATTGCTTTTAAGCCCAAATCAGCCGCAGCACGGCAGTTTTCCGTGATAGTCGAATATGCGTGGGTGGATGCAATGGTGTGTGTATGTAGATCAGCTTGAATAATCAAAGTTTTACCTCTTAAAAGTTAAAAGTCAGTCCAGTTGGAGACGGTTTCCTTGCCTTCCATATTCATTCCGAGTCCTGAAAGAAGCTCCTGTGCGGCGTTATAGCCCATCTTTTTCTGGCGGTTGTTCATTGCGGCAACCTCCAAAATAACAGCAAGGTTACGGCCGGGCTTTACGGGAATGGTAAGGCTGGGAACGTTTACGCCGAGGATGTTGGTATATTCGCTGTCAACGCCCATACGGTCGTATACCTTTTCCTGGTTCCAAAGCTCAAGCTTTACGACAAGGTCGATCTTCTCGGTCATCTTGACGGCACCCATACCGAACAGACGGCGGGCATTGACGATGCCGATGCCGCGAAGCTCGATAAAGTGGCGGATGTTGTCGGGAGATGAGCCGACCAAGGAAATTGCGGAAACCTTTTTGATTTCAACGGCGTCATCTGCAATTAAACGGTGGCCTCGCTTGATAAGCTCGATCGCAGTTTCCGATTTACCGACACCGCTCTCACCGACGATTAGTACACCTTCGCCGTAGATCTCAATGAGTACGCCGTGGCGGGTGATACGCTGAGCGAGGTTGAGGTTCAAAAATGCGATGATGCGAGCCTGAAGGTCGGAAGTGTCGTCATCCGTTGAAAGGATCGGAACAAGATTTTCTTCGGCGGCGGCGATCATTTCAGGGTGCGCCTCGTGGCTCTTGGTGATTATCATCGCAGGGAATTTATAGGAGAAGAGCTCATCGAGCGACTTTTTGCGCTCGTCGGGGGTGAGTCCGTCAAGATATGCAAACTCGGTGTTGCCGCAGACCTGAATCTTCTCGGTGTTGAAATAGCTGTAAAAACCGGTCAACTGCAACGCAGGGCGGTTGATATCGTTGTTATAGATGCGGATCTCAGACAAAGGCTTGGGGGTGTAAACGGTTCTGAGTTTAAGTTCATCAGCGATCTGCTGAAGTGTTACGCTGTACATATCGGGCATAGTCAGGTCTCCTTTGTTGGGTTAATGATATTGATGCGGGGCGGCGGCCGTCGTGCCACGAAGTGGCGTGACGGAGGGGACCCGCATATGGGATTTACGCAAAAGTTTGGAATTCGGCGGTTTCCGCAAGGAAATCCGAAACTTTAGTTTCGGAAGCCGAATTCGCAGCG
>CAYWXA010000002.1:49094-66538 GCA_964462175.1 uncultured Oscillospiraceae bacterium
AGCGGCGGTTGCCGTTAAAGGTTTGAAATATCCAAAGTTCCTTCGTCGATCATCTGCTGGACGGCGAGCAGTACGCCTGCCTTGCCTGTAGGGTATGTAATACCGCCCTGAAGCCAAGCGGCATAAGGCTCACGGATGGGAGCGTCGGCGGAAAGTTCGATTGACGAGCCCATTGTGAATGCGCCTGCCGCCATAATTACCTGCGAGTCGTAGCCGGGCATATCGCAAGCCTCGGGAACAACGAAGCTATCGACAGGTGCGCCCTTCTGAATTCCTCTGATGAAGGACGTAAGGGTGCGCTCGTTTTTAAGAAGAATGGATGCGATGATATCGGCTCTGGGCTGGCCTGCCTTGGGCAGAGTTTCAAAGCCGAGAAGCTCCAAAAGCTTGCAGGCAAATTCGGATGTTTTAACT
The DNA here is from genome assembly GCA_964462175.1 of uncultured Oscillospiraceae bacterium. Classification (GTDB taxonomy): domain Bacteria; phylum Bacillota; class Clostridia; order Oscillospirales; family Ruminococcaceae; genus Faeciplasma. The sequence continues at coordinate 49,509 of CAYWXA010000002.1, forward strand.
GCGTTTGCAACTGTCTGGGGTGCGAGGAAGAAACCGAGGTAAAGTTCTCTGTTAATGCCGAGAGTACAACCGACTTCCCTGCCCTCGCCGACACAGGTCAAACGTGCGGCGCAAAGCTCAACAAGGTCGTGTCTGCCTGCGATATATCCGCCGGTTGAGGCAACTCCGCCGCCGGGGTTCTTGATAAGAGAGCCCATAATAAGGTCTGCGCCGACGTCGAGGGGCTCACGGGTGTCAACGAATTCACCGTAGCAGTTGTCAACGAGGATATATGCGTCGGGATTGCCCTCTCTTATGGCAGCAACCATAATTGCAATTTCATCAACCGTATATGAAGGGCGGGTGGAATATCCACGGGAACGCTGGATATATGCAACCTTGGCATCCTTTACCTTGACCTTTGCGGTATCAAGGTCGGGCATTCCGTTTTCAAGAAGAGGAATCTCTTCATAGCGGATCCCCCAATCCATAAGCGAACCGCTTCCCTTTTCGCCTCGCTTGCCGATGATCTCTTCAAGAGTATCATAAGGCGCGCCGCAGATCATTAAAAGCTTGTCGCCGGGGCGGAGACAGCCGAACAAAGCCGTGCTCAAGGTATGGGTGCCGTTGACGAGGGTGTGTCTAACCAAAGCGTCCTCGCCGCCGAATGCCTGAGCATAGACCTTGTCTAAGGTATCTCTGCCTTCGTCGCCGTAGCCGTAGCCGGTCGTACCGTGAAGGGAAACCTCGGAAACGTGGTTGTCGGTAAACGCCTTTAATACCTTATAGGCGTTCTGCTCCGCAATATAGTCGATTCGCTGAAATGCTTTTGCACATTCAGCCTCCGCCTTCTTTCCGAGCTCAATAAGCTTTGGGTCAACGTTCTTAAAATAGCTGTTCATCTTTAAGTCTTTCCTTCTTTTCAAAAATATAATCTATTCCCAATTCGGGGAAATTTAAACGTTTGTAATATCCGACTGCAGGCTCCTTGGCGCAAAGATATGACTTGAAGTTGTCCTTATACAGCGCAAATGACGCCTTTTTCAACAATTCTGCCGCATAGCCTTTTCCACGGTCGACGGGCGGAGTTGCAACGTCGGTAATATACGCTTGTCCGTTTATCATAAACCGAACGGTCAAAACGGACGAATTATACGAATATAGCCTAAGCATCGCTCGGTTGCGCCGACGAATGGTGTCGGTCAGCCAAAGGCCGTAATCTCCGCCGCTCTCAAGACCGTATACAGTGTTGAAAACGTGGTCGATATTCGGCTCGTCGATGAGACCTTGCGAGGTGTCGCCGTAGGGCACGGCGAAAAATGTGCGCTTGATACGGCTGTATCCTCGAAAGCCTGTTTTGGGGCAGAGCTTTTGAGGCAGTTCCGCCGAAGACGGAGATTTAAATGCGATAAACTCTGCCATCTCACGCAGGCAACCGTTTGTCAGCTTCGCACCTTCCACGTAATCAGCGACCAGCGAGCTGTTATAGCAAGCGATAAAACCTGCCGTGCGGTCACGGGAAACTATCTCGTAGAGCTCGCAAAAATCAAAATCGGTGCCGTAAGCACGCATATGAGAAAGAATGGTTCTCGAATAATGGGAATCACGCAGGTCAAGCCTGACGTCGCTTAAATTTTCTATACGTCTAATCATCTTGCTTTATTCCAAACCGCAGACGATCTGCTTGTAATGCTGTCCCCTTACCTCGAAGTTGCGGTACATATCAAACGAAGCGCAGGCGGGAGAAAGCGAAACAACGTCGCCTTTTTGAGCGTTTGCCCGAGCGATATTCACGGCGTCCTCCATATCCTTAGCGTGGAGTATCTTTAGAGAATCGGGGTTGTACAGCGGGGTCTCGGTCACGGCTTTTTCGATCTTGTCGGCTGTGGCGCCCATAAGGATCAAAAGCTTGACGTATTTATTCACAGGCTCAGCCAACGGTTCAAAGGGAATGAGCTTGTCATATCCGCCTGCGATGATTATCATCTTTTTGCCGAAGGATCTGAGCCCAGCGATCACACGGGTGGGGTTTGAAGCGATCGAGTCGTTGTAATACTTAACACCGTCAAGCTCACGGACGAATTCAATTCGATGTTCAACACCGCCGAAGTTGCGGGCGACCTTGCAGATAGACTTGGTTGAAACGTCGCCCCATACCGCAGCTATCGCTGCAAGATAATTCTCAACGTTGTGCTCGCCGGGGATCTTGATCTCGGCGGCGGGAATAATTTTGGTGATCCGTCTGCCGTCGCAATAGCAAAGGTTGCGCTCCGAATCGAGATATGCGCCCGCTCTGACGTTTTCAAGACGGCTGAACAAGCTTAAACTTCCCCTTACCCTCGGCTCAAGCTTCATCGTTTCGGCGTTGTCGAGGTTTAAAACGGTCTTGGAAAATGCGGTCTGGTGGTCTAAAATGTTGCACTTTGAGGTGATGTATTCTTCCATAGTGCCGTGAACGTCAAGGTGGTTGGGAGCGATGTTGGTGATTACGGCGACGTCGGGCGATTCACGCATTGAAATAAGCTGGAAGCTTGAAAGCTCAACGACGGCAACGTCGTTTTCCGAGATGCTTTCGATTCGGGGCAAAAGCGCCTTGCCGATATTTCCGCCCAGCCAGACTTTATAGCCTTCGGTCTTTAAAAATTCGGAGATGAGGGTGGTGGTGGTGGTCTTGCCGTCAGAACCCGTTACGGCGTAGGTCTTGCAGGGGCAAAGGTCGAAAAACGACTCCATTTCCGAGGTTATCACAACACCCTGGGCTCTCGCTTCGATCAGCTTGGGGTGATTGTAATACATACCCGGTGTGCGGTATACAACGTCGAACTCGCAGAGGGAGTCAAGATATGCGTCGCCGAGAATGAAACGGGCGCCTTTGGATTCAAATTTTGCATAAAGCTCGGGGTCGAATTGCTCACGGGTCTTGCGGTCTAAAATGGTGACGGTTATGCCCTTCGAGAGGAAGAGGTCGATAAGCTCGTTATGGCTGACGCCTGTGCCGATCAGGGCGACCTTTTTATTTTTTAATGCTTCAAAAAAGCGTTCGGTCTTGGTCATTATGTATGCCTCCTGAAAGAGAATCATTTTTATCCGATTATTATTATATAACATAACTTTGAAAAATTCAACTGATAAGTTTGTTTATTATTAAAAAAGAAATCCACTTTACGGGGCTGCTTTTGTGAGAATTGGAAAATCGTAAATATTTTTTTCAATTTATTGCATTGAAACAAAATTTAATATATAATGTAATTTGACATAATCTGAAAAGACGCGTCGAAAATCTTACTACATAAGGAGAAACAGGAAGGAATTGGAAAATATCATCATCAGTCTGCGAAATGCTGTCGTCGAATATGACGGAATGCAGGTTTTGAAGTCGATCAACCTTGACATTATTGATAAGCAGTTCGTGACGCTTCTTGGCCCGTCGGGTTGCGGCAAAACAACAACCCTTCGTATCATTGGTGGCTTTGCCGATATGGCAAGCGGTGAGTTATTTTTTAACGGACAGAAGATAAACAATCTTCCGCCCCACAAAAGACAGGTAAATACTGTCTTTCAGAAGTATGCGCTTTTCCCACACCTGAACATCTTCGAAAACATTGCCTTCGGACTGCGTATTCAGAAGCTCCCCGAAAAGGAGATCAAGGCAAGAGTTGAAGAAATGCTCAAGCTGGTAAATATGGAAGGCTTTGAAAAGCGTTCGATCAATTCCCTTTCAGGCGGTCAGCAGCAGCGAATTGCTATTGCGAGAGCGCTGGTTAACCGACCCAAGGTTTTGCTTTTGGATGAACCTTTGGGCGCACTCGATCTGAAACTCAGAAAAGAGATGCAGATCGAGCTTAAAAGGATGCAGCAGGACCTTGAGATCACGTTCATTTACGTAACGCACGATCAGGAAGAGGCCCTCACTATGTCCGACACGGTCGTTGTTATGAAGGACGGCACCATTCAGCAGATAGGTACGCCCCAGGATATTTACAACGAGCCGAACAACGCCTTTGTAGCCGAGTTTATCGGCGAATCAAACATTATTGACGGCATCATGCGCAAGGACTTCTTAGTTGAATTTGCGGGAAAGGAATTTACCTGCGTTGACTCGGGCTTTGAAAAGGATGAGCTTGTTGACGTTGTCATCCGACCTGAGGACATAAAGGTCGTGCCCCAGTATCAGGGAGCTATCGTGGGCGTCGTTGAAAACGTTATTTTCAAGGGCGTACACTATGAGATGACCGTTGACGCATTGGGATATAAGTGGATCATTCAGTCGACACAGAGCGAGGAAATCGGCTCTATCATCGGAATGAACGTCACACCCACCGATATCCATATTATGCACAAGATGGAGGACGAGTGATGAAGACCTCCAAGCTTTTGGCGATTCCTTACATCGTCTGGATACTTATTTTTACCATCGTTCCTTTGGCGTTGGTGGTCTATTTTGCGCTGACCGACGCTGACGGTAATTTTACTCTGCAGAATTTATTCGATATGTCCGGCTATATGTCGGTGCTGTTCAGATCTATCTGGTATGCAATCGTTGCAACAGTGATCTGCCTTATTCTTGCATTTCCTGCGGCGTATATCATTTCAAGAGCGAAAAGCTTTAACCAATCGAGCCTTATCATTTTGGTAATGGTGCCGATGTGGATTAGCTTCCTTTTGAGAACTTACGCATGGATGACACTTTTGGAGCCTAACGGACTTATCAACAAATTCTTCGGACTTTTCGGTATGGGGCCGTTTAACCTCATCAACAACTCGGGCGCTGTAATTTTGGGTATGGTATATAACTACCTGCCGTTTATGATCCTGCCGCTGTATTCAGTTATGGCAAAGATCGAAAACCACACCATCGAAGCGGCGCAGGACCTCGGCTGTAACAAGATGACACTTGTAAGGCGTGTAATTCTGCCCCTTTCAATGCCCGGCATCTCTACCGGTATCGTATCGGTATTCGTTCCCTCGGTTTCGACGTTCGTAATCTCTCAGAAGCTGGGCGGCGGCACCCACGACCTTATCGGCAATATCATTGAAATGCAGTTCCTTGGCAGTTCATATAATCCAAACCTCGGTTCGGCGCTGTCGCTGGTTTTAATGGTCATCGTACTGTTTATGATGAGCTTGTTTAACCAGTTCGGAACGGAAGAGGAGGCAGGTATCATATGAAAAAGTTTTCCTCAAAGCTTTATATGTACGCTTTGTACATCTTCTTGTATCTGCCGATTCTGGTGCTCATCGTATTTTCGTTCAACCAGTCGAAATCGAGAGCGAACTGGACGGGATTTACCTTTGATTGGTATGTAAGCCTGTTCCAAAACGAGAGAATTCTGACATCGCTGGGCAACACGCTGATCGTTGCGCTTGCGGCATCCGTTTTTTCCACCATTTTGGGAACTATGGCGGCTTTGGGTATTCACTCAATGAAAAAGACCCCCAAGGCGATAATCATGAACATCACATACATCCCCGTTATCAACCCTGAGATCATCATGGGTGTATCGCTGATGCTTTTGTTCAAGTTCTTTGCAACGAAGTTCGGCTTTGAATTCGGCTTCGTATCGCTGATTCTGGCGCACATCTCCTTTGACGTGCCTTACGTTATTTACAACGTTATGCCGAAGCTGCGACAGATGAACCCCAGCCTCGTTGAAGCGGCAAGAGATCTGGGATGCACACCCGTAATGGCATTCTTTAAGGTGGTCATTCCCGAAATTATGCCGGGTATCTTCTCGGGATTTTTGATGGCGATGACATACTCGATCGACGACTTCGTTGTATCTTACTTCACTTCGGGCGTTAAGGTCGAGACCCTTTCGATAACCATCGACTCGATGACGAGAATGAAGGTCACACCGGAGGTAAATGCGCTTTCCGCTTGTATATTTATCGTCATTGCGCTGATACTCATAACGAAGAATTATTTTGAAAACAGAAAGCTTCGACGCGAACGCGCACTTATGCGGCAGGCTAAAGCATAAGGAGGGCACCGAATATGATGAAAAGACTGTTTTCAATTTTAATTGCGGCTGTCCTTGTGACGTGCCTTTTGTGCTCCTGCTCATCGGGTGCGGACAGCGAAGAGCTTTTGGTCGATACTTCCCTTTTGTCCGATTACGATTATTCCCGTTTTAAGGATGCGGGAATTACCATTAACGTTGCAAACTGGGGCGAATATATGTCCATTGACGAAGCGGATATGATCGACGTTAACGACGCTTTCACCCAGCTCACGGGAATTGAAGTAAACTATCAGACGTATGCATCGAACGAAACGCTTTATTCGAAGCTCAATTCGGGCGGTGCGGCATATGATATCGTCATTCCCAGCGACTATATGATCTCAAAGATGATCAAAGAAGGAATGCTTCAGAAGATCAATTATGAAAACGTTCCCAATTTGGTAAACATTATGCCCACGTTTTTGAACCCCGATTATGACCCCGAAAATGAATATACGGTGCCATATCTTTGGGGAATGGTGTGCATAATCTATAACACCACGATGGTCGATGAGGAGATTACCTCCTGGTCTGCGCTGTTTGACCCTAAGTATGAAAACAACATACTGATGTTCAACAACCCCAGAGATGCCTTCGGCATTGCGCTGACATATTTGGGATATTCCCAGAACACCGAAAGCCCTCAGGAGCTTGAAGCTGCTCTTAATTTGCTAATTGAACAGAAGAGCATCGTTCAGGGATACGTTATGGATGAGATCTTCGATAAGATGCAGGGCGGTTCTGCAGCCGTTGCGCCTTATTATGCAGGCGATGCGGTGACGATGATCGCGGATAACCCCGATTTGACCTATTGTCTGCCCGTCGAGGGAACCAACCAGTTTGTGGATGCTTTGTGCATACCCGTAACGGCAGAAAACAAGGAAGCGGCGGAAATGTATATCAATTTCCTCTGCGAGCCTGAAATTGCCCTTGCCAACTGCGAATATACAGGATATTCAACGCCTAATCAGGCAGCTTATGATCTTTTAGACGAGGAAACAAAGAACAACCCTCTTTGCTATCCCTCGCAGGAATATCTGACGGAAAACACCGAAGTGTTCATTTGTCTTTCAAATGAGGCGAACGCTTTGATGCAGAGCCTTTGGAATCAGCTTAAAATTGATAATTCCAACTCGTGGTTCGTTCCGTTATTCCTCATCGGACTTATTCTTGCAACCATACTCGTTAACGTATTGCGTGCAAGAAAGCGCCGCTCGGATTCAATGTAAATTTTTTAAAATTTAAATAAAAATCAAGAAGGACGTGAATTTTGATGACAAGACTCAAAAAGACTGCACAGGTGTTTAATCCATTCGCCAGTGTAGCACCTTTGGGTATCATCGCTATGGATGGTGCTAAGGAGCTGGGCCAGAAGATCAACGACTATTTGGTAAAGTGGGCCAAGCAATCAGGTCAGGACGTTGATACTTTCATTATTCCCCACAGCTGCCCGAGATTCCAATCGGGTGATGCCAAGGCACTCATTCAGAAAACCGTCAGAGGTTATGACCTGTTTATCGTTTGCGATACGGGTAATTACAGCTGCAAGTATAAGCTCTTCGGACATGACAACTGTATGTCCCCCGACGATCACTATCAGGATCTGAAGAGAATTATTCAGGCAGCAGGCGGCAAGGCTCACAGAATCAACGTTATTATGCCTTTGCTCTATGGCGGCAGACAGCACAAAAGAAGCTACCGCGAGTCGCTTGACTGCGCTTGGATGCTTCAGGAGCTTCACTCTATGGGCGTTGAGAACATTTTGACGTTTGATGCGCACGACCCCAGAGTTCAGAATGCTGTTCCCCTTATGGGATTTGACAGCATTATCCCCTCTTATCAGGTACTTAAAACTCTGTTCAAATCGGTACCAGATCTTCACGCTTCAAACGGCAATATGATGATCGTTTCTCCCGATGAAGGCGCACTCAACAGAAATATGTACTATGCTTCCGTTTTGGGAATCGATATGGGTATGTTCTATAAGCGCCGTGATTATTCCACCATCGTTAACGGCAGAAACCCCATCGTTGCCCATGAATATCTCGGTGCCGACGTTGCAGGCAAGGATATCTTCATTGCGGATGACATCATCTCCTCCGGCGAATCAATGCTTGATATTGCATATGAGCTTAAAGCAAGAAAGGCAAACCGAATCTTCGCTTACGCTACTTATTCGATATTCACAAACGGTCTTGACGTATTTGACAAGGCTTATCAGGACGGCATTATTAACGGCGTATTCGGAACAAATCTGACCTATCAGACCCCCGAGCTCAAGACCCGTGAATGGTTCCACTCGGTCGACTGTTCAAAGTATGCGTCATACTTCGTTGCGGCTCTTAACCACGATATGTCGGTAAGCGATATTATTGATCCTTCCGAAAAGATCAGAGTCCTTCTTGAAAGTCACAGGTGATTTAAAATGTTTTCAATCATATTCATGCTGATGTTTGTGCTGGTCTTTGGAATGTTCATCGCGATGTTTGTTTCAACCATTGCAAAAAGCGTTAAGACGAAAAAGCACAACGATAGCTCCCCTCTTCTGACAGTTGAAGCGAAGGTCGTGACGAAACGTACACACGTTCGGGGCGACCACGCTCACACAAACTACTTTGTCACCTTTGAATTTGAAAGCGGTGACCGCCAAGAACTTCAAGTTGACGGATATCAGTTCGGAATGATGGTTGAGGGCGACAGCGGCAAGCTTTCATTTAAAGGCACACAGTTTGTCGACTTCGTAAGAGCATAAATCATAAAACAAAGCTCCCTTTCATATCTTGTCTTAGGACGGGTAACGGAAGGGAGTTTTAATATGTCTGAATATATGGGGCTTACCCAAAAGCAAGCGCAGGAGCGACTTAAAGAACAGGGCGAAAACCGCCTTGAATCGGCAAAAAAGCAGAGCGTTTTAAAGATTTTCTGCTCACAGTTCAAGGATATTATGGTGATGATATTGCTGAGCGCAACGGTGATATCGGTCATAATGGGTGAGATATACGAGGCGGTAACGATCATTGCGATCGTATTGCTGGATGCGATTTTGGGATTTGCGCAGGAATATAAGACCGAAAAAACGCTTAAAGCGCTGGAAGATATGACGGCGCCAACGGCAACGGTATACCGTGACGGGAGAGAAACGAAGATTCCGGCTTCGGAAGTCGTTTTGGATGATGCGGTGAAGATATCCGTCGGCGACAGAGTTGCGGCAGACGGCGAGATAATTAAATGTGCGGGACTTGAATGTGACGAGTCGCTTCTGACGGGAGAATCGGAAGGCGTTGCAAAGAAAACCGGAAGCCTTGTATATATGGGCGCAACGGTCATTCGGGGAAACGGCGTTTTCAAAGTTACGGGAACGGGCAAAAACACCGAAATGGGCAAGGTCTCAAGTCTGATAAAAGAGGTCAGAGAGGAAAAAACTCCCCTGCAAAAGCGCTTAGGTGCGCTCGGAAAGGTGCTTTGCATCATCTGCATCGGCGTGTGCGCCGTGGTTGCGCTTGCGGGAATAATCAGAGGCGAGAACGTTTTTGATATGCTGATGGTGGGAATCACCATCGCCATTGCGGCAATTCCCGAAGGGTTGCCTGCGACCGTAACTATTGCGCTGGCGCTTGCGGTGAGAAGAATGGTCAAGGAACATACGCTGGTGCATAAATTGCACTCGGTTGAGACGCTCGGATGCACCGACGTCATCTGTACCGATAAGACGGGAACGGTAACTGAAAACAAAATGACCGTCACGAGCGTATATTCGGGCGGCAAGGAATATAGCTTTACAGGAGTTGGATATTCCACAGAGGGACAGATGCTCTGCGACGGACAGAAAGCAGACAGATCTCATATCGCAGAGCTTTTGAAATGCTTTACGCTTTGCTCGAATGCGAGCATTAAAAACTTCGGAGATGAGTATGAGGTTATCGGAAACCCGACCGAAGCAGCGCTTTTGATCGCCGCAGCGAAAGCGGGAGAATTCGGACAAAGAGCGGGATATAAACGCATCGACGAGGTGCCGTTTGACAGCGAATCAAAGCGTATGAGCGTTACCGTGCGCTCGCCTGCAGGAGTTTTGACATATACTAAGGGCGCACTTGACAGAGTTTTTGACGAGTGTTCATACATAACGGACAGTGAAAAAACAAGACCGATAGCAAAAGGAGATAAAGAGGCATATTTCAGCAAAGCGGAGGAGTATGCGAGAAAAGCTATGCGTGTAATGGCTTTTAGCTTTACAGACGTTTCCGGCAAGAAGGTTTTCTTGGGATTGGCAGGTTTGACGGATCCCCCGAAAAAAGAAGCAAAGGAAGCAGTAAGAGTCTGCCGCCACGCAGGGATCAAGGTCGTAATGATCACGGGTGACTCACAGGGGACGGCGGAAGCCGTTGCAAAACAGGTGGGTATACTCGGTATGGGCACGAAAAGCTTATCGAAGGCGGAGCTTGATCGAATGACCGACGAAGAGCTGTCAAGGGAAATCGAACGCATCAGCGTATTTTCAAGAGTCACGCCGAAGGATAAGCTGAGGATCGTTAAAGCATTCAAAAGCCGAGGACACGTTGTTGCGATGACGGGTGACGGCGTTAACGATGCCCCTGCAATCAAAGAGGCGGACATAGGCGTTGCCATGGGAAGATCGGGCACGGAGGTATGCAAGCAGGCGTCGGACATTATTCTTACAGACGACAACTTTGCAACGCTGACCACGGCGGTCAAGGAAGGAAGAACCGTTTATTCAAACATAAGAAAGTTCGTCAGATATCTGATATCCTGCAACATCGGAGAGGTCACGGTCATGTTTTTGTCGATCGTGCTGGGCTTGCCGGTAGTATTGGTGCCGACGCAGATATTGCTCGTGAATCTTGTAACCGACGGATTGCCGGCGATGGCGCTCGGATTGGAAAGATCGGAGAGCGAGATCATGAAGATGAGCCCAAAGGACTTCCGAAGAGGCTTTTTTGCAGGCGGACTTATGACAAAAATACTCATACGGGGACTTCTGATCGGAGCCTGCACCTTAGGCTGTTTTATGTATGTGCTTACTCTTGGATATGACCTTGATTCGGCAAGGACCTGCGCTTTAATAACGCTGATTGCTTCTCAGCTCATACACGTTTTTGAGTGTCGGAGCGAGCACAGATCGGTATTCTTAATGAACCCGTTCGGAAACGCATCGGTGGTGCTGTCGGTGTTGATATCTGCCGCCGCAACAGCAGCCTGCATCTACGTTGAGCCGCTGGCTATGGTTATGCAGACTGCGCCAATACCTGCAATGCTGATGGCGATAGCAGTCGGGTTTGCTTTGGCAGTACCCGTTGTTTCGGGGCTCATGAGAATGATCACGGGGGAACGCCGAAGCTTTCGGAGCGAATGAGTGTTCAGAAGTAAGGGCGGAATTGAGGCGGCAGCCTGCGGCGGCGAAGCCGCCGCACTTCGCGCCCCGTCGGGGCGCGAAGAACCCCTTTTGCCGTCAGGCAAAAGGGGTTGGATGCCGCCGTGTGCGGGCGATGAATATTCTTACTAACGGCGAGGGATGTCTGCGAAGCGAGCCGCCTTTGCGGGGCGGCTGTGCAAGCAGGTATCCCGAGCCGTCTGATCAAACTCAATTCGGAGCGAAGGCTTTCATTATTGCAAGAGCTGTTTTAACTCCGTCTACGGCTGCGGAAACGATGCCGCCTGCATAACCTGCGCCTTCACCGCAGGGATACAGATTTGAAAGCGTGAGCGACAGGCGCTCCTCGTTTCTGGTGATTCTTATAGGCGATGACGTTCTTGTTTCTGGCGCAGTTAAAATTGCGCTTTTATCACCGAAACAAGCCATCTGATGCGAGAATTTTCTTAAACCTTCACGCATCATTTCGCTGACAAACGGCGGGAACAGCTTATCAAGGTCGACGTTCACTACTCCCGGTCGGTAACTCGGAATGATGCTGCCGGAATCTGACGTTCCTTCAAGGAACGCTCCGACAGAAGAAGCCGGCGCTCGGTATGAGCCCGTCATATCGTATGCACGGCGCTCAAGACTCCTTGCGAAATCAACGCCGTCAAGAATTCCCGAGCCGAAATCCCTCTTTGAAACGGAAACTACCAATGCTGCATTTGCATTTTTGCCGTCACGGGCAAACTCGCTCATTCCGTTGGTGACGACCGTGTTCTTTTCGCTGGCGGCGGCGACTACCGTTCCGCCGGGACACATACAAAACGTATATACTCCCCTATCGCCTTTGCGGTGTGAAAGCTGATATTCGCCCTTGGGCAAAAGCGGGTTGCCTGCATATTTTCCGTATAGGCTTTCATCCACCTGCTGTTGCGTGTGCTCAATTCGGGCGCCGACGGAAAATGCCTTAGGCTCCATATATACGCCTCGGTTCAGAAGCATTCGGAAGGTATCTCTTGCCGAGTGACCTATTGCAAGGACGAGCGCAGAAGCTTCAATTTCGCCCTGACGGGTGATACAGGAGCGCACGGTTCCCTGTTCAAGTCTAATATCATCAAGCTGAGAGAGGAAACGAACTTCGCCGCCCAGTTCAATAATTCGCTCTCTTATTGATCTGACAACGTGGCGCAGCTTGTCTGTTCCGATGTGAGGTTTTGCGTTGACAAGCACGTCTTCGGGTGCGCCCATTTCGACGAATCTTTTAAGAACGTATCTGCACAAAGGATCGTTTATGCGAGTCGTGAGTTTTCCGTCGGAAAAAGTTCCTGCGCCGCCCTCGCCAAACTGAACGTTGGTGTTTTCATCAAGCTCACCGACCGACCAGAATCCCTCGACCGCTTTGATTCGGCTGTCAACGTCCGCACCTCGTTCAAGAATGATAGGCTTATAGCCCATTTCCGCAAGCAAAAGACCGCAGAACATTCCCGCAGGGCCAAAACCCGCTATTACGACTCTGCCGTTGCGCTTGACCTTCGAGATCTCGGGGGTCAACTCCGTTTCTTCAAAATAGCTGACGTTTTCAAGCTTTGACAGTCTTTGTTCAAGCTCTGCCGATTTAAGCGACAGCGTGACCGAGCTGACAAAATGGATATCGTCACGCTTACGGGCATCAAGAGAGGATCTATATATACCGGAATTTATGACTTCGTCATCACGCAGGCGAAGTTTTTTTATTGCCGCCGAAATTACGTCTTCACGGGAGGCATTTATCGGCGTTTTCAGATTTCTCAAAATTATTGGCATTGTTATACCCCGCTCTTTCATAAGAATCGGCAGGATGAGTTACACCCTGCCGTTTGCTGTTTATTCTTCGTCGGGAAGATTTACTGCGGGAACCGTTTCGTTTTCAGCATCTTCAGACGCAGGCTCTACAACGATCTCCTCAATGTGACAGTAGACCTTGTGGATGCCGTTTGCCCAAACGTTATTATAGTTGGGCAGATATACCGTTACGGTCATAAACTGATCGCCCGTAGTGATGTTGTAATCCAACAGGTCGATCTGACCGATAACGTCGCTGGAGACGATCTGGTCGATGATATCTGCAGGGCCGACGATCGTAATATTTCTGATCTTTTCCGTTTCAACGGTTACGTTATAGCCGTCGGGAACGTTAACAACGTATATCTGGGAGTTGTTAATGGTGACGTCCTTGGTCGCATATCCCTCAAGCGGGAAGCTGACAGTTGCGCTGTCATTTCCCGAGATATTAGTGTAATAGGACGACTCACTGATCACGAAGCTGAACGTACTTCCGATAGTTACCTGACGAAGATCGATATATCCCAAAGAAAGCTCACTCAGATTCTGAAGAGCGGCATTCTGAGATCTTACAACGATACTGCCGGGATTTATCTCATAACTCAGACTGGAAATATCGAACTGGTCGAAGTAAGTCTGAACTTCGACGCCGAGTTTCAGCGTTTTCTTCATATAAACGGGAACGAGAATATTGACCGAGTCAGTTTCCACGACGATGCGGGGATGCTCGTATACGGCGTTGCCGGAATAAAGCTTGATGTTCGATGCGGTAATATTCGAAGATTCACGAAGTATCATTGATTCTTCAAATGAAACGACGCAGGACGTTACCTGATCGACGTAATCCTTAGGGCCGGAAACCGTCACCTCGGAAGGACTGATCGTGATGTCGTCCGAGTCGAGGATATAACCGCTGCCCGCGGAAACGTTCGAAAGGTCGGCAACAAGGGTTCCCTGTTCAACGGAGAAGGTCTTGGTTATGAAGTAGTCAAATTCAGCGTGAACACTGCTCGGTTCAACCAGATCAACGGTGATCTGGTCGCCGTCCGCACTGCGAACGTCCAACGCAAGCTCATATTGACCGGAAGCACGCACGGAATCGAAGATCGGACTGACAACGATGTCGTCAACGTCATAGTCACCGATGACGTAACGAAGTCCCGATATTTTGACGTTTACAGTCGGCGTAACGTCACCGATTATGCTAAGACCGACGACGTCGGCATATGAACCGTCAAGAGAATAGTCGATGGGAACTTCCTTGATTATTACGGTGGTTTCGGGGAAGGCGGTGAGCGTTAAAGAAAACCAAATGACTACTGATACAACGCCCGAAACGATCATTAGAAAAATATTATTTTTATTCAACGGCTTACGCTCAGTCTTTTTTGTTTTTTCTGCCATTAAAACGCTCCTTTCCCGATTTGATAATCTCAAAGAGCTTGCCCTCGACCTGTCCCCTGTCGGGAATAAGCTTAGAGCGAAGTAATGCGACCAAGCGCTCCTTGGTATAACCTCTGGTGAGCTCGCCGTTCTCCGCAACGGAAACGGTTCCCGTTTCCTCCGAAACAACTATGACGATAGCATCGGAATTTTCGGACATACCGATAGCGGCACGGTGGCGGGATCCCAAAAGCTTGTTGATAGTTTCTTCCTTCTGGGGGGTGGGCAAGAAGCAGCCCGCCGCAATTATTCTTGCATCTCTTATAATGACCGCACCGTCGTGCAGAGGGGTCTTGGGGAAGAAGATGGTTCCCAAAGCGGAAACACTGGGGATACAGTCAAGCACGGTACCCGTGTCGATCTGATCACCGAGGCGGATCTCACGCTCGATAACTATAAGCGCACCCGTGGTGGTATCACTTAGCTGACTTACAGCCTCGCCGATGGCGTCAATAGCATCCGACCAGTGCTGATAAATATTGTCAGAATGGGTATCGTTGATCAATTTGAAGGATTTGACGTTTGCCCTGCCCACACGTTCAAGTATTCTTCTCAGCTCGGGCTGGAATACGATAACGATAGCTAAAATTCCGATCTGAAGGAAGTTTTCCAAAAGGAAGCTCATCACCTTCAGCTCAAGAGCAGAGGATATAAGGTATATTCCGACGATTATGACCACGCCGGTAATAAGCTGCTGCGCTTTGGTCTCACGGACGATCTTGATGCCTTTATATAAAATAAAAGCGAGAATAAGCATATCAATTATATCAACAATACCGACAGTGCTTATAATACTGACAAGTCTTGACATAAAGTTGGAAATATAATCCAAAGCCATTCTCCTTCCTGCGCGTTCAAAAAACGCTTTTACATTCTTATTTATATTTTAGCAGTTTACACAGGAAAATTCAATAGTTAAATGCCCTGTTTTGAGATTTTTTTCAAAGTATTTACCAATGAAACGACCTCTTTTTGAGTGTTGTGGCAAGAGGGCGAAAAGCGAACCGTTCCCGCAGGCAGGGTGCCGAGGGTGTTGTGAGCCAAAACCGCACATTGTAAGCCGCCTCTTAATGCAAAACCCTCGCCGTCAAGCGCCGTAGCAAGCGAAGTTGGATCAAATTCAGACAGATTGAACGAAACGATCGGCACGAAGCTTTCGCCGTTTCTGTATACGGTCACACCGCTGATCGTTTTTAATCCGTCGAGAAGGATGTCGCAAAGCATTTTTTCGTGATCGTATATACGGCTGATACCGACACGCTTGATGAAGCGGATCCCTGCCAAAAGTCCGCAGACACCGATCGTATTGAGCGTTCCGCTTTCAAGACGTTCGGGCATCTCGGGGGTCTGCTCAAGCTCTGCGGAGGTTGCGCCCGTGCCGCCCTCCATCACGGTTTCGGGAAGGTATTTGCCGTCGGATACGAGTAAGCCCGTGCCTGTCGGGCCGTAGAGGCCTTTGTGTCCTGCACAGCAGATGAAATTCATACCGTCTTCCAATGAGAGAGGAACGCTTCCTGCAGCCTGCGCCGCATCAACGATGAAGCAGGCTCCGTGTCGGCGGCAAAGGCGGGCGATCTCACGGATAGGCATAATTCTGCCGGTGACGTTTGAAGCGGCTGTGCAGACGACGCATCCGGTGTTATCGTCTATCAGTCTTTCAAAGTTTTCAAGCGTTTGTTCGTCGGTCTTTCCTACAAGCGCAACTTCAACGTGTGCCCCCTTCTTTGCAAGGCAATAGCAAGGTCTGGCGACGGAATTGTGTTCCATTGATGAGATAACGATATGATCACGTTCCCGACAGACGCCTTTAATAGCGGCGTTGAGAGCGTGAGTGCAGTTTGCTGTGAAAACGACGTTTTCGCTTGAAGCAGAAAAAAGCGAAGCCGCCTCCTCACGGCAGTTATATATTACCTCGGAGGACGCCCGTGAGAAGCTATGCCCTCCCCTGCCGGGGTTTCCGCCAAGCTCGTTTATGGCACGGCAAACGTAATTCCTGACAGCCTGCGGCTTTGGGAAGGTGGTGGCGGCATTGTCAAAATATACTTTCGGCTTCATAAGTACCCCTACCTATTGACAGTCATACGGTCACGGGTCTCAATGCCGTTGCGGCGCAAGAGCGAGCTGATGACCTCAGGGTCATCACGCACACGCAGAGAATGTCCGCAGCCGCTTGAGAGACCCTTTGGGGTCTTTTCAATTTCGCAGTAGTAGCCCATGCCGTTGAGGAGCCGTTTGCCTTTCATAGCGTAAGTTATAGATGAAACGGCAAGAAGTGTGTATGTCAAAGTAGATCACCTCAAAATAGTATTTTTACATATTACGGGAAAAGAGAGGGGGTTGACACAAGTGGGCGGAGCGAGCCGTCATCGAATAGCGCGGCAGCGCCGATGGTGGCGAGCGGAGCGGGGGCG
>CAYWXA010000002.1:66638-69154 GCA_964462175.1 uncultured Oscillospiraceae bacterium
CGAGCCGTCATCGAATAGCGCGGCAGCGCCGATGGTGGCGAGCGGAGCGGGGGCGATGAGTATAAAAAAATCGCCGCTCCCAAAGCGACGAGGCGGCATCCAACCCGCATCGGGCTCAAGCCCGATGCGGGTTCCCTGCGCGGAGCGCGGGGTGCGCGCCCGCAGGGCGCGCAGGATGCCGCAGCACAATGGAGCGGCAATAAACTATCTTGTTAAGAGGCAAACGGCGTGGGCGGCGATGCCGAGGCGCTCACCTGTGAAGCCGAGACCCTCCTCGGTCGTTGCCTTGACCGAAACTCTGTCGGCGGGGATGGTGAGCGCAGATGCCAATGTTTCACGCATTTTGCCGATATGGGGCGAAAGCTTGGGGGCTTGCGCTAAAACTGTTGCATCTATATTTGCAACGGTGTAGCCGTTATCCTTGACTATTCTTGCGACTTCCTTCAAAAGCAGGATACTGTCGGCATCTTTATATTTTTCGTCATTGTCGGGAAAATGCTTTCCGATATCGCCTAAAGCAAGTGCGCCGAGCATCGAATCCATAATGGCGTGGGTCAGAACGTCAGCATCAGAATGGCCAAGAAGCCCCTTTTCATATTCGATCTCAACACCGCCGAGGATAAGCTTTCTGCCCTCAACGAGCTTGTGAACGTCATATCCGTGTCCGATTCTCAATGCAGGCACCTCCATTTGAGATAAAATTGACTTTGCAACGGCAATATCCTCTGGAGTGGTAAGCTTGATGTTATTATAGCTTCCCAGGGTGATATGCGGCTTGATGCCGATGGTTTCAAGAAGCTGGGCGTCGTCGGTGTAGTCGCCCTCAGCTTCCTCAAGCGCCAAGAGATAGTCGCTCTTTTTGAAGGTCTGGGGCGTGCGGACGATATATACTCCCGAGCGGTCGGGAGTCGTTGTCCCCTCGCCTACTGTGATGCGGACGGTGTCTTTTGAAGGGGTGCATAAAACCGATGAGCCGAACTCGTAAGCATCGCAAAGGCAATCAAGAATCTCCTGTTCGGAGACAAGCGGGCGTGCGCCGTCGTGAATCATGACGTATTCGCCGCTGGCGCAGAAAACGCCTGCGGTGACGGAGTCTTGTCTTGATTTTCCGCCTGTGACAAAGCGGACGGACTTGGAGATCGAAGAAAGCTCGGTGCGGTAGGTAGAGTGGAGCGCACGGGGCGCTGTGATGATTATTTCGCCGATATCGGGAATTTTGTCAAACGCCTCGCAGGTACGCAAAATACAGCTTTTGCCGTTAAGGTCCGACAAAAGTTTGTTGGTGCCCATTCGGGTCGAACTGCCGCCGCAGGCGATGACCGCAGAAACCTTATACATTATCTTCCCTCCAAATGTTTGATGTTTAAAGTATACGGCAAAAGGGCGGAGTTGTCAACGAGTGAAAATAAAATCCCCCGCCCGAGAGCGAGGGAAATTCTTATTAGGAAAAAACTCAAAATGAGGGGAATGACTTTTCAGCAGAATTTATTGCACGTCATAAGCAGTAAATTCACTGGGTCTGATAATGTAATCATACATATATCCAGGGACATCCTTCTGTTCCTTCTTTAATTCGGCGTGAGTGTAATCTACGCCGTCAATAGTATAAGTAACGCCTCTGTCGTAGAACTGAGCTGAGTATCCGCCACATCCAAGTACACGTGTTCCTGCAAGAGTATTGTATACCCAGATGGAGTTATAGCCGGCAACTACCGTACTGCGATCTTCAAGTGTGAAGGTAGAGGGATAATAGAATTCGCAATTTTCCCAGTTGATATCATCCAAGGTAATATGACCGTTTTCGTTAAGAGATATTTGGCCGATACACGGGCTGATGAACTTGTAGCCTGCAACCGTGAAATCTGCGGGGATGATGAAATCAATGTCCAACTCAACGTCACTTACGGTAACTTCGTTACCAAACATCAATGTAGCGATACCTGCCTGTCCATAGTAACCAAAGCCACTGATTGTACCGTTTACATTAATGTTGGAGAATTCAAGTGCAGAAGCGCCGTCACTGTCAGCAACGTTTACAATTGCGCCGATAGTTCCGTTAGGATTATCGTAAGTTACATTGCTAAGGTTGAGATTCTTAACACCAGCGGTATTTCCATCCTTAGCATAGATACCAGTGAACAAAGAAAGCCAAGGATCGCCATCTACAATTACACCTTCGGTAACCTTAAAGTTCGAAAGTGTATGTCCGTTACCATCAAACACGCCCGAGAAGGGTGCGCTTCCATCAACAGTGAGATCCGTTCCTACTGCCTTTCCGATAGGTGTCCACTCTGCACCGCCAAAATCGATGTCGCTTGCGAGTGTTATAGTCCAACCTGAATAATCATTTCCTGCAGCGACATTTGCACAGAAATCTTCGAAGCTCAAAGCAACAGGAGCTTCACCAGCCTTGGTTGCAAGGACTTCAATCTTGTCATACTCAGCATTTGCATCGTAAGTATTGTCGAAGCTGTCGGATTCTTCGGTGTACTGAGTTGCGAGAAGCTGAATTGCGA
>CAYWXA010000003.1:0-44213 GCA_964462175.1 uncultured Oscillospiraceae bacterium
ATTCGTTTAATATTTTAGCTATATAGCGCCGTCTGACGGGCTGCGCCGCCGAAGGGCGGCTGGGCACGGCAGGTGGCGCGGTGGGGGTGCGGTGCAATCAAGTTCTGCATCGGTGATGAGAGCTGATATCCGGATTGTTGAACAATTTTGCGCCAACATCTGATATGACCGAAAGTTTGCAAAGCGCAAAATATGAGAATGCTGACGCATTCTCGGGTTCTGCATCGGTAATGAGAGCTGATATCCGGATGTTGAACAGCTTTTCGCCAAAGTTTACGAAAATCAAGGATAGCAAAGCGAAAAGCAAGAGAAGACTTCGTCTTCTCTGTTCTGCATCGGTAAGTGCGAGCTGATATCCGGATGCCCCACAATTTTGCGCCAGAGTTTTGCTTAATGCGAAAGATGGCGAAGCGCAAAATATGAGAATGCTAACGCATTCTCGGGTTCTGCATCGGTAAAGAGAGCTGATATCCGGATTGTTGAACAATTTTGCGCCAGAGTTTTGTTTAATGTGAAAGATAGCGAAGCGCAAAATATGAGAATGCTGACGCATTCTCGGGTTCTGCATCGGTAAGTTAGTACGATAAATAAAAAGGTGAAGACGTAAGTCTTCACCTTTTTTATTTATGGAGCTGATATCCGGATTTGAACCGGAGACCTCATCCTTACCAAGGATGCGCTCTACCGACTGAGCTATATCAGCATCCATTTCAGCACGGCTTCATCCGCGCCACAAGTAGATATTATACTCGCATTGAATGGATTTGTCAAGTGTTTTTTCAAGAAATTATCACAAAATCTGAAATTTTTTCGTAAATCTCCTGCGTAACGTTATCGCAAAGGAAAAGTTCACGAATATTACTATAGCCGCCGATGACGTCACGGATACGCACTATCTCCTCGGCAACGGAAATATCTATCAAGAGTGCGCTTGCGATCGTTTGTGCATCTGCACCGTTGATATCAACGGGCGCTCTTTCGCAAGTGGCTTCTGATTTCTTCGTAGACGACGTTGCATCAGTTTCGCTGTGCTCGGTTTCATCATCGACGGGAGCGGTTGTCACCGCAGGTGTATCCTGCGAAGAAACAGCGTCTATATTCTCGGAGATATCTGTTACCGGCTCGACATCCGATGGGTTCTCCCCTGCATCTGCGGGATTGTCGCCGTAAAAATGCTCAATGATCGCTTCCAGCAGGCTATCGCTCACGGCGCTCAGATCGCCGAGCTGATATACGCTTTCAAAGCCTCCGAGTGCCTCACGGTAGTTGACGATCGCCGTCGCTTTTGCTTCGCCGATTCCTTTGACTTCGAGAAAATCTTCATAGCTCGCTGAGTTTATGACCTCAACGTCGTAAGCATCCGACGAGAAGTTATACGTCGAAACGGAAACAGGCTCGCTCTGTCCGAGGATCCTTGTTGAACATATCAACCCAAAGCAGGCGGCAACAAGAATCACTCCGACAACGAGATAAACGATTTCCGAAGGCTTTAGCTTATCCATTTACTGCAGCCAAAAGCTCATCGACCTTATCGGTCTTTTCCCAGGAAACACCAAGGTCCTCCCTGCCCATATGTCCGTATGCGGCGAGATCTCCATAGATAGGCTTTCTTAAATCGAGAGTAGCGATAATTGCAGCGGGACGAAGGTCGAACACCTTTGAAACGGCTTCGCTTATCTTCGCTTCATCAACGGTAGCAGTACCGAACGTTTCAACCAAGACGGAAACGGGGTGTGCAACGCCGATAGCGTATGCAACCTGTACCTCGCACTTTGTGGCAAGTCCTGCGGCAACGATGTTCTTTGCTACGTATCTTGCGGCGTATGCGGCGGATCTGTCTACCTTCGTGGGATCCTTACCACTGAATGCTCCGCCGCCGTGGCGGGAGTATCCGCCGTAGGTGTCAACGATTATCTTTCTGCCGGTAAGACCGCAGTCGCCCTGAGGGCCGCCGATTACGAAACGGCCTGTGGGGTTGATGAAAAACTTGGTGTTTTCATCAATAAGCTCTGCGGGGATCACGGGTTTGATGACCTTTTCAATTATATCACGCTCGATGGTGTCGTGATCGACGTCGGGAGAATGCTGGCTTGAAATTACGACAGCGTCGATCCTTACGGGCACGCCACCGTCATATTCAACCGTAACCTGGCTCTTGCCGTCGGGGCGAAGATAATCAAGAGTGCCGTTCTTTCTTACTTCCGTAAGCTTTTTGGTTAGCTTATGAGCATAAGAAATGGGCATAGGCATAAGCTCGGGGGTCTCGTTGCAGGCATAGCCGAACATCATACCCTGGTCGCCTGCGCCGATGTCAAATTCATCGCCGCCACGGGTCTCAAGAGCGTTGTCAACGCCCATTGCGATATCGGGCGACTGCTTGTGGATAGCGGTCATAACTGAGCAGGTATCGGCGTCAAAGCCGTACTTTGCACGGTCATAGCCGATATCGGCAACGACTTTACGCACGATCGAGTCGATATCTAAAGAAGCTTTAGTCGTGATCTCACCGATGCACAAAACCATTCCTGTGGTGCAGGAGGTCTCGCAGGCAACACGGGAGTAGGGATCCTGTCTTAAACATTCATCGAGAACAGCGTCTGAAATGCGGTCACAGATCTTATCGGGATGACCTTCGGTTACGGATTCGGATGTGAACAAGGTTCTCATAATTTATAACTTCCTTTCAAAATGATAAATAAAAAAGTGCCCGATAATCTCGGGCACAAAAACTACTTGCATATGCCCCTCATCTTTCGGTTATACCGCAGGATTTAGCACCTTGATAACAGGTTGCCGGGCTTCACAGGACCTGATTCCTCCACCACTCTTGATAAGGTTACAAGTTATTATACAATATGAGTTTTATATTGTCAACAGGATTTGACAAAAAAGTTATCCTTTTAAGCCTCTTTGCTGTCTGTCCATATCCTCAACGACTATGTCGTATATCTCGCCCAAGGTTGAGCAATATTCCAATATCTTCCAGGGCTCGTTGGTGTGAAAATGTATCTTGATGAGATCCTCATCCCCTACTGCCAAAAGGCAGTCGCCTTCAAAGTTGTCGGTGATGTAATCGTAGATCTCGTCTTCGTCGAGGTTTTCGCCTTCGATCAAAAGCTGTGTGTCGTATCTGTAATCAAGCATAATTGACCTCCTAAGTATTGCTGATAATTATTGCGCCGATGACCGCCGCTAAGATAATTATAGCACATACGATATAAATTGCAACTGCGCCTTTGGAATTATTCCGAGGACGTTCGCTTTCGGGAAGCATACGGCTCTTTCGCAGTACCGTGATCAAAGGCTTATACAGCACGTAGGTCAGGCAGGCGTTGACGGTATACTTTATCAGATTGAACGGCAGGAAGCCGGGCAGTATCAGCTTTGCGATCACTTCTCTGGGTGTGTTTAAATACAGCGGCGTTATGAAATAGTTCCACATCAGCATTACGGAAGTGGTCAGAACAACGCTGAAGCAAAGTCCGATCACGGCTGTCTTTGCGCTCTTTTTGTATTTATACATCAAGCCAACGGGAAGAATAAAGGAACAGGTCGAGAGGAAGTTCATAAGCGCGCCTATGGGGCCCGTATCGCTTATTGTGACCATTTCAAGAAGCGAAACGATAAGCGAGGTCATTACGCCGAAGGAAGGCCCTAAAATAAGCGATTCAAGGGCGATAACGCAATCCTTCGCTTCGAATTTGAGCCAGCTGACTGCGGGAATGAACGGAATTCGGAAAACGAATACGGTTAAATATGCCAGGGCGGAAAAGAGAGCCGCCAAGGTCAGGTATGAGGTTTTGGTCTTTTTCATATCATCACTCATTTCAAATTGTTTGCTTGCTGTTTCAATTGATATGAAAAAGCGTCCCCTTAATATGTGTTAAGAGGACGCATTGCGGCGTTTTGCCCGTTTCTTTCATCCGGACTTTAACCGTCGGTCAGGGAATTTCACCCTGTCGGCAAGGCGTATATAGCCTTGTTTGCGGACTTTAACCGCCGGTGAGGAATTACACCTCGCCTCGAAACAACAATTTGATATTTTGTTTTATAAAGAATTATTCTTCGTCGTCAGCGCAGTCTTCGCAATCGCATTCTTCTTCGATGTCGAATTCCAAAAGCTCGCCGCAACCGGGACATTCGATGGAGCCTTCTTCGATCATGGGAAGAGTAAGCTCGATGGTGTCGCCGCAGGTGGGGCAGATGCACTCGTAGGTGTCATCATCGTCGCAGCAGCAATCACAATCGAAATCGTCGTCGCAGCAGTCACAATCGCAATCATCATCGCAATGGCAGTGGCAATCGCAGTCGCAATCTTCTTCGAGTTCTTCTTCGTCCATAAGGTATTCCTCAACGACCTGAAGATCCTCGTCCAGAACGTTGCAGAATTCAACGATATCGTCAATATCTGCGTCGATGGTATCAACGGTTTCAGCCATTTCGGCAACCAGATCATAAAGAGCAATCAAAACCTTGCCTTCGTTGGTGGTGGTGTCAATGTCAAGACCGTCCATAAGTCCCTTAACGTATGCAGCCTTTTCTGTTAAAGTCATGAATATACCCTCCAATACATTTGTTTATAGACAAAACGCTGCCGTTTTATGGGCAGCGATATTGTGTTTGAAAATAGAGTCAATTAAGCTCTTGCCAAATATTCACCTGTTCTGGTGTCGATCTGAACGAGCTCGCCCTCTTCAATGAACAAGGGAACCTTGATCTCAGCGCCTGTTTCAACAGTTGCGGGCTTGAGAGCGTTGGTAGCGGTGTTACCAGCGAAGCCGGGGTCGGTCTGGGTGATAGCCAAAACGACGAACGTCGGAGGCTCAACGCCGAATACCTTGCCCTTGTAGGAAAGAACCTTGCAAACCATATTTTCCTTAACGAACTTGAAGTTGTCGCCAAGGTCGGAAGCGTTTACGGGGGTCATTTCATAGGTCTCGGAATCCATGAAGTAGTAAATATCGCCATCGTTGTAAGAATATTCCATATCCTTTCTTTCGATGAAAGCTGTGGGGAACTTTGCTGTGGGGTTGTAAGACTTTTCGATTACGGAACCGGTAATGACGTTCTTTGTCTTGGTTCTTACGAAAGCGGCACCCTTACCGGGCTTAACGTGCTGGAATTCGATTACCTGCAATACGTTACCGTCTTCTTCAAATGTTACACCGTTTCTGAAATCACCAGCTGTGATCATATGTGTATCCTCCTTAATTTTGAGGCGAAGATCGCCATTCATAATTAGTTTCACCGCAAGACACAGTTACCCTGCAATGAGTTACAGTCTATTTTAACCTATATTTAGAAATAATGCAAGTCCTTTTTACAAAGAAATGAGAGATTTCTTTGCTAAAGTCATATTTTCGCAGCCATTTTCCTTGATTACGACGAAATCTTCGATTCTGACACCGAATTCGTCAGGCAAATAGATACCCGGCTCAACGGTTACGATCATATTTTCCTTGAAGATATGCTCGCTTGAAGGGGCGGCATTGGGAGCTTCGTGGATCTCAACGCCTACGCCGTGACCCAAGGAGTGGCCGAACTTGTCGCCGTATCCTGCGTTTGTAATTACGTCACGGGCGATCTTGTCGATATCCTTGCCGATAACGCCTGCCTTGATAGCGTCGATAGCATCGAGCTGTGCCTTCAATACGGTGTTATATACAAGCTCCATCTTCTCGGTAGGCTTGCCGACACAGACGGTTCTGGTCATATCCGAATGGTAGCCGTCATACATTGCGCCGTAGTCCATAAGAACGAACGTACCGTTTTCAACAACGGTCTCGCCGGGAACACCGTGAGGAAGCGAGGTGTTTGCGCCTGTAAGGGCGATGGTATCAAACGAAAGTGCTTCAGCACCGTGAGAAAGCATATAGTAATCAAGGCGAAGTCCGATCTCACGCTCGGTGACACCCGGACGGATGAAGTTCAAAACGTCCTCAAAAGCGGCTTCTGCAATTCGCTGCGCCTTGATTATCTTGTCGATCTCATCCTGAGTCTTGACGATTCGAAGCTGGGTGATTGCGTTGCTAAGCTCGTCAGATGCAACCACTTCAGCGGCGGTGATGCGAGCCTTCAAAAGATTCAAGGATGCAACGGTCATTGTTGCGCTCTCGATTGCAAGGGTCTTTGCGCCGTGTTTTTCCAAAAGCTCGTTGATCTGGTCGTAAAGTCTGCCCTGCAATACGACTTCGGCATCCTTAACGGTCTTGGTTGCCTTTTCGATGTATCTGAAATCGATGATAAGATACGCCTTATCGCGGAAAACGAGAACCGTTCCCGCACTTGACTTCATACCTGTGAAATAGCGGCGGTTGATGTCGTCGGTGATGATCGCAGCGTCGATTCCCTCGGGCAAGACCTGCATGAGTTTTTCAAATTTTGACATAGTAATCAAACATCCTTTCTATATGCTAAGTAGCTTTGCTTCATTGCGTAGGCGTCGATATCCTGAGTGCCTGCGCTTTCGCAGATGAAGTGCGGGCTTAAATTCTTCTTGGCTATGAGTTCCATAAGCGGCTCAAAATCCGGGCCAAAGACGCTGTCCTCAAAGGTGAGGTGGCGCTTTTCGCCGCCGGGGGTGGTGAATTCGATCTTCGAGAAGTGAGAATGGAAGATCTTCAAGCGGTCGCTTCCCAGTTTGTTCTCGATAGTGTCAAGAATATGCGAAAACGCTTCGCTTGAATTGACAGCGCCGAAGGTGCGGGCGTTGAGGTGACCAAAGTCGATGCAGGGAATGAAGCTGTCATCTAAAGCGCAGAGCGCCATTACTTCATCCAAGTTTCCAAGCTGATTGACCTTGCCCATTGTTTCGGGGCAGAAGTGGATATCACCCAAGCCTTCCGAAATTGCAGCCTGTCTTGCACGGGACAGGGTTTCGCAGGCAAGCTCTAAAGCGTATTCACGGGTTATCTTTGCGCAGGAGCCTGAGTGGATGACGATTCTGTCGGCACCCATCATCTTTGCGGCATGTGCACTTTGGAGAATATAGTCGATAGACTTATCACGCTTTTCCTTTTCGATGCCCGAAAGAGAGATGAAATACGGAGCGTGGAGCGAGAGGGTTATGCCGAACTGTTCGGCGTTGGCTTTTAAAGATGATGCCAAAGCTTCGGAAACTCGCACACCTTGTCCGCACTGATATTCAAATGCATCGAGGTTCATCGAGTTAAGATATTTTGGCATATCAAGGGAGCTTTTATATGCCTTTGAAAAGGCTTCGGAGCTTCCGGCAGGGCCGAAAATTGCACGCACTGAATATCACTCCTTTCGCTTGGGTCGAAGGGGCTTTTCGAGGGTTCTTTTAACTCTGAACCAAAAGCCCGTTTCGGGTTCTATGGGGAATACGAAGATGCTTTTAATGCCCGTAAGGCGAGAGCCCATAACGTCGGTGAAGATCTGATCTCCTACGGAGGCTATCGACGGTTTATCAAGTCCTAAGCGTCTGACCGCTTCGTTATAGCCGTATGTCAGCGGCTTTCTGCCGTCGGGAACAAAGTCCAGCCCCAAAGCATCAGCAAAGGGTTTGACCCGCTCGTAATGATTATTTGAAACAATTATCATCGGCAGTCCCGAAGCTTTAATGCTTTCAAACCAAGCAAGGCGCACGGGGTCGGGCACGGGGTTATTGTGGGTAGTGAGGGTGTTGTCAAGGTCCAAAATTAAAGCCTTGATCCCCTCTTTTTCAAGAAACTCCGGGGAGATATCCGCAACGGAGTTAAAAACATAGTCGGGTCTATGAATCATAAATAAATCCTTAAAATAAAAACAAAAGCGAACAGATACACTGCTCGCTTTCACTTAATAATTTTGCATTATTGAATCAATACTTGCGCTTACGAGCAGCTTCAGACTTCTTCTTACGCTTTACGGAAGGCTTTTCATAGTGCTCTCTCTTGCGTACTTCAGCGATAACGCCGTCTCTTGCGCAAGATCTCTTAAAACGCTTGAGCGCTGTATCCAATGATTCGTTTTTGCCTACACGAACTTCTGCCATTTACTGTTCCCTCCCTTTGCATACCGAGCAGAGGTAATTTTGCACTAAGCCATAGTGCAACTAAATACATTATACACATATACCCAAGCAAAGTCAATAGCAAAAGTCAAAATATTTGAAATTTATTTTGCTACGATATTGACAAGCTTGCCCTTAACGTAAATTTCCTTGACGATAGTCTTGCCTGCGATTTCAGCGGCAATCTTTTCGCTTGATTTAACCAGCTCCAAGACCTCAGCCTGTTCAGCTTCTGCAGATACCATCACTCTGTCACGGAGCTTGCCGTTGATCTGAACTGCGATCTCAATTTCGTTGTCCTTACAGAGCGCCTCGTCATATGCGACCCACTTGGCATCGTGGATATATCCGCCGAAGCCGAGGGATTCATACATTTCCTCGGTGATATGAGGAGCGAAGGGATAGAGCATAATAAGGAAATCACGAAGCTCGGCACGGTTGATCGAGCCTACGGCGGTGAAATCGTTGAGAATCGTCATCATTGCGGCAATCGCAGTGTTGAACTTCATATTGTCGATGTCAGAAGTTACCTTCTTAATCATCTTGTGCATCTTGGAGGTGAATTCGGGACGGTAGGTGTCACCATCGAGAACGTTGTCCTGCAATGCCCAGACTCTATCAAGGAATCTCTTACAGCCCTTAACGGAATTGTCGCTCCAGGGTGCAGCCTTTTCATAATCGCCCATAAAGAGAGTATATACTCTCAATACGTCGGCGCCGTAGACCTTGATAACGTCCAGCGGGTCAACGACGTTGCCCTTGGATTTTGACATCTTCTCGCCGTCGGGGCCAAGAATTAAGCCCTGTGCGGTTCTCTTCATATAAGGCTCTGCGGTGTTGACAGCGCCGATGTCATAGAGGAAGTGGTGCCAGAAGCGGGAGTAGATCATATGTCTGGTGACGTGCTCCATACCGCCGTTGTACCAATCAACAGGCATCCAATATTCGAGCGCTTCCATAGAAGCGAGAGCCTCGGTGTTGTGAGGGTCGCAATAGCGCAGATAGTACCAGGATGAACCTGCCCACTGGGGCATGGTGTCGGTCTCGCGCTTGGCAGGCTTGCCGCACTTGGGACAAGTGCAGTTTACAAAGTCTTCAATCTTGGCAAGAGGGCTTTCGCCGTCCGAGCCGGGCTCAAAGTTTTCAACCTTGGGCAAGCGCAGAGGCAATTCCTCATAAGGAACGGCAACCATTCCGCAATGCTCACAGTGTACGATCGGGATGGGCTCGCCCCAATATCTCTGGCGGTTGAATGCCCAGTCCTTCATCTTATACTGAACGCCCTTCTCCCCTATTCCCTGTTCGGAAAGGTAAGAAAGCATCTTTTCAATTGAATCCTTCTTGTTGGTCAGGCCGTTGAGAACGCCCGAGTTGACCATTTCGCCATCGCCTGTATAGGCTTCCTTGGAGATATCGCCGCCCTTGATGACCTCGATGATGTCGATGCCGAACTTCTTGGCAAATTCATAGTCACGCTGGTCGTGTGCAGGAACTGCCATGATTGCGCCCGTGCCGTAGCCCATCATTACATAGTCGGATATGTAAATCGGGATCTCCTTGCCGTTAATGGGGTTGATGGCCCAAATGCCGTCAAGCTTGACGCCCGTCTTTTCCTTGACGAGCTGAGTTCTTTCAAACTCGGTCTTCTTGGCACATTCGTTTCTGTATTCGATGACGGCGTCCATATTCTTGAGGGATGCCGCATTATCGTCGATTACGGGGTGCTCGGGAGCGATGACCATAAAGGTTACGCCATAGAGAGTGTCGGGACGGGTGGTGTAGATGCGAAGTTTTTCGTCAGCGCCCTTGAGTTCGAAGTTGACAAACGCACCCGTGGACTTGCCTATCCAGTTTTCCTGCTGGAGCTTGATGTTGGGAAGATAATCAACGTCTTCCAAGCCCTGAAGAAGCTTTTCGCAGTATTCGGTAATGCGAAGATACCAAACGTCCTTCGACTTCTGGACGATGTCCGAATGGCAAACGTCGCACTTGCCGCCCTGGGAATCCTCGTTTGAAAGAACTACCTTACAGCTTGGGCAATAGTTAACAAGGGTCTTGTCTCTGAATGCAAGTCCGTTTTCAAACATCTTGAGGAAGATCCACTGGGTCCACTTATAGTAATCCTCTTCGGTGGTGTCAATAACGCGTGACCAGTCGAATGCAAAGCCGACACGCTTGAGCTGTTCGGAGAAGTAAGCGATGTTCTTATCGGTAGACACTCTGGGATGAACTCCCGTCTTGATGGCGGTGTTTTCTGCAGGCAAGCCGAAAGCGTCAAAGCCGATGGGGAACAAAACGTTATATCCCTCAAGGCGCTTCTTTCTTCCGATCGTTTCAAGACCGGAATATGCCTTGATATGTCCTACGTGCATACCTGCGCCGGAAGGATAAGGGAATTCAACCAAGCCGTAGAACTTGGGCTTTGAGTGGTCGATATCCACTTCAAAGGTCTTGTTTGCTTCCCAATGGTCCTGCCATTTCTTTTCGATTGATGAATAATCGTATTTCATATTATAAGCCTTCTCTCTTGGAAGTATAAACTAAAACATAAAAGTAAGTTTATCACAATAAAGTGCTGATGTCAACCGCTTCGCCGTCGCTCCAGAGCTTTTCAAGGTTATAAAGCTCACGGGTGTCTTTATAGAACACGTGAACGACGATATCGGTATAGTCCATAGCTATCCACTGTGCGCCGTCAAAACCTTCGATATGGTCGGGACGGATGCCGCACTGGTCGAGCTTGAATTCAACTTCGTCGGCAAGACCTCTGGTGTGGGTGGTCGAGGTGCCGTTTGCGATCACAAAATAGTCAGCGATGATGGTGAGGTCGGAAATCTTGATGACCTTGATATCCTGCGCCTTTTTGGAATCGAGCGCCTTGACTACTTCGCTAAGTCTTTCGTTTAATGTCATTTATATCGTCCTTTCGTATAGGATTAATAGTCGGTCAGTTTGGTTGATAAGCCACTAAACAGCGGCTTCTTGTCAGTGAGCTTGGTTAAGCCCAGTTCGGAAGCGGAAACGCTTACGCCTGCAACACGAAAGTTGTCATTCAAAAGTGTTGCAAGCTCTTCCGGGTCGGGAGCATAAACGGTTTCTCCGTCAAGCTCAAAGCCGGCGCCCGGCAGGAGCCAAACGTTTGCATTTGAAAGCTTCAGCGAACTTGCCACCGTCGCCAGTTCTATCATCTGCGAGGCGTTGTAATCGGTGATAAGCTCGTTTAAAAGTATGCCAGAGAGCTTTGTTGCCGCTTCTACTGCGCCCAATTCGCCGAGCCTTTTGAAAAAGTCGGACAGAAGGGTGTAATACTGCTTAACGCTTTTGATATCGCCCGAAAGATATGATTGCGTATCGCTGATAAGAGTTGTGTCTGCGCCAAGGTCAATCATTTTGCAGGCGGAAGCAAAGCCGTCAAGCGAAATATAGGCATAAGCATCGACATTTAAAATCAACATTCGGCTGATTATGTTTGTGAATACCGATGTTGCGTAGGCATCGCCTACCGTTCCCGAAAAGCCGTCGCAGGTGACGTATGCGCTGACGGGGATATCGAGGATATCGAGGGTGTGCTTGTCCTCATCAATGCAGAAAAGATGAGCACGCAGAACGTCATTTCCATCGGTGATGCAAAAAAGTATGTTTCGCTTGTTGGAATAGGCGTCGAAATTGTAGCCTTGCTCCAGATATCTGACGTAGTCGGGAACGTCCTCACGGGCATCGACCTGCCTTTTTGCGGCGGAGGATACGCCCATAAGAATTAAGACCGTCAGAAAAGCGGCAAGCAAGCAGGCAACTGCAATGTGTTTAATCAGCGGCTTTTTCATTCGCAAATATCAAAAGGGCGCTGAGTCCTCGGGTTCCTAATTACTTGTCAAGGCGGTTAAGCTCGATCAGCGTGTATTCGTTATATGCATCTAAAGTGGACTGCGGAATGGTGCGTATGCGGGAGATCGAATCTTCCAGCGAGAAGCGCATTGCTTCATACATTCCCCTATTGAGGTCTGCATATGTAATCCTGCGAATCAGCTCAACGTCTTTATACGTGCGGTCGGCGGAAACAAGATCTGCCATATAAATAATCTTTTCAAGCAGGCTCATTCCTGCACGGGCAACGGTGTGATATCTTATTGCCGAAAGCATATCCGTATCGGTGATGCCGTAGTGTTCTTTAACGAAAACTGCGGCGGCAATGCCGTGATACGTCTTGGGAGCGTGCATTTCCGTTTCGGATATTTCAAACTCGGAGCGTGACATCAAAGCGAGCTGTTCATCCGCTGAGATCTCCTTGCATATATCGTGCAAAAGGCCGCAGATATAGGCTTTGTCCTCATCGGCGCCGTATGCTTTTGCAAGCTTTAAAGCTTCATCGGCGACGCAAAGAGAGTGATGATATCGCTTGGCGGAAAGATGCGCTTCTAAATACGTTTTGTATTCGGTTATGAGGTTAGGATCAAGCATTGTATAAACCTCTTCGTTTGATATATTCATACACCGATGCAGGCAAAAGTTTGCAAGACTCACCGTTTTTGATTCCGTTTCTGATCTCGGTTGAGGAGGCTTCGTAAGGCTCGCAGTTGATTAAGATGCACCTGCCCCCTGCTTCAATTATCCTCTCGGCAGAGAAACGAATCAGCTCGGTGTCACCGTCATCTCTTGATATGCCGACAAGGGTCGCAAGCGACATAATAACGTCGGGATTGCGCCAAGAGAGGAAGGTGCTGAGCATATCGGTGCCCATGACAAAATATAGGTCATCGTCGGGGTATACAGCACGAAGATGCTCAAGGGTTTCGTAAGTATAGCTTCGTCCGCCCTTTTGAATCTCATAATCGCTGATTATGACCTCGGGTAGGTCTGCAACTGCGAGTTTGAGCATTTCAAGACGGTCGCTGTCGCTTGCAAGATCGCTCGCCTGCTTGTGGGGCGGAATGCCCGTCGGCATAACGATGAAGCGCTCTGGCTTAAGCTCGCATATAACCGAGCGGATAACGTTCAAGTGCCCGTTGTGAACGGGATTGAAGGTTCCGCCGAAAATTACGGTCTTCATGATCACTTGAGCTGGATTATCGGCTTTTCGGGGTTGGGCTTATAGAGCACAGCCTTAGAGCCGATCACAAGTACAACATCGGCGCCTATCTTTTCAGCGATCTCCTCAGCCGCTTCTCGGGCGGTATACATTGAATTTTCAAGAATCTTTATCTTGATAAGCTCGTGAACACGGAGATAGTCGTCGATCTGGGCAACCTGTGTGTCAATTACGCCGCTCTTGCCGATCTGGAAGGTGGGGTCGATGTTTGCGGCAAGACCCTTTAAATATGCTCTTTGCTTTGATGTAAGCATTATATTATTCTCCAATCAAGTTAAAATTATCAGTCTAAATATTCTCTTAAAGCACGCAGGGCTTTTCCTCGGTGGCTGATCGCATTCTTTTCCTCGGGATCAAGCTCGGCGGTGGATCTATCCCCTACCATAAAGATGGGGTCGTAGCCGAAGCCGTGCTCGCCTATGCGCTCATATCCGATCCTGCCCTCGATGGTGCCTCTGAACTGGGCAGATTGACCCTGCTCGTTGATGTACGTGATAACAGCGACGAAGCGTGCGGTGCGCTTTTCATCGGGCACACCCTTGAGTTTGTCCAGAACAAGGTAGCATCTTCCGACGTCATCGACATCGTCGCCGCCGTAACGGGCGGAATATACGCCCGGCTCTCCGCCGAGATAATCGACCTCAAGACCCGAATCGTCGGCAACGACGGCGCAGTGTGCAACGTCATAGAGAGCTTTTGCTTTGATATATGAATTTTCGGCAAAGGTGGTGCCGTTTTCTTCGGCTTCGAGGACGATACCCTCCTCACGCTGGGATCTGACTTCGAATCCGAGGGGTTCTAAAATCTCCTTGAATTCACGGAGCTTGTCTTTGTTGTTAGATGCAAGAATCAGTTTCATAGTTTAGTCCTCAAACAAAGCGTTGACGAAATCCTTGGCGATGAAAGGCTGAATGTCGTCGATCTTTTCGCCGACTGTTACAAGCTTTACGGGCACGCCCAGCTCGTTTGCAATGGGAATTACGATGCCGCCCTTTGCGGTTGAATCAAGCTTGGTTAAGATGATGCCTGTAATGTCGGCAACCTCGTTGAATTCACGAGCCTGATTGACAGCGTTCTGGCCGGTGGTGCCGTCGAGTGCAATAAGCACCTCAAGGGCACAGCCTTCTGCCTTTGAATGAACGATCTTTGATATCTTTGAAAGCTCGTTCATAAGGTTTTTCTTGGTGTGAAGTCTGCCTGCGGTGTCAACGATTACAACGTCGACGTTTCTCGCCTTCGCAGCATCGAGAGCATCAAAGACGACTGCGGCGGGGTCAGAGCCTTCCGAGTGCTTGATAATATCAACACCTGCACGGTCGGTCCAGACGTTGAGCTGGTCGATTGCGGCGGCACGGAAGGTATCAGCAGCAGCGACAAGCACCTTTTTGCCCTCGTTTTTAAGCTGATAGGACAGCTTGCCGATGGTGGTGGTCTTGCCGACGCCGTTGACGCCGATGACCAAAATTACAGACGGCTTAGTGGAGATATCCAAAGGGGTATCTTCACCCAGCATATCCGAGATTATATCTTTAAGTGCGTTCTTGCAAGCCTCCGGTTCTTTGATCTTTTCCTCTTTGACTTTGGCACGAAGAGCGGTTACGATATCCTCTGCGGTGCGGGCGCCGATATCGGAGAGAATCAAGGTCTCTTCAAGCTCATCGTAAAAATCGTCATCAATTTCAGAGCGGGAGAAGATTCCTGTAAGTCCGCCCATAAGACCTGCCTTGGTTTTTGCAAGACCTGCTTTAAGTTTTTCAAAAAAGCCCATATGTTTTTTCCTTTCGATCAGTTGCTTTCATCAAGGAGTGCGGCATCGCTTACGTCCATTCTCAAAAGCTTTGATACGCCCTTTTCCTGCATAGTTACGCCGTAAAGCACGTCGGCTTCTTCCATAGTTCCTCTACGGTGGGTGATGCAGATAAACTGGGTGGTGTCGGTGAAGTTTCTCAAATACTGAGCGTAGCGGGTGACGTTAACGTCGTCAAGCGCAGCTTCGATCTCGTCCAAAATGCAGAAGGGAGAAGGACGAAGCTTGAGTATCGCAAAGTAGATCGCAATTGCGACAAATGCCTGCTCACCGCCTGAGAGAAGCGAGAGGTTTTTGATCACCTTTCCGGGAGGCGCAACGTTTATCTCAATGCCCGATTCCAAAACGTTCTCGGGATCGGTCAGCTTGAGCTCTCCCTTACCGCCGCCGAAGAGTTCAACGAATATCTTCTTGAAGTTGTCGTTGATCTTCGCAAACGATTCGGTAAATATCTCCTTCATATTCTTGGTCAAGCTTGCAATAAGCTTTTCAAGCTCTGCCTTTGAATTCAAGACGTCGGTAAGCTGTGCCGACATAAATTCGTAACGCTCGGAAACTTCCTTATATTCGTCGATGGCATCTGTATTTACAGAGCCGAGGGCACGAATTTTGTTTTTGATCTCGTTAAGACGGCGGGTCGCATCCTGCATATCCTCAATGGGTTCAGCTTCGTCGCAAGCTTCAGCCGCAGTGAGATTATAAGATTCCCAAAGCTGATTGATTATTGAGTCGTGATCCTTAACAAGGTTGTCCCTTCGCTCGGTAAGACGGGAAACGTCGGCGGAAACGGTCTCCTTGCGGTCGGATTTCATACGCTGGGAAAGACGCACACTTGCGCTCTCCTGCTCATAGTCCATTCCACGTTTAAGCTCGTCCTTTATCATATCGTTAAGACGGGCGATGACCGCCTTCGCTTCAACGACCTTGTTTTCACGCTCGGTGATATTGGTGTTTTCAACGGCGATAAGAGCGTTGAGCTCTGCAATGCGCTCGTCATATTTAACAGCATCCGACTTGGAATCGAGAACGCTTCCCTCAAGGGTCAAAATATGGTCACGAGCTGCTTCGATATCCTTTTCAAGCTCAACAAGCGAGAGCTTCTTTTCGGAAAGCTGTTCGGAAAGCTCCTCACGTCTTGATTTTGATTCATCGTCTTTAGAACGTGCTTCGCTGACGGCGGTTTCAAGCAACGCAATGTCTTTATCGCACTTGATAAGCTCGGCTTCGCTTGTTTGGGCGGTCTGCTCTGCTTCGGCGATCCGCTTCTTTGCAGATGTCATTGCACGCTCGATCTCTTCGATGCGCTCTTCATACTGGTCGATTGCGGCACGCAAACGGCGATGCTCGGCATCAAATCGCACCTTATCGTTTTCCATCTGAGCGATGGTTTCCTTTTCGCCTTCAACGTCATATCCAAGCTTTTCAACCTCGGCAGAGAGAGTTGTTAAGCGTGATTTAAGCGAAGCGTTGTCGGCGGTAAGCTTATCAAGCTTTAATTCAAGCTCGCTTATTTCGTTCTTTCTTGAAAGAACACCTGCAGAGCGGGAAACGCTTCCGCCTGTGAAGGAGCCGCCTGCGTTGATGACCTGACCGTCAAGGGTGATGATGCGGAATTTGTAGCCGTATTTCTTGGCGATGTTGGTTGCAAGGTCGATATTTTCGGCAACAACTATTCTTCCCAGCAGGGAGTTGATAATGCCACGGTATTCTTCGTTATAATCAACCAGGTCGCAGGCAAGGTCGATAAAGCCCTCCTGCATATCGAGGTTGGGTTCGTTGAGTCGGTTGCCCTTTACGGACGTGAGGGGCAGGAAGGTCGCACGTCCCCCGCCCGTTTCTTTAAGCAGACGGATTCCCCGCTTGGCGGTTTCCTCGTTATCGACAACGATATTCTGCAATGCTCCGCCCAAAGCGGTTTCAATTGCAACGCTGTATTTTGATGATACGGAGATGATTTGAGCAACCGTGCCTTTAACGCCTCTGAGCTGACCCGATTTGCCCGCTTTGACGATCTGGCGGACACTTCCTGCAAATCCTTCCATGCTGTTTTCAAGGTCGATGAGCATCTGTCGGCGCTGAGTGAGATTGCGAATTTCGATATCAGCATCGGTATACTCGGAGTTCATCTTTTTGAGCTGATCCGACTTTTTGGAATATAGCATCGAAAGTCCGCCCAGGCGGTTGGAATGCTCGGAAATGCTGTTTTCGATATCCAAAATACCGGAGGTTATCTCCTTCGATTCCTTTTCGGCATCGGCCAAAAGTGCGTTGACTTCATCAAGCGTTGAGCCTGCATCGGAAACGGTCTTTTCGGCATCAGACTTGGTGAGTGCGGAGTTTGCAATCGCAAATTTCAGCTCCGATTTATGTATATAAAGCTTGTTCAGTTCATCCGACGAACCGGTAATCTCTTTCGAGAATTCGTCCGCTTCGGTGTTAAGACGGGAAAGTTCCTTCTCGATCTTGGCGATATCGTCAGCAACAGATGACTTCTTCGATTCGATCTCGCTGATAAGCGCTTTCTTTTCGGCGATGGTCTTTTCAAGCTGTTCGCCTGCCAAGGAAAGCTCACGCTTTTTAAGCTCGATCTCAGCGACAGAGTCGTTATAGTGCATTATGTTGTTCTTATATACGGCGATGTCGGCAGATGCTTCGGCGTTCTGCTTTTCAAGCGATAAGATCTTTTCACGGTGCTCTTCAGCAGCGGCAGAGCATTGCTGGCGCTTGAGCATAAGCTCGTTAAGCTCGTCCTCCATTGAGGCGATCTCGTTTTCGAGATGTTCATATTCACCGCCGGCAATAAGGAGTCTGTCCTCAAGCTCGCCGAGGTTGTCCGAAAGTTCGGAAAGCTTTCTTGCCCATACGGAAATTTCGAGCGCCTTTCTCGTTTCGGCAAGCACGAGATATTTCTTCGCCTTTTCCGACTGGATTCGCAAAGGCTCAACCCGTCCTTCAAGCTCGGAGATGATATCTTTTAAGCGAAGGATGTTTTCCTCGGCAGATGCGAGCTTGCGCTCCGATTCGGCTTTTTTATATCTGAATTTGGAGATGCCTGCGGCTTCTTCAAATATCTCACGGCGCTCGTTTGATTTACTGCCGACGATATCGGCAACTCTGCCCTGTCCGATGATAGAATAGCCGTCACGGCCAAGACCCGTATCCATAAACAGCTCGAGGATGTCTTTTAAGCGGACGTCCTGCCCGTTTATCAAATAGTCGCTCTGACCGTTGCGGTAAAGCTTGCGGGTGACGCTGACATTTTCGCTGTCGGTTTTAAGGGTGTGGTCATCGTCAATGATGTTGAGCGTGACAGATGCAAAGCTGACAGGCTTTCGCAGCTCCGTACCGCCGAAGATGACGTCTTCCATCTTTCCGCCTCGGAGCATTCTTGACGACTGCTCGCCCAATACCCAACGGACGGCATCGCCGATATTTGATTTTCCGCTTCCGTTAGGGCCGACAACGGCGGTCATACCTTGTCCGAATTCAAGAGTTACCTTGTCGGGGAAGGATTTGAAGCCGTGAAGCTCAAGTGATTTTAAATACACTGATTGACCTCCTTACAATGGAGTAAAATTTATGTTATCCTTAATAGTTTTTCCTTTTGATCTTCGTTCTGACTAAGCTTGACTGATATGCCCTCGCTCTCAAAACGAGAAAGGTTTGAACGCTTTTGACCGAGAGCCTTTGAAATGTCCTTCGGTGCGACTGTAAAGTGTGCGGACTTGTCATCGCCCAGCATTTGCTTCATAAGCTTATAAAAGCGCTCGCTTTCGCAAAGCTCACGGAAGGCGGGATGATAAAGCCCACCGAGCATATCTGCTTCGACAAGCTCGCTGGCGTGAAGCCCGAGCTTGATGACACGGATATCCTTTGATTCAAACATATCCAAAAGCTCGGCGCAGAGCGAAACAGCGTCGTTTAAAGCGTATGGCAGATACTCGCCTTTTAAGTATAGGTCGCCAAGTTTGGTGCCGTCAAGAATCACGACGGGATAGATCCTGACCTCGTCGGGTGATAGATCAATAAGCTTGCGGGCGGTTTCTTTGTCTGATTCAGGGGTGGAGCCGTATAAGCCGACCATCATCTGAAGCCCGAGAGTAAAGCCATATGACTTTACAAGCTCTGCGGCAGATATTACGTCCTGTGCTGTGTGTCCTCGGTCGTTCAGAGATAAAACTCCGTCATCCATCGACTGAACGCCCAGCTCAATTGCAGTGACGCCGTAGAGTTTTAAGAGATCGAGTGTCTCGCCATCTATTGCATCGGGGCGGGTGGAGCACCGTATCCCTGCAAATCCCATATCGACGTAAGGCTTTGCCGCTTCCAAAAGCTCAAGCATATAGCTTCGGGGAATTGCAGTAAATGAGCCGCCGAAAAAGGCGATTTCGGTATTATGAATATCAACTCCGTCTGCGATCGCTTGGTCGCAGATTGCTTTGACATCGTGAGCGTGCGGAATATCCTGCGTGCCGGAAATGGTGTGCTGATTGCAAAAGCTGCAACGGTTGGGGCAACCGATATGGGGCACAAAGATTGAAAGATTCGCTTTTTTAGTCATCTTCAATACAGCCCATCAGCTTTAAGGCTTCCTTTGCGGCAAGCTGTTCAGCCTGCTTTTTGCTTCTTGCGGTGCCCTCACCGATGACGTTTGAGTTCAAAAGAACCTGAATGGTGAAGGTCTTGTTGTGGTCGGGTCCCGATTCACCTACAAGGTGATATTCGACCGATTCCTCGGGGTTTTTCTGAACTATCTCCTGCAGAATGGTCTTATAGTCGTCATACGCCTTTTTGACGGCCGCCTTGACGTCGGCAGGCATAAAGCGCATTATATGGCGCTTTGCGGCTTCATATCCTCCGTCGAGATAAATTGCGGCGATGACCGCTTCAAAGGCGTCAGCGATTATCGAGGGGCGCTGGTGTCCGCCTGTAATCTCTTCGCCTTTGCCGAGCATTATATACTCGCCTAAGGATATGGTCTTGCCGAAACCGTGAAGAGATTTTTCGCAGACGAGGGTCGAACGGGTCTTGGTCAGCTCGCCCTCGGGAAGGTCGGAAAAGTTGGAAAAGAGATATTCCGACACGACTATCGACAAAACCGAGTCGCCCAGAAATTCAAGGCGCTCGTTTGATTTCAAGCCGTCCTTCGATTCGTTGGCAAAGGACGAATGGGAAAGAGCCTCAAACAGAAGATCTTTATTTTTAAATTCGTAGTTGATGATTTTTTCAAATTCGTGAAGCTTATTCACAATTATTCCTCCGAATCAGGTGCAACAGCGGCTGAAAACTCCTTGATTACTTCCTTTTCGCAGAAGGTCTTTGCCTGTCTTATAGCATTATAAAATGCTTTCGCATCGCTCGAACCGTGAGCCTTGAAAACGGGTTTTGCAGTTCCGAGCAAAG
This sequence comes from uncultured Oscillospiraceae bacterium, assembly GCA_964462175.1. Taxonomy (GTDB): domain Bacteria; phylum Bacillota; class Clostridia; order Oscillospirales; family Ruminococcaceae; genus Faeciplasma. Next base: position 20,311 of record CAYWXA010000003.1, read on the forward strand.
GCGCTCCGCCGTGTTCTTTATAGTCCATCTTCTTTCTGAACTCGTTAACCTTGCCCTTTAAGCAGAGGTAGCCGAGAACTGAAAGAGGACCGCTTTTAAACATTTCCTTTAAGGAAGTTGAGAAGAACTTTGCCATACCCTCGATTGATTTTAAAAGGATATTGCCCGAGAAGCCGTCGGTCACGACGAGGTCGGCATCACCAAGAGGGATCTGGCGGGCTTCGATATTGCCGACGAAGTTGAGCTCGGATGCTTCCAAAAGCTTGTAGGTCTCAACTTCAAGCTCTCTGCCCTTGGTGGGCTCGGTGCCGATGTTTGCAAGGGCGACTCTGGGGTTATCAACTCCCATAAGGTTTTTCATATATGCAGAGCCCATGATTGCAAATTGGTGAAGAATTTCAGGTCTGACCTCGGCATTTGCGCCGACGTCCATGATCATGCAAGGCTTGCCGAGCGTTGGAATTACGGTTGCCAAAACGGGACGCTTGATTCCCTTTAAGCGTTTAACGATAAACGTCGCACCCATAACGAGAGCGCCCGTTGAGCCTGCGGAAACGAAAGCGTCGCCTTCGCCGTCTTTAAGAAGCTGAAGTCCCACAGCCATCGAGGAGTTTTTGAATTCTTTAAGTATTTTCTTGGGGTCCTCACAGACTTCCATTACGGTGTCAGCGTGATGAACGTCCAAGGACGATATATCAAGCTTATTATCAAGAGCACATTTGCGGATGTTTTCCTCATTACCCACAACCGTGATATCGACACCAAGCTTTGATTTTGCATCAAGTGAGCCTTTCAATACCTCCAAAGGGGCGTTGTCGCCGCCGAAGCCGTCGATGATTATTCTCATAGTTTACCTCCTATCTCGCTGTCAAGCGCTTTAAGCGCACGTTGCGCAAGCGCTTCGTATTTTTCCTGCTTGTTTTTAATTCTTTCGGGGAGCTCAGGCAGGATTCCCATATTGCATCCCATAGGCTGGAAATCTGCCGAGTGACCGTATGCTACGTATTTTGACAATGCGCCGAGCATCGTTTCTGAGGATAAGGTTATTTCCTCTTTACCGAGAAGTCGGCGTGCCAAGCTCATTGCGGCATAGATTCCCGAAGCAGCCGATTCGATATATCCTTCAACGCCCGTCATCTGACCTGCAAAATAGATACGGTTGTCGGGAATAAAGCAAAAATGCTCGTCCAGAATTCCGGGCGAATTGATGTAAGTATTGCGGTGCATAACGCCGTAGCGGACGAATTCGGCATTTGCAAGGCCGGGAATAAGCGAAAATACTCGCTTTTGCTCGCCGAATTTGAGGTTGGTCTGAAAGCCTACGAGATTATACAGCGTGCCCGAGTTATTTTCCTTGCGAAGCTGAATAACGGCATAGGGACGGCGTCCTGTGTGGGGGTCGGTCAGACCCACGGGCTTTAAGGGGCCGAAACGCATTGTGTCCTCTCCCCTTTTTGCCAGCACCTCGATGGGCATACAGCCTTCGTAGACCTTGAAGTCCTTGTGGCCTTCCTGCTCAAAATCGTGAAGCGGTGCGGATTCAGCCGAAACAAGGGCGTTGCGGAAAGCGATGTATTCTTCTTTATTCATCGGGCAGTTGAGGTAATCCGCCTCACCTCGGTCATAGCGGGAGGCTTCGAATACCAGATTAAAATCTAAGCTGTCACGGGTGACTATCGGCGCCGCGGCATCGTGGAAATATAGATAATCGTTGCCGATGAGATTTTTGATTGATGATGACAAGCCATCGCTTGTTAAGGGGCCGGTTGCTACGATGACGTAGCCGTCGGGAATTTCGGTTATTTCCTCGGAAATGAGGGTGATATTGGGGTGCGAGGTGATCTTTTCGGTGACGTAGTCGGAAAATTCCTCACGGTTTACAGCTAAAGCACCGCCTGCCGAGACCTTGGTCTTTTCGGCGGCTTCCATTGTCAGCGAACCCAAGCGGCGCATCTCTTCTTTCAATAATCCTGCGGCGGAGCCGACACGCTCAGCCTTTAGGGAGTTTGAACAGACAAGCTCGCAAAGACCCGAATATTTATGTGCGGGAGTAAACTTTTTCGGCTTCATTTCATAAAGCTCGACGTTAATTCCGCTTTGCGCCAGCTTATAAGCCGCTTCACAGCCTGCAAGCCCTGCGCCGATAACTTTTACAGTCATAATTTCGTTCCTTTAGGTGATATCTTTTTCATAGCCGCAACCCTGCTTGTGACAAACAAGCTTGCCCTTTGCTCCGCCCTTGCGGAAAAGGCTGGAAGCACACTCGGGGCAGGTCTCCTTGGTGGGCATATCCCAGGTCATAAACTTGCAGTTAGGATTATCCTCACAGCCGAAGTATTTTTTGCCCTTTGAGGTCTTTTTCTGAAGGATCTTTTTGCCGCAATAGGGGCATTTTCCGGGGGTCTCGGTGACGATCCGCTTGGTGTTGGTACATTCGGGGAAACCTGTGCAGGCAAGGAATTTGCCGTATTTTCCGAGCTTGATGACCATCGGCTTGCCGCACTGATCGCAGATGATGTCGGTTGCTTCATCGGGAATCTTTACACGCTTGCCTTCAAGATCTGTTTCAGCCTGCTTCAAGGCCTTGTCAAAGCCTTTATAGAAGCTGCTTAAAACGGTCGTCCACTGGGTATCGCCCGATTCGATGTTATCAAGCTCTTCTTCCATCTGAGCGGTAAACTTGATATCGACGATATCCACAAAATGCTCTTTCATAAGACTCGTGGTGACTTCACCGAGGCTGGTGGGCTTTAACTGCTTGCCTTCACGCTCAACGTATGAACGGGAAAGAATGGTGGTTATCGTTGCGGCATAGGTCGAGGGACGGGCGATGCCGTTTTCCTTGAATGCCTTGATAAGCGATGCTTCGGAATAACGTGCAGGCGGCTGGGTGAAATGCTGATTGCCGTCAAGGGATTCAAGCCCTAAGATATCTCCCTTTGAAAGCTTGGGCAGAATTGCGGTTTCTTCCGATTCTTCCTTGGGTTCTTCATACAAGACGGTAAAACCATCGAACTTAACGCTGAAACCTGATGCTTTGAATACACAGCCGTTGGCTTCGATCGAGCAGGCGGTGGTATCCAAAACGCAGTCAGCCATCTGGCTTGCAATAAAGCGGGACCAGATGAGCTTATAGAGCTTATACTGATCGTTTGTAAGCGACGCCTTTGCCCTTTCGGGGGTAAGGTCGGGCATTGTGGGACGAATCGCTTCGTGGGCATCCTGAATGTTGGCATCCTTAGATTTATAGGTCTTGGGAGTTTTGGGAAGATACTCGGCGCCGTAGTTCTTTTCGATGAAATCGTGTGCGGCGGCCTTGGCTTCGTCGGAAATGCGAAGTGAGTCGGTTCTCATATAGGTTATCAGACCGACGGCACCCAAGCCTTCAACGTCGATACCTTCATAGAGCTCCTGAGCGACGCTCATCGTTCTTCTTGACTGGAAACCAAGACGCTGGGAAGCATCTGACAAAAGGGTCGAGGTCGAGAAGGGCGCAGCGGCAGACTTGATTCGTGAGCCTCTTCTTACCGATTGAACGGCAAACTGAGCGCCGTCAAGGCGGTTTAGAACTGCATCCGTTTCCTCTTTCGTTTTAAGCTCGGCTTTTTTGCCGTCAACGGTTGCAAGCTTTGCAACAAAAGGCTTCTTTGCGCTGTCGGCAAGGAACTTCGCTTCGATCGACCAATATTCAACGGGAATGAAGGATCTTATCTCCTCTTCCCTATCGACTATCATTCGCACGGCAACAGACTGAACTCTGCCCGCAGAAAGACCTCGGCGGACTTTCTTCCAGAGGAAGGGAGAAAGCTTATAGCCGACGATACGGTCTAAAATTCTTCTTGTCTGCTGTGCGTTGACGATGTTCATATCAATGCTTCGGGGGGCGGCAATACCTGCTTCAACACCCGTTTTGGTTATCTCGTTGAAGGTGACACGGTTTTTCTCGCTTAAATCGAAACCGAGCATCGTTGCCAGATGCCACGAGATCGCTTCGCCCTCACGGTCGGGGTCGGTTGCGAAGTAAACGTGTCTAGCCTTTTTTGAAAGCTTTTTAATATCGTCAATTACCTTTTCCTTGCCCTTTATGTCCACGTAGGTGGGCTTGAAGCCGTTGTCGATATCGACACCCAGCTTTGACTTGGGTAAATCTCTGACGTGACCCACGCAGGCGACGACCTTATAGTCGCTGCCGAGGGTGCGCTGAATTGTGTGTATCTTTGTAGGTGACTCTACAATGATAAGATCTGCCATAGTGTTGCTCCATTCTTGGCGATGATATATCGCTTATATTGAAAATCTGTTGCCCGGAAGAGCACGGATGATACCGTCTATCTCCATATCGGTCAGTTCCGATTCGAGGTCGGGAATTTCGCTTCCGATAGCATCAAATATTGCATCCAAAAGTTGTGCGCCGTTTTCGGCGAGGTATTCATAGATAAGCCGCTGTGCCTGCGGCATCTCCTGCGTGTCCATAAGCTTGGGCTTTTCAACGGGACGGGAAACTTCTTCGCTCTTAGCGGGAGATTTTTTCGGGGCAGGTTTCGGTTTGGATGTATCCTGCTTTGCGAAAAGACCCGAATCTGCCCGTCGGTTGAAGATCTCCGAATTCGGATTCAGCTTATGAGCGTATGCGGAATAATATTCATTTAAAACGTCACGGGCTTCAAAAACAGGAACAGCCCCGTCACGGATAAGACCTATAACGCCTGAATAATCGTCGTTATATAGCTCGTGAGGAGGTATGCAGAAAATATCCTTGCCTTGCGATAAGGCAAATGAAGCCGTGCTCAATGCTCCGCTGGTGGCACCCGCTTGCAAGACGAGCGTGCCAAGACCGATACCCGAGAGGATTCTGTTGCGGAGTCGGAAATAATATGAAAACGCTTTATCGGCAGGCAGACATTCGCTTATGACTGCGCCGTTTTCGGCGATAAGCTGTTTTGCTTTGGAGTTTTCCTTGGGATAATCGCACAAGATTCCGCAGGGCAAGACCGCAACGGTTTTTCCGCCCGCTTTAATTGCGCTGTTGTGTGCAACCGAGTCAAGACCGACGGCAAAGCCGCTGGCGATCACGACGCCCGCTTTTGCAAGATCGTGACATATTCTTTCGCTGACAGCGACGGAATATTCATCCGGCTTTTTGGTGCCGACACAGGTAACCACGACCGATTCGTCGATGACGGTGATATCACCAAGATAAAACAGCACCGACGGCGGATTGTAAATATCCTTTAAGCGTTCGGGATAAATGCCGTCGTCATAACAGCATATGCCGATCTCCTTTTTCAAAGTATAGTCAAGGAGCTTCTGAGCCTGCTCAATGCTCGTAGATGCAACCGATCTGCGGTCATCGGGCATAACGTAGCGCAGATCGTCCGAGGAAATAGCTTCATACGCCGCTTTGACGGACTTATAGTGAGAAAGCATATTCCATTTTCTCGGATTTGCAGGGCCGTATGCCATTGTCAGCCAAAGCCAATAGATGAGATCAGGGTGCATAGCCAAAGCTCCTTTCTTTCAGATTTTACTTGGTCATCTCCCACATTATAATGGATGCCGCCATTGCAGCGTTGAGGGAGTTGATGTTTCCGCTCATTTTAATGGTAACACGCTTATCGCACATAAGCGCTTCTTCGCGCGTTAAGCCGTTGCCTTCGTTTCCGATAACGACAGCGCAAGCGTTGCCGAAATCAAAATTGCGGACGCTCTCGGCGTCTTTATCAATAACGGAAGCGCAAGTCAAAATGCCGGCGTTTTTGAGCGTTGATATCAGCTCGGCATAGCCGTAATCATCGCACACGGGCAGGCGGAAAAGCGAGCCCATCGTTGAGCGGACGATCTTGGGGTTATATACGTCACAGCTGTCCCCCGTCAGGAAAACGCAGTCTATCCCGCAGGCATCAGCCGCACGCAGAATAGTCCCGACGTTGCCGGGATCCTGCAAGCTGTTCAAAATAACGAATTTACCGCCATTATTTATTTTATTCATCACCACGGGTTTGTCAAGTCGTTTTGCGATTGCAAATATACCCTGCGAGCCTTTGGTGTCGGCAATGCGGTCGGCAATGTCGTTTGTAATATCGTATAGCGAAGAGCCGAGATAGTTTTCAAGCGCCGAGGCGGTTTCGGGATAGCGAATTCTCGCCTCCTCGGTGATGAAAGCATACTTGATATCCACCTTTTCGAGAACGGCGTCCATTGCGATTCGGGAGCCTTCAAGGACGAAAAGCGAGGTCTCGCGGCGGTATTTTGACTTGTCACGAAGCTTGATATATTCCTTTATAACGGCATTTTCCTTGCTTGAAATAAGCATAATTATCACCCTTAAAATTGAAGAAAACACGCCCACGTGCACATGAGCGTGTTTTATATGATTCTTACTTGAGAGCTTCCTTAGCCTTCTCGCAGATTGCGGTGAAGCCTGCAGCGTCGTTGATAGCGATCTCGGAGAGCATCTTTCTGTTAAGAGTGATGCCAGCCTTCTTGAGACCGTTCATAAGGGTAGAATAGTTCATACCGTTCATCTTTGCAGCAGCGGAAATTCTGGTGATCCAAAGCTGTCTGAAGTCACGCTTCTTCTGCTTTCTTCCGATATATGCGTAGTTGCCGGACTTCATAACGGCCTGTTTAGCCATCTTGAAGTGCTTGCTCTTAGCTCCCCAGTAGCCCTTTGCGAGCTTGAGAGTCTTATTTCTTCTCTTGCGAGTCATCATTGCGCCCTTTACACGAGCCATAATTCTTACCTCCGATTATTTCTTAGTTTAATGAGTCCTTACTTACAACTCGTGGTTTACTTGTAAGGGATGTTTACCTTTACAGCTTCAACGTTAGCGCTGGAAGCGTAACCTGCACCTCTTGCCTGTCTCTTGACCTTGTGGTCCTTAGAGATAAGACGGTGTCTTTTGTTAGCATGCTGGAACTTAACCTTGCCGGTACCGGTGAGGCTGAAACGCTTCTTTGTGCCGGAGTGAGTTTTTACCTTGATCTTTGCCATTAGATTTATCCTCCTTGATTTGTTGATACTTTACTTGGATGCCTTGGGTGAAACGAACAAAACGATGTTTCTTCCTTCAACCTTGCTGGGCTTGTCGAATACGCCATATTCAGCAATCATTTCCTTGAACTGTTCAAGGAGCTTTTCGCTCATCTCAGAATGAAGAGCAACGCCCTTGCGGAACTGAAGTCTGATGGATACCTTGACCTTATCGCCGGCTTTAAGGAACTTGATCGCCTGGTTGGCTTTGGTGTTAAAGTCGTTGGTGTCGATCTTGGAGGTCATTCTGACTTCCTTGACTTCGACGGTCTTCTGGTTCTTTCTTGCTTCCTTTTCACGCTTGGTCTGCTCGAAACAGTATTTGCCGTAGTCCATGATCTTACATACGGGCGGGTTTGCTGTGGGTGCGATCTTTACAAGGTCAAGCTCCTTGGAAATTGCAATGTTCAAAGCTTCCTTGGATGAGATGATACCGAGCTGAGTACCGTCTGAATCGATTACTCTTACCTGTTCGTCGCGAATTTCTTCATTGATCTGATGATCCATGCTGCTAATGGCGCAACACCTCCAAAATAAATTAAAAGAGCGTAAACACAGTTTACGCTCCATAAAAATCAACGCAGAATATCCTCGTAAGATATTGCGAATTTGACTTTATTGACCTTTTTGCTCATACGCTGAAGGTGAGAACGTAAACGTTACTGCTTTCTTTACGCATGAGATTATACACCATCGGAATTGGTTTGTCAATAGGTTTTTGAAAAATATTTTACAGCTTGATCTCTATTCCCCTCGCAAGGCAGAAGGAGTAGATATATGCGCTTTTGACCGGCTTATCTAAAATTGCGCCGAAGGCGGCTCTATATAAGGAGAGCTGGCCGGAATATCGGCTGACAAGCTCCTGCTCCGATCTGACACGGTCGGTCTTATAATCGACCAGAACGTATCCGTCGCCCTCGTCAAACAGACAGTCGGCAATACCCTGAAGCATTCCGTCGGTGCCTTTATACATTATAGCAAGCTCCTCGGGAATGTCAATATCGTCAAAGCGGACGATGAAGCTGCGCTCACGCATAACTTCGTCGCTTGCGCATATGCGGGAATATATTTCACCGCCGAAGAATTCCCCTACTGCCCGACGGTCGATGGCGTCAGCCTCACGCCTGCTGAACAGACCTCCCGATTCAAGTCGTGATATCTCCGCTTCGAGGTCGTGGGATGCGTTATCGAAGTCGCAAAACTGCATAAATCGGTGAGTAACAGTTCCCTTTTGCGCAGGGGTAAGCTCGCTGATATCATCACCCAACTCGGGAACGGTCAGATCGAAGTCGGTGAAGTCATCCTTGACCAGCTCGGAAACGGTGACCTTCGCTTCGTTTTCAATAAGACGGCGGTCATATTCAAAACGGAAGCTTCGCTTAATATCCAATATGAGACCGTTATCTGCAGTTGCCGATTCAGACGGCTTTGCTTCGCTCTTTTTTGAATCGAGCAAAAATCCGGCGTATGAAGCCACGACGTCGGGATAGCTCACGAAATCATTCCTGCAATATCCGTCGTCATCGGATAATACCTCCGATCGTACGCTGTCCAATGCCGGATGACTCAGCAGCGCCATATAGAACCAATCTTCAAAATTGTCGGCTTTTTTGGCGATGTCGGAGGGAACCTTATAAGTGTCGATGGAATATGCAAACTTTGCGGCACGTTCAAGCGATTTTTCGCCCGTGTTGAGAACAACAAATACCTTTTCCTTTGCACGGGTCAGTGCAACGTACAGAAGTCTTAACTCCTCGGAGAGCATTTCCGATTCGTTTTTCATTCGGATATGATCGGCAAAGACGGTTTTATGCTTGACAAGCTGGGATTTATCCAGGAAGTTGATGCCCACGCCTGCATCGGCGTTTAAGTTGAGCGCCCCCCGAAGGTCACGCCTGTTGAACCTCTTTTTGGTCTGACAGATGAACACGAAGGGATATTCAAGACCTTTTGATTTATGTATGGTCTTGACGGATACGGCGTCTGCCGATTCGGTTACCGAATATGCAGATTCAAAATCGCCGCCCGACTTGGAGATATAGTCGATATAGCGCAGGAAACCTGCAACGCCGTCGCTTGAAGCTTCTTCATAGCTTGCGGCATATTCCAGAAGCAGATGCAGATTTGCACGTTTTTGAGAGCCGTCCTCATACGCCGAGGCGATCGAGAAGATGTCGGTCAGATCGTATACCTTGCGTATCAGCTTCGTAAGGGACATTTCCGAAGCGTAAATGCGGAGCTTCTTTAAAAGCGAAACCGCCTTCCCGCATTTTGATCTGAGGGCGTCGTCCGCCTGCTTTTCGCCCGAAACTATGCGAAGCATATTTTTATAAAGCTTATGCTTCTTTCCCGCCATTTTGACAAGTGCAAGCTCATCATCGGTAAAGCCCATTATCGGCGAGAGCATTATGCTTGCCATCGGTACGTCACGCATCGGAGAAGCGATACAGGAAAGAAGATTTAAAAGCACGGATATCTCACGGGAGGCAAGATATCCCGAACGGTCGTTTGACAGCACCTTTAAGCCGCATTTTTCAAAGCTTGAAACGAGCGACCCGTCGGTGATGTTGTTACGGGTCAGAACGCAAAAGTCGGAGGGAATGCAGGGACGGTAAGTTTCGCCGTCACGGACAAGCACTTTTTCATCGAGCATCTTGCGTATTTTCACGGCAACGGCGGCAAATTCGTCTGGAACGATCCCCTCGTCGTCGTTATCGAAAACATCGCTATTGACCAGTATCAGCTCGGCGGCAGGGTCTTTGCCTTCATATTTTGCGCCGAGGCGCAGTTCCTCATCGTGATTATACTCGATCTCTCCCAGATCCCCAGACATAAGAGCCGTGAATATGTAGTTTGCAAAATCAAGAACCGAGTTTCTTGAACGGAAGTTTTTTGAAAGGATCACCTCACGGACGGCGTTATTATCGTCTGCGGCGGCAAGGCGGGTGTTGACGAAGATCATCGGGTTTGCACGGCGGAAGCGATATATCGCCTGCTTGGCATCGCCAACGACGAAAACGTTATTTCCGATAAGGCTCAGATCTTCAGTGTCGGAAATAGCCTTGAAGATGACGTCCTGCAGGTTGTTGACGTCCTGAAATTCGTCAATGATGATAAGCTTATAGCGCTTTGAGGAAACTATCTCCTCGCAAAGAGGCGTGCGGGTGATATTGCCGTTTGCATCAATGTTCGTCAATAAGCGCACGGTCATAAGCTCGGTGTCGGCAAAATCGACGGCGTTCTTTTCGACCTTGACTTTGTGGACGGCTTCTTCAAGCTCACGGCAGATATCGCAAAGCTTTTCAAATATATCGGCACAAGCCAAAGCATCAGCCTTCATAACGTCGATCGGATACTTGAAATACTCGCCAATCTGCTCGGTTGAATCCTTCAGTCCGTTAAGCGCCAAGACCGCAGAGCGGTAGTATGCTTCTTCGGCAAATGAACAGGCGGCTTTTTCCGAGGCTTTGGTCCTGCCGGTTCGCCGTGCCCACGGGATCTTTGAAAATGCTCGGACAAGCTCGTCCCAATCGCCGTTTGCGACCATATTGCAAAGGTCGTTTGCGATATCGCAGTTTTTCAAAAAAGCAGACTTGTCGGCAGAGTGATATTCAAGACTTTCGCAAAGCTCACAGAGCTTAAATGAAAGAGTAGTGACGGTATTTGCCGCTTTAAGCGCACAGGAACGGAATTCCTGCATAATGGCGTCAAGCTTTGAGCCGTCACGAAGGGAACTGATGACATCGTTTATCCAGAGTTCCTGATAAGGAAGGGTTCTCAAGAAGGCGTAGAGCTTTTTGATCATCTCCCGAAGCTCATAGTCGTTTTCCTTGCAGAAAAGGGAGATGAGCTTTTCCATTCCCTCGCCGTCGTGAGCGTATCTGTACTCTAAAACGTCGGTCAGCGCACGGTCGGTAAGCATATCCGCTTCGTTTTGTTCAAGTATTCGCAGGCCCGTCTGGAAATCGGTGAGGGTGAGATTGTCTTTGACAAGTCCGAAGCAGAAGGAATTGATAGTTGTGATCTGGGCAAGGTGCAAAAGCGCCTGCTGATGCTGTACCCAAGAGTTTGACGGGTCGGATATTGCCAGCGATTCAAAGGCGTTTGAAAGCTTTTCACGCATCTGAGAGGCGGCGTCGTTTGTGAACGTTACAGCCAAAACGCTGTCGGCGGGAATGTTCTTTTCGGGGTCGGCAAGAAGGCGGATGGTGCGTTCGACCAAAACGGCGGTCTTACCGCTTCCTGCGGCGGCGGAAACTATCGTCGGTCTGCCGAAGGAGTTAATGGCGCAAAGCTGTTCATTTGTCCAGTTAGGCATTGCCGTCTTCCTCCTTTGGGTCGATTTGATCTAAAAGTTTTTCGCCGTCGGATGAGGCGATGGTCTTCATAAGATATTTCGGTCTGTCGCAGACTGTGCGGTAATCGCAATAGCGGCAGGCGATGTCGTTTTTATCGTGTCCGAGCGGCAGGGCGTCGATTTTACCGATTAAAAGGCTTTTGCCGAATTCGGTGACCTTATCTTTGGCGAAGCCCTCAAGCGCCTTGAAGGCGGTTTCGGATATGATGCGTGAGGAGCTTGAATATGAGCCGTCCTTTTTGACGGACACGGGGATATAGTTTCCGCTGACGTCCGAGTCCATAGCTTTGATCGCTTCGGGGTTATCAACGATCAAGCCGTCACGCACCAGTTGTTTGGTGACGGATCTGAGTCTGTCCTTGACGTCGCCCGACAGCGGATCGTAAGTATCGTCGCACTCCAAAAATCCCGAACGCATATAAACGATGCCCGCAGGAGTACATCCGGCAAACTGAGGGTCGTTTCCCTCGGTCAACGCAAGCATATAAAGAAGCATCTGCAGATTCAAGCCGTTATAAACGTCGTCAAAGCGAAGCTTCTTCTCGCCCGTTTTGTAATCGAGTATACGCAGGTATCTCTTGCCGTCAGGGTCGGTATACTCGTCTACACGGTCGATAACGCCGCGAAGGTGTACGCTTACGCCTGCAGTGATCGGAATTGAGAGAATGCTTCCGCCGTCAGCATCGTGGAGGGTGTATTCAAAACGGACGGGTCTGAACTTTGATACCTTGAATTCCTCACGGATGTTTTTGAGAATATCGAAGCAGGCGTTTGCAAGGCGGGCATAATCCGCCTTGAATTTTGCCGATTTGCCGAAATCGCCGTTCATTTCGTTTTGGATGTATTCAGCGAGCAGACGGTCGATGATACTCATCAGCTCATCGTCGGTAACTTCCGAGTATGACGAGCCGAAATGGGACAATACCGCCTCGAAAACGTAGTGCATTACCGTTCCTCGTATATTCGGATCCATATTCATCGGCTGTATCTCGCTGATACCCAAGCCGTATCGGCAGAAGTATTCAAAATTGCACTTGTTATACGTATCTATCCTGCTGGCGGTGACGTTGATATCAAATGGCGCAAAGAGTTCCTTTGCAACCGTGGGCGAAAGCCTGTGAGAAAGATTTGCATTTAGCGAATCAAGTCTTGAGATCTTTTCACGGTATTCGGGAACGTCGGTAAGCGCCGCTCTGAGCGAAGCACGTTCAGAAGCGGAAACACCGTCGCCCGCAGCGTACAGCCCGTATGCGGCGGCAGGAGTGCAGGCATAAAACTTCACTCCCAGCGATGAAGCCTTTTCGGGGCGAACGTTCAAAAGACTGCAGATCCTCGTTATGTACGGAGAAGGACGCAACGGCGTGCCCTTGACGTCGGCACCCGAATACGTAAGCACGAGCAGGTCGGTCGGAGCACTCAGAGCTTTGTGGCAGTCAAGGCGCTCGGAATCGAGCTTGAAGGAGAGAGTCTGTTCAAAGGCAATGCCCATTGATTCAAGAACAGACATATCTCTGCCGCTGAAAATGCCCGTTTTCTTGACGTCGGACGGGAACTTCGTATCGTTCACGCCGAGAACAAAAGCCGCCTTCGGATGCGAAATGATAGAACGGGAAACGTCGGCAACGGTCACGCAGTCGAGCTTCTGAGGCGGATTTGAAATGTTGGTAAGCGAAAGTATCAGGCGCATAAGCTCGCAGAATACCTTAGGCGTGAGCTTTTCATCGCCGACACAAAGGCTTACCGCTTTAAGAGAGTCGGTCAGCGCTTGCCAGAGCTGTTTAAACAGACGGGCGGTTTCAAGCCTTTCCGTCGGTTCGCAGGAATCAATTATTCTTTTTGCGCAGGCGGCAAGATCGGTTTCTTTTAAGTATTCGGCAAAAGCCGCACAGGCACCCGATGCGCCGGAGTTTTTGACCGATTCACGAAGCTTTGCAAGCGGCAGGATAACTTTTCGGCGGACAGCGTTTACGGCGTTGATGTCCGTTCCCTTTTCGCAGGCGGTGAAATCATCAAGCCACATATCACCCTCGACGTTCCAGCGCAGGCAATAATCTTCAAGCAAAGACACCTCGCCGTCGTCAAGAGGCGAAAAAGCAGAGCGGACGAGCTTTAAAATACAGTCGGTCTTGGGTTTATTTGTTGAGACCGCCTCAAGAGCCGACAGGGCAAATATCATCAAACCCATTGACGAAGCACCGTCGTGATCGTCAAAATATACGGGGACGTTATATTTGGCAAAGGCAGACTCGATAATTCTGCCGTAGGATCTTATATCGTGAGTAAAGACGGTGACGTCGTTATATTTAAGTCCGTTTTCAACGAGATGACAGATCGAAGCGGCAACAAGGTCGGCTTCGGCGTAAACGGTGTCGCAGGAGAATATCTTAACGCTTGAATCGTGCGTGATATCATCGGAAGAACGTGTAAAGAGATTGTTCTTTACAGCCTCGATGGAAGCGGCACGGCAGCAACCCTCCTCTTCCCGAATAAATTCTATCGGGCAGTTGCAGGACTTGGCGAGATCGACAAGGCGGTTTTGCGTAGCGTAAGTCAGGTTATAAGGCGAAACGGGGCTTCTTTTATGGTCATTCGGCAGGTATACGGACACGTTTACCGAGTGAGCGTCCTTCAGCGCCGCACCGATAAACAAAAGCTCGTCGGGCGAGAAGCTGTCGAACCTGTCAAGGTATATCGCTTTACCCTTGAATTCGGAACGTTCCGAGGCGATCCTTGCCCCTTCGGTCACCTGAGAGCTTTCATCACGGCGGCCGTTCTTTATGAGTTCATCGTTATACGCCGAATAAAGCAAGGAAATATCGTGGAGCTTATCGCCAAGACTTCCCGATAGATGACTTTGGGCATCCATAAGCATTTCGGGGGTGACACCCGAACGCTTCATAGAGTCAATTACGTCGGACATATCCGAAACGAAGTTGGGTTTGTCGAGCGAGCGTGAAAGAACACGCAAAGAGCCCTCTGATTTAAGCTTTCTGATTGCAAGGAAAATATAGATAAGTCTGTGCGACGGCTCAAGCAGGACGCCGTTGCTGCCGTATTTCTCGATAAGCTGAGCGCTCATACGCTTAAAGCTCAGAACGGTCACTTTGTTGAAGTCACGGGCGCCAAGCTCCGAATAAAGGCTCTTATCGAATGCAAAGGAAAACTGATCGGGGATCAGAGCGACAACTTCCCTGCCCGATGATATATCGTTTTTCATTGAGCGAGCAAGGCGTTTGAGCTTTGCGTCCTCGTTTTCACCTAACCAAAGTCTTAGCATCAGCGTTTTCCTCCATTGGATTTATATATTGATTTTACCATCATAAGCGGCACAAATCAAGTCGCAGAAGGAATTTATTGTACAAGATTCGGGACTCACGTTATGAGCTTGCGGATCTTCTTGATAAGCTCGTAGCAAAACAGCTTATATCGCACTTTTTGCGGCTCTTTGATAATTATCAGCTCTTCGTCGGTAAACTCTTCACATTCGTCAACGGTCATTGCAGAGCCGATGCAAAGAGACGGATAACACACGCACCAGAAGTTTTTGCCCTCACCCTCGCCGATCGTGACGCACAAAGCGTCGTACTCCCCTGCAGGGAGAGTGAAGCTGTCATATACCCTTTTGTCAAATTCACAGGAAGAAAGCGTTACGCTGACAGGGTAGTCGTATCCCTCACGGGAGATGACACCGGCGGCAGCAGATTCAATAAGACCGAGGTCAGCCTCAAGCGCTGAATGTGCTTCGGCTCTTGAGGTACAGCCGGAGGAGATTTCAGCGCACAAAGAAACGACTTCGTCACGCACGGAAAGCTTTAAGGCTTGGTCGGCTGACGAGTCGGAATTGGCAATAACGTGAAGCCGTATGAGCTTGTCGGTCATCCTGTCGACCTCGCAAGCGTTGGAAACAATGCTGAAAACAAGGCAGATTATGAGTGAGAGCGCCATTGAGAGAGTGAGTTTTTTCATTTTATCTTTCCTTTTTGTGGGTTTTGATAAGAGTGTTGACGGGATTTTGGAGATATATGCAGCTTAATTGCGGAGATGTTAACAACCGTTGCTTGCAAGTAACAGGCGTTTGGGGTATAATGAGCTTGTGAAAGGGGCTTTAATATGCTGAATGAAAATTTAAGAATCCTTCGGAAGAATAAGGGATTATCGCAGGAAGAGCTGGCAATTAAGCTGAACGTGGTGAGGCAGACGGTTTCAAAATGGGAAAAGGGACTGTCTGTGCCCGATTCGGATATGCTGATTCAAATTGCCAATGCTTTGGATACAACGGTCAATGCTTTGCTGGGTGAAACGCTCCCCGAGGATGAGCAGGAAACCTTGCAGTCGATAGCATCGAAGCTTGAGGTCTTAAACGAGCAGTTTGCCGAGCAAAAAGAAAGAAGCAGAAAGATCCAAAGAGCCGTTTACATAGCTTTGGGAATTGTTTCCGTCATATGCCTGATAATCGGAGCTGTAATAATGATTTCTTATTGGCAGATGGGAATAGCAATTGACGGTACGGTGGGAATCATCGGCGGAGCCGACGGGCCGACAACGATCATGGTTGCAAGTGCAGAGCCGAGCGGACTCGTGTTGATCCTGCCGCTGATTGCGGCTGTGATATCGGCAATCGGGATATATAAAACCAAGAAATAAAAGAAAAAACCGCAAGGTATGACTGCTCATACTTTGCGGTTATTTTTATCTCTTAAACACGGAAATGCGCTCGAAGCCGTTGCGGAGCTTGTCTTTAATGCGGAAGGCTCGGTGGGTGCCCCGTGCAACACAGCCCATCGGGTCGTGCGCTACGTGGCACTTGACGCCCAGCTCACGGGTGATATAAAGATCAAGTCCACGCAGGAGTGCGCCGCCGCCTGTGAGCAGGATGCCGTTTTCAAAAATATCTCCGATAAGCTCCGGCGGGGTAACTTCAAACGCCTCTCTGATCACCTCGATTATGCCGTCGACGTCGTCGATTATCGCACGGGCGATATCATCCTCGGAAAACTCGCACCTCGCAGGCATTCCGTTGATGAGGCTTCGGCCCGTTGCAACGCCTGTGTTTTCAATCGAGGGCCAGAAAACGTTGGCGTATTCCTTCTTTATATCCTCGGCAGTGCGCTCGCCGATAAGCAATTTAAAGGTTTCGGAGAAATACCGCTCGATTGCGGCGTTGAAGGTGTTTCCTGCCTTTTTGAGCGACTTTGAAACGACTACGCCGCCCAGCGAAGTTACGGCAACGTCGACCGTTCCGCCGCCGATATCGACGACCATCTGGCCATAGGGCTTCAAAATGTCTGCGCCTGCGCCGATGAGTGCGGCAACGGGCTCTTCGATAAGATAAACGGTTCGGGCACCTGCGGAAACTGCGCTTTCAACGACGGCTCTGCGTTCAACGGTGGTTATCGCAGAGGGTACGCACATAATTATTTGCGGGTTGATAAGGCGCTTGCCGATGACCTTCAAAATCGAAAGGCGGATAAGCTCCTGCGCCATATCGTTATTTGAAATCACGCCGTCTTTAAGGGGTCGGATTACTGCAATATGCTCGGGAGTACGTCCTATCATCTTATAAGCCTCTTCGCCGAAGGCAACGACCTCCTCGGTGCGTTTGTTATATGCAATAACGGTCGGCTCATTGAATATTGATCCTCTGCCTTTTGTGGTGATGATTATATTCGCAGTTCCGAGGTCGATTCCGAGGTCTAAGTTTGACAAGACGTTCACTCCTTTCTTGATTCGTCATATACAGATTTTGCGAGGGTACAGCAATATACTGCCTTTGCGCCCATTGATATTAACACGGATGCGCACTCGGAAAGTGTCGAGCCGGTGGTGATGATGTCATCGCAAAGCAGGACTGTTTTTCCGTTAAGACGGCTATTCTTTCCGGATGGGAAATACGTGTTTTTAACTGCCGAGCGTCTTTGCTCCGCAGAGAGCAGATGCTGAATCGGGGCGCCTGAGGCACGGCTGAGGATCTTGCCGTCATACGGCTTTGAAAGATGCCTTGATACATCCTTGCCGATAACGTCGGCGTGATTATATCCCCTGTCGGCACGGCGTTTTCGGCTCATCGGCACGCAGGTTACAAGGTCGATTCGGCTTAGGCCGATGTGAGTTTTAATCAATTCGCAAAGATGAGGCGAAAGATATTTTGAGGTATTGACACCGTTATGATATTTCAGATTCAAAATACCGTCACGGGCGACGCCGTCATATTCGCAGGCGCTGACGCAAAGCTCGAATACGCCGTTTTCATCACGCCTTACGGGATGCTCTGAGAAAAGGATGCCGTCTTTGCATTTTCGGCAGACGGGTTCGTTCCAGGAGGTGAATTCTCCGCAGAAGCCGCAGCGGTTCGGCAGGACAAAGTCGATCAAATAATCATAAATCAATTTCAGCTTCATCGCTTACCTCGCTGTCGTTGCCGAAGGAATCTTCACAGAGCATGGTCTTTAAACAGGTGTATCGGTTGGTTCGGCGGTCGTTATCTATCATATACTTGACACGGTTGGACGAGCCGACGATGACGATAAGCTTTTTAGCTCTGGTCACGGCAGTATACAAAAGATTGCGGTAGTATAGCTTATCAAATCCGCCCAATATCGGCAGGATGACCGCTTCAAATTCGCTTCCCTGACTTTTATGTACGGTTGCGGCATAGGCAAGCTCTAAATTATCAAGCATCATAGTATTATATTGGCATATTCTGCCCTCGAAGTCAATCTCAATGGTGCCCAAAATGCGGTTGAGCTTGGTAATGACACCGATATCGCCGTTGAAGATGCCCGTTCCACGCTCGTCGTCCTTTTTCCATTCGACGTCATAGTCGTTTTTGGTCTGCATTACCTTGTCGCCCGTGCGGAAGGTCTGGTAAAGGGTCTTTATCTCCGATTTCTCACGGGAGGGCGGGTTGAGAGCCTGCTGCAAGAGCTTGTTCAGCTCGTTTGTGCCCAAGGGACCTTTGCGGGTGGGCGAAAGAATTTGAATATCGCTGACGGACGAGTAGCCGTAAGCATCAGGCAGGCGCTTTAAGCACAGCTCGACGGTCAATTCCGCCGCCTCGTCAAAGTCGAGGCGCTGCATAAAGAAGAAATCACGGGAGTTGTCCGATAGGTCGATCATTTCGCCCTTGACGATCTTATGGGCGTTGGTGACTATTGCGCTGGCACTTGCCTGGCGGAAGATCTCGTTCAGGGCAATAACGGGAACGGTCTTGCTCTCGATTATATCACGCAAAACGTTTCCCGCACCGACGGAAGGAAGCTGGTCGGAGTCGCCGACCATTATCATTTTGCAGTTGACGGGAAGCGCACGCAAAAGTGCTTCAAACAAAAGCGTGTCCACCATTGACATTTCGTCGATGATGACGACGTCGCAGTCAAGAAGGTTGTTTTCGTTGTGCTCAAAATCGACGAACTCTCCCCCGCCCTTTACGCCCAAAAGCCTATGAATGGTCTTGGCTTCGTATCCTGTAAGGTCGGAGATTCGCTTTGCGGCTCTGCCCGTAGGGGCGCAGATATAAGGCTTTAAGCCCTGCTGTTCAAAGAGGGATATCATTGCGTTGAGGGTGGTGGTCTTACCCGTGCCGGGGCCGCCGGTGAGTACCATAAATCCGCGCGAAAGCGCAATGTTAATTGCACGGCGCTGTTTGTCGGCGTACGTAATGCCCGTTTCCTGCTCGTGAATGTCGATGACTTCGTCGTAGTTGATGCCGGTGTCATAAGAAAGGCTGTTCATAATTGCAAGGCGTCGGGAAATATAGTCCTCGGCGGTAAAGTATTCACGAAGCATTATAAACGGTCGGTGCTTTTTGAGGTAGATGAAAAGGTTTTCCTCATCGACCTCGCTCATGACCGCTTTTTCAACCAGCTCGGGTTCGACACGCAGGAATCGGGAGGCAGTTTCGATGAGCTTGTCCTTGGGCAGACAGGTGTGCCCTGCATCGGCATTTTCCGTCAAGACGTATTTTATACCTGCCGCAAGGCGGTTATAGCTGTCGTATGGCACGCCCTTTTCACGGGCGATCTCCTCTGCAACGGAAAACGGAAGCTCAATGCCGTAAGAACAAAGAACGTAGGGGTTTTTCTCGATCATTGCAAGAGTCTTGATCTCATATTTTTTCCAGGCTCTGACGCCGTAGACCGATTGGATTCTGAGGCGGTTGAAATATTCCAAAACGTCTCTGAAGCCGATGACACGCTTGAATTCCTGGCAGAATGCAAGCGCTTTTGCTTGGGTGATGCCTTCGACGGTTGCGAGCCTGCCGGGGCTGTTTTCAAGAACGTCGAAGGTCTCCTCGCCGAATTTCTTGACGATGTTTGCAGCGGTGACGGGGCCGATGCCTTTGATTACGCCGCCTGCAAGATAGCGTCTTATGGCAGATACCTCGGACGGAAGGGAGCGCACGCAGACGTCTGCTTTAAACTGCCTGCCGAACTTGGCGTGGGTCGAATATACGCCCGTAAGCTCAAGCTCCTCCCCCTCTTCGACGTTTCCCAGCTCGCCTACTACCGTTAGCGGTTTGCCTTCATGTTCCAAAGTGATGACGGCAAAACCGTTGTCGTCGTTTCGATATGTAACGCTGTCAACACTGCCGTGTATAGTCGTCGTCTTTTCCGTTGCCGTCATCCCCTTTCGTGTTTATAATGGTTATTATAAATCAAAATAGTGCTATTAGGCACTATTTTGACACCAAATCGCAGATTTGGTGTCAAATTTTCAAAGAAAATTTGACTATAACCATTGCAATGAATATAGAGCAAATTCAAGCAATTTGAATTTGCAAAAGCCGATTACATCGGCTTATCGAAACGCTATAATGCGTTTCGATATTCTATATTCGTTATTTTCTGATTATATCAAAACGGATGTCCGTTTTTTCGGACAGCTTTTCAAGCCAGCGAATACTTTCCTCAGTCGATATCATATCTATGACCCGAATCGTCACGTCAAAGTGACAGCAAAGCTTTGATATTTGCAAAAGCACGGGCTCAAAGACGTCGAAATCGGTAAAGTACAGGGTGACTATCACCCTTTGCTGCTGCATACTGCGTGAAGGCGAACAGCCTCGGCACAGGGCAAAGATCAAAAGTGTCACCAATAAAACGAAAGCACAAAGTATGATTATTCTTATCAAAATTACCTCACTCCTCCCCGATATATAATACGTCGGGGAGGAAATATCGGTTACTTTATATTATACAACATTATCTTCTTGTGCGCAATAATTACTTCTCGTTTTCATCGACCCATTCTTTACCCATGATGATATTTTCCTCAGACTTGTTATAGATACAGCCGTCGTCGGAAATGAAATAGTCGGACATAGGGTTGGTCTGATATGCAGATATCACGTCAGCCTTGGGTCTGAATATCTTCACTTCCTCGGGCGAGCGGTGCTTATCGTGCTTTTTGACCGATTCGGGGTGTTTTATATGCTTCATTTTTTCCTCCGTGCGCTATGGCGCTTGATACGAAATGGTTGAAAATGTTTCAGAACACTGACCTCGTGATCGAGGCAGGATTATTTTTTGAAATTTAAGCGTGTAATATTCGTAAAATTTTCGGGAATTGTTGTCATAACGCAAAAAATGCTGTATAATAGACGTATCTATTAAATTTATCAAGGACGGAAAATAATGAAAAATTTTAAAATTTATCTTAAATCATTTTTGTTTCTGATCGTTTGCTGGCTGGCGGCATTCGTCATCGTAATGTTCTTCCCGCTTGCTTATCAGCGTATGGGACCCATTATGTGCTTCCTGTTCGGTATCTGTTCGGTTGGCGCAGCTTTGTGCATTTACGGCGACTGGTGCATTAAACTGGGCGAAAAGGCCTGGGACAGAAACGATACCAAAGAAGATGCAAAGGTAAAACAGCACTTCGGATTTAAGATCGGACTTGTTCCCACGATCATCAACTATATTTACGTCGTTTTGCTTTATCTTTCAAAGTTCGGCGTTTTGAAGTTTGACTTCTATCCGTGGTATAAGACGTTGACGTTCTACTTTATGCCCCTCACATATTTGGTTGCGCCGAATGAAGCAGTCAACGTCGACGGCAAGGTGATGTCGGTAAACGTTCCCGCAACGGAGCTGTCTTGGGGTGCGATGATAATGTTTACAGTTTTGCCCCTTGTTTTCCTCGCTATATGCTGGGGAATGTATTACATCGGATATAATCACATTGACGTTAAGTCGAAAATAATTTACAAAAAGTAAGGCTTGAATATTTGCAAGACTTGCCTCATAAGTTTGTACAAAACGTTAGGAGGCAGGAAATATGCTTAAAAAGCTTTGGGTAAATAAAGTGGGCGTTGCGATAATGCTGTTGTGCACCTACCTGTTGGTATTTGGGTTTATCAAGACGGCAACCGTCAACGACAGCGTCATTCCAGTTGACGGCACGCTGAACGGCACGATGCCAACGATCATTTTGGATGCAGGGCACGGCGGAATAGACTCGGGATGCGTCAGCGTTAACGGCGCCGAGGAAAAGGACATTAACCTTAGCATTATGCTTAGGCTTCGTGATATGCTTGAAGCCGGCGGATTTGAGGTTATCGTTACGAGAGATACGGACAGATCCATTCACGACAGCGGCGTTCAGGGTTTGGGACAGCAGAAGCTTTCGGATATGCAGAACAGGCTTGAAATCATCAATTCGTATGACAATGCGATTTTCGTTTCGGTTCATCAGAATCAGTTTACAGATTCCAGATACAGCGGAGCGCAGATGTTTTATCCCGCTGACGATGCAAGAAGCGAACAGCTTGCGGCAATTTTGCAAAGACAGTTTGTAAGCCTGCTTCAACCCGACAATAACCGAGAAACAAAGCCCGTGACGGATGAGATATATCTTTTGGACAATGCAAACTGCCCCAGCGTTATGGCGGAATGCGGGTTCTTATCAAATCCCGAAGAATCGGCTCTTTTGGAGAGCGAGGAATATCAGGCAAAAGTGGCGTTTACCATTTTTTCGGGAATATGTGAGTACGTGATATCTCAGAGCGATATATAAATTACAATCAGGACGGAGAAAAATTATGGCGAAAGTTAAAAGCGTATACGTTTGCAGGGAGTGCGGTTTTGAATCTCCGAAATGGAACGGAAAATGCCCGAACTGCGGCGCTTGGAACTCGTTGGAGGAAACGGAAAGCGCTCCCGTTACTAAGGCAAATCTTTCGGCATCAAAATCGGGAATTGATCTGAGCGACAGAATCGTATCACTTTGCGATGCAGATTCCTCGATGGAGGAAGTCAGATACCATACGGGTCTTAAAGAGCTGGACAGAGTTCTCGGCGGCGGATTGGTAAAAGGCTCGATGGTGCTTTTGGGCGGTGAGCCGGGCATCGGAAAATCGACTTTGCTTTTGCAAATATGCCAGCATTTGGGTCAAAACCACACGATTTTATACGTTTCGGGCGAAGAGTCAATAAGACAGATTAAGCTAAGAGCACAGCGTTTGGGCGTTGACAGCGAGAATTTATACCTCTTGGCAGAATCGGACGCGATGTCGATATGCGAGACGGTGTCGGTAAATAAGCCGGATATCGTCATCATCGACTCGATTCAGACGATGTCGGTGCGTGAGATCAACTCAACACCCGGAAGCATCACACAGGTGAGAGAATCAACGAATCTGTTTATGAAGACCGCCAAAAACGAGGAGATCCCCTTCTTTATCGTCGGACACGTCAACAAGGACGGCGCAATTGCAGGCCCGAAGGTCATGGAGCATATCGTTGATGCGGTGCTCTATTTTGAGGGCGACAGAAACCTAAGCTACCGCATTTTAAGGGCGGTTAAAAACCGTTTCGGCTCGACAAATGAGATCGGCGTTTTTGAGATGATGGATTCGGGACTTGAGCAGGTGGAAAATCCCTCGGCGATGCTCCTATCGGGCAGACCGAGCGGCGTTTCGGGATGCTGTGTTGCTTGCACGATGGAAGGTTCAAGACCCATCCTGGCGGAAGTTCAGGCGCTGGTCACAAAAAGCGGAATGCAGGCACCAAGGCGTGTTTCAACGGGGTTTGATTTTAACAGAGTCTGGATGATCTTGGCAGTGCTCGAAAAGCGAATGGGATATTATTTCGGAAATCTGGACGTATACGTCAATATCATCGGGGGCCTGAGAATCACCGAGCCTGCGGCGGATCTGCCCGTTGCGATGGCGCTTTATTCGTCGCTGACCGATAAGGCGATAAGCGAGGACGTTATCGCATTCGGCGAGATCGGTCTGGGCGGAGAGTTAAGAGGCGTTTCACATCTTCAGCAAAGAATTGAAGAGGCGGCACGCTTGGGCTTTACAAAGGCGATCGTCCCCCGCCATTCAATCAAAAATATGCGTCCCGTTGAGGGCATTGAGGTCGTTGGTGTATCCAACCTCAAGCAGGCATTTGGGGCGATAAAGTAAAAAGTTAACTCCACTCACATTCGTGGGTGGAGTTGGTTTTTATGCAGTTAAAACTTTGTTGGTGCGCAGGGTGATCTCGTTTGAATCGGCGGTGACGGTTATGC
>CAYWXA010000004.1:0-15514 GCA_964462175.1 uncultured Oscillospiraceae bacterium
TGAGAGCAGGAAGAAGCGTTTTGAGCTGAAATAAAAAACCGCCCGAAGGCGGTTTTATCAATCCTGCTTTGTTCTAAGGGTGTTCAACGACGAAATCAGCATGACACGGATGCTGGTACACGCCGCATCAAGCTTTTTATATGTCTCTTCGTCGATATAGCTTGTTTTATATAAAAGTTCAAGCCAATAGCCGGTTTCGTTGGCTTCTTTCAGTGCAATCCGGAGCTTGGCAATAAAGTCCGCCTTGCCGTGGGCATACTGTGCCTCACGGATATTTGCGCCGATCGACGTCCCACTCCTGCCAATCTGGTTGGAAATGATATGCTCTCTTTTGAGCTTGAGCTCTTTTACAAGGTTGATGATGGAAACGGCGAGGTCCATAGATTGGACAGACAATTTATCATTACGCATAATAACACCTGCTTTCAAATCAAGTATAGCATAATATGTATATTTTGTAAATGAAGTATCGGCTGAAGCCGATATGAAGTGCAAGCCGATGGCTTGCACGAAGCAAATTCGCTTCGCAAATTTATGAAGCGAAGCGCTCCTTATCGTGCCGCAAGGCACACTTCATGGCCGCAGGCCGCTTCATTAGCGCAAGCGACTTAATGTTCCCGAGGGAACGCTTCATTGAAAAAAGCCGATGCATACGCATCGGCTTTTTTCTGGTGGGAGAGGATGGATTTGAACCATCGAAGCAATCGCAACAGATTTACAGTCTGCCCCCTTTGGCCACTCGGGAACTCTCCCATATTTAATTAACGTTGCTGGAGCTGGTGGACGGACTCGAACCCCCGACCTGCTGATTACAAATCAGCTGCTCTACCAACTGAGCTACACCAGCAAGCGCTGCAACGAAAGTTATTCTAACACATAAGTCGGCGCTTGTCAAGTGTTTTTGAAAATATTTTTTAAACAAATGGAAAACGCGGCGTGAAAGCCTTCAGCGCCGCGAAGTCAGTTCGTTTTTGCAAATTTACCAGGCGTTATGTCCGCTGTATGCGGAATAGATCATATCTGCACGGCTGATAAGCGCCAAAGCGTCGCTTCCTGCAGCCATCGCATATACTCTGCCCTCGGAGAATACGTAAAGCACGCCGTCCTTTTCAACAGCCTTGCCCATTTCAAAGGCAGCATCCGTTTCGTGCGACTCAAATTTTCCCACAAATTCAAACGCATTTCCCACAGAACGGTACAAAGCGTAAGTATAGCAGTAGTCATAGCCGTCAAAATATCCGTAAGGAACGCCCACGAGATCGCCGTTAACGTACAAAACGTCGTTATTGGTCAGCGCCTTAGAGCTCACGTCTGCGCCGGAAAAGACAATGCTGTCATAGCAAACGGACAGATCGCCGTTAACGTCTTCAATTATCTTTGAGAGCACCAGACTTCCGTCGGCAGTCTGAGTGAGGATCACGTATCCGTCCTCAAATTCAACGAGTGTTTCCGAAACGTCCTTCTCGCCGGTAATGCCGATCAAGACAGGTGCCGCAGGATCCTCAAAATCAACGGCATACGCCGCATCGCTTCCGTTAAGATATATCTTCGAGCCGTCACGCTGCGCTTTGGTCAAAAACGCAGGGAAATCGACCTTGGAGATGATCTCCAGAGATTCGTCATACGCTCTTACGGTGGTAACGTATCCCAGCTCGGTGTCGGCAAGCGTTGAGATGATGATCGTTTCGCCGTCATAAGTAATGCCGTCGCCGCTGAGAGCTACGCCGTCAATGACTTCAAAGCCGTCGTGCATTACCGTGCCGTCCGTAAGCTTGAACTTTTCAACGGAGGTACTGCTCGTGTTTGCGACCTCATAACCGAAGATATATACCGCCCCGTCCGTAACGACGGTTCTTCCTTCATAGCCGAGCAAAGCCTGAACGGAAACGTTCACGTAAGGCGATGCAACGCTGATGCCGGAAATGACCGTATAATCGGTAGTGGTAACTCTTGAGGGAATGAGAATATCGGAAGGCTCAAGGAACATCTTGACGCCGTTTACGCAATATGTGGGAACGTAGCTGTCCAGATCGTCAACGCCCACGATGGGAGAAAGTCTGTAATCGTTATAATCGGTGATGACGTAGACACTTCCGTCGGTCTGTTCGACCTCAACGAAGCTTCCGCACTGAGAATAGCTGTATACCTGATACGGAATACCGTCGATAAATTCATAGACAGATACTTCAACGGAATGTTTAATTACGTTTTCGGTGACTTCGGCATACGCATTGCCCATTATTTCGTCAAGGACGGAATCGGAAACTACCTCCTCGGAGGGTTCAACGTCCGCTACGGGCTGTGCAGTCTCAACGGAATATACGGCGGCAAGGCGATTGCCGACAACGTAAAACTCGATGAGCTCCTTGTTCTCGTTTGCCTGCGCAAGCATTTCAACAGCACCGTTATACGATACGATCCCGTTAACGGAGGTGAGAACTCTGATGTCGTTGCCGTCACGGACGAATATACGGTCGCCGTCCATAACGATGCCGTGGTCAAGATCAAATCCGCTCATATCGGGCAATACGATACCTTCTTCTTCGATCTCTTCAACGTCCTCGACGTCAGTAACGGTCACGGGATCCTCGGCAACGGGTTCGGTCACGGGAGCCTGCGTGTCGGTAACGGGCAACTGAGTTGCATCGGTCTGCTCGGTCACGGCAGGATCTTCTGCGATCTGAACGGTAGCCTGATCGCCCTGAGCCTCGTTATAAGCGTGCTCGATCTCGGCAATGGCAGAATCAAGCGTCTGCTTATCCGAATCGTCAACGTAATACTGCTGGAAGGTCTTGTGAATATCGCTGTAATCGGAAGCGTAGTTTCCGGCAGAGGGTTCTTCGGTTATTACTTCGGGCTCGTCAACGCCCATGTAGCGCATAAGTCCCAAAACCAAAACTGCGCAAGCGGCAACCGACATGATCGCTCTGTACGCTGCGGAGTGAGATCTTCTCGGTGACGCTTTCTTTATATCGTTATCGGAGGAAGAAACGGTAATTGTTGAGCGCTTGGTGTTTGCCGCCATATGCTCGTCAAGCATCCTGGCAATGTTTTCAGGCTCAAGTCTTGCGGGGACGCTTAACTGATCAAACATCTCGCCGTAAATATTTTTTGCCATTCGTCTTCCTCCTTTCTGATGATCTTCGTTTATAAATCTTCGTCAATTAGCTTACGCAGCTTCGTCTTTCCTCTTGCAAGGTAAGTTCTTACAGTCGCTGCGTTGATTCCTGTAAGTTTGGATATCTCATCGCTGGTGTAGCCGTAAATGGCGTTCAGCGAGAAGCACATTTTTTCATTTTGCGACAGGCTTTCAATATGTTCCAAAAGCTCTATGCCCTCGTATTTGGATTCACGGGTGGGAATGTCCATAATTACGTCCTCGCCGTCGTCATCCGTCACGATGGTGGAGGTCAGATACTCACGGTCTCTGACGTATTCCGCCTGCTTGCGCTTGATCTTCGCCGTGAGAATTCGCAGCATCCAGCCCTTGAAGGCGTCCTCATCACGGAGATTCTTGATGCCCGAGAATGCGTCCAAAACAGCATCGCTCACAGCATCGGCGGCGTCATCCTGATTGTTCAGGTTGCACAGCGCATAATAATAGAGCTCTTTATATATAGCCGAATAAAGTTCGGCAAAAGCTTTACTGTCGCCTTTCTTCGCTTTCTTTACAAGCTCGGAAAAGCCGGAAGCCATTCTCTCACCTCGAATCATAAACACACAGACATACAGACCCGTGGCTTGGGCTTCTGTATATTAAGTGTCAAATTTTTGCGATTTTGTTGCACCGATTGATAAAATTTTTTCAAAATTCTTCTTGTGCAAAATTTGCCGCTTGCTCACGTCAGCCAATTGACCGACATACACATTCATTATACACTAATCGTTGTCGAAATACAAGTCATATTGTAAAAAAGCGTTCCGAAGGTTGGCGGGCACCAGAGAGGGCGAAGCCCTGCCCGTTTTCGCCCTCACGGGCGAAAACGGGCGACCCGCAACCGGGTTGCGGGTCGCCGGCGCCGCAGGCGCCGGCGGGGGCTTCGCCCCCGAACGCTTAGCTATGAG
This sequence comes from uncultured Oscillospiraceae bacterium, assembly GCA_964462175.1. Taxonomy (GTDB): domain Bacteria; phylum Bacillota; class Clostridia; order Oscillospirales; family Ruminococcaceae; genus Faeciplasma. The sequence goes on from CAYWXA010000004.1 coordinate 4,066, forward strand.
CGTTTTGAGCCGTCACGCCGCCTGCGCCCGAGCGTTCAGCGAAGGGTTGTGGCGGCGTGGTGGCGGGGCTGAGCGCACAAAAAGCCGTTCATGCAAACGCACGAACGGCAAATTCCGATCATTTGTCATTGGTCACGTTTCCGTCTCCGCTGACGGGTATCGCCTCGCCCAGATATGTAGGTTCCGGTTTAAAAATACATTTGATCAAATCTTTGTTTCTTGCCAGAACTTCTCTCGCTTCACGGTAGACGGCTCCGCGGTAACTGCGAACGTCCGCACAAACGCCGTATGCCTCAACGCCAAGCTCACGGGCAATATATAACGCACGGTAAAGGTGATACTTCTGCGTTACGATTATCACCCTGTCCGCTCCGAATATCTCTTTGGCACGGTAGATGCTTTCATACGTCGAGAATCCGGCGTGATCCATAAAAACGTCACCGCTCGGAACTCCCGCTTCGATCGCCTCGGCTTTCATTACGTTCACTTCATCGTAATCTTGACGGCCGTGGTCGCCGCTCATAATTATCTTCGGCGCAGCACCCGACTTATACAGTGATACGCCGCAGTCGATCCTGTCCTGAAGCATTGCGCTGGGCGAGCCGTTGCGAACTCCCGCTCCCAGAACTATGATGCAGTCGATATCTTCAAGGGCAGCGGCTGAGTCGGCGTCGATTATCCTTTCATCCACCGAAAACACCACATACGCATTGACGCTGAATATAACGGCAACGCAAGCTATGCCGACACAAAATATAGTTAGTATGATCTTTTTGAATGTCAGTTTGCGTTTCACGGCACAGCCCCCTCTATCTGTATAATACAATTATAACCGACAAAATATTGCAACGCAACACAAATTTTACCGCGCCTCCACCGCTTGCTCGCTGCCGCTCACGCAAGCGACGTCGGCGCTCCCATCTCCCACCCGTCAAAAAAGATCGGCAGGAGAGCTCCCGCCGATCTGAAGTTAACCGTCAACCTTTGTATGTCCCTTTTTTATATGCCATGACTCCCACGAAACCATGGATATCCTTCTGAAATCGTCTCCGACGGTGACGACGCTCGTCTTGTTCGCCTCTTCCAGATTCTCGGGAACGTGCATATCGTTAAAGACGACTTCGATATAATAAACGTTGTTTTCGACCGTTTCGTTCACCTCAAGCCAATCACAGTCCTTAACCGGCTCATAAACGTCTGCAAAGTATTTGCGGGTGCCTTCATAATCCGCCTCTGACCAGCCGCTGCAGTTCTTCGACCATTTTACCCTGATCGTATAGACGATATCGTCGTAATACTCATAAGTAAAGACCTGTTTCCAACCGTTGGCATAGGTGTGCTCAAAGCTCATCTCGTCAAAATACGGCGGATCGTCGTCAATCGCATCTCTGTCTTCATCCGGCAAAAGCGAATCGAGATCAAATTCGTCATTTCTCGTATATCCCAACGCCTCAAGCGATCTCGTGGTCTTGGCTACGGAGATATAAGAATGAAAATCATCGGAAAAGCCGTTGATCGAAAGAATCTCGGCATATTGGCTGTCGATAATGTTATTTACGTCGTAAAGACCGTTGATCGTCTGCTTGGTATAAAGCCTGTTATCGGTTATGAGCTCTTCATAATCGAAGAAGGAGAGATTTTTCGCTTTGCTCACCTTTTCACGCTCCGATTGAAGCCACTCAAGCTTGTAGCTGTCGCTCCAGGCGCTTGAATCGGAAGAAAGATAATGCTCTCTTTTATAGGTGATATCGTAGCGGTAATATATTACGACGGCAGAGGTGTTTTTCGTGTCAGACCAGACGAATATCGCCCTGTCAAGATCGGACAGGTCGGGCTCGTCGCCGTTATATAAAATATAGCCTTCGTCATACAGCAGTTTCTCGATCGCAGACATCGAGTAATAAGTGCCGGCGGAGGTTTTGTCCAAAAGTCCTCTTGTAACGTATTCCTCAAGCGCCGACGATGAGTTCAGATCGTTATAAATGACCGTGGCATACATCGTGTCGCCCTCGACGTAATAATTGCAGCCGAAGCTGTCAAATCCGTCTCCCTGCTTGATAAATCGGGCGCATTCGGCTTTAAGCGCCTCAGCCTCATCGCCAAGTTCAGCCATATCTATCTCTATCTCATATTTCATTGAGCAGACAACGTCTCCGATACAGCCGTACGTATTGGTATAGACAACGCCCTCGTCATAATCGCAGACGTATTTCAAAAATACCCCGTCGGGATATACCCCGCCGAGAAGATCGACCCTGCTTATAACAAACACCGAACCTACGATTATCAGCAGGCACAGAGCCGCTACCGTTACCGCCTCCCAGGGGAATCGCTTTCGCTTTTTCTCCTCGGTAAGCTGCTCAGGGTCTATGTATGCGCCGCAAGACGGACATCTTTCGTCAGTTGCAGATATCTTCTCACCGCAATAAACACAATTCATAAATACGCCCCCTTTATATCGTCTTTGCATTTTAAATCAACGCTCGGCAAGACAAGAAATCGGCAGGAGAACCCCCCTGCCGAGATCTGTTACTGTTTGACGTATCCGTCTGCAAGAAGGGTCTCTTCCGTCATACTCATAGATATGAAATATTCTTCATCTTCCGGCTCAAACCAGCCGATGCTTTCAAATGCTTCGATGTTTTCGGAATATCCGAGATCTTTATATACGTCCTCAAAGCTGACCTCGTTCTCACCGACGGTCTTTATGTATTCATAGCAATCCAGCTCCTGAGCTTCGACGGCAAAGGAATCGAAATAATCAACGAGTTCCTGAATCTCATCTTCGGCCCAGTCGGTAACGTCAAAGGTATAAATATCCGAATAAGTGTATACGATATCGTTTTTATAGCCATAGATCATCGTGTTCACCAAACCGTCGCCGGAATCGTAAACGTAAGTGCTGTATTCAAGGTCGTCCGGTGTCTTTTCGATATCGACGCCGCCTATGAGCGCTCCGACAGCGGCAACGGCTATAACGACTAAAACGCCGATAACGGAAGCTACGATCTTTGCGGTCGATCTCTTTTTACGGCTCGGTGCGGTTTCGTAAGATCTTTCTTCTGCAATAGGTTCTCCGCACGCAGGACAGCTCGTCATATTTTCTGAAATTTCATTTCCGCATTTTTTGCAATTCATATGATACGCTCCTTTCGAAAGTGTGGGAATATTATACCATATTTTTCGGCGAAAATCAACCGTTTGCCGCGCCTCCACCGCTTGCTCGCTGCCGCTCACGCAAGCGACGTCGGCGCTTAACGACTGCGAACGCCGAACTACGGGGCGAAGCCCTGCCCGCTCCGCCCAAAGGCGAAACGGGCAACCCGCGCCGCTTAGCGCGGGTCGCCGGCGCCTTTAGGCGCCGGCGGGGCTTCGCCCCGTTGTTGCTCGCACAAAAGCAGCCGTCGCTGAGCCTGCGAGCCGTCAGGCTCAGTGGGTCAGCGGTGGCGGGGGCGATCCGCAAAAAAATGCGCCCCGGGATCAGGGCGCAAAATTTTATTCGTTTAACAGCTTTTCGGCAGTTGCAAGCTTGACCGCAACGCAGAATATCTCCATTGCAAGTTTAAGCTCGGAAACGGAAGGATACGTGGGGGCAATTCGGATGTTTGAGTCCTTGGGATCCTTTCCGTAAGGATAGGTGGCGCCCGCTTTGGTCATAACAACGCCTGCGTCGGCGCAAAGAGAAACGATCCTCTTGGCGGTTCCCTCTTCAGCGTCAAACGCAATGAAGTAGCCTCCCTTGGGCTTTGTCCAGTTGCCGATTCCGAGGGGTGCGATCTCCTTATCCAACGCCTCCAGAACAACGTCGAACTTAGGCTTGATGATGTCACGGTGCTTTTTCATATGCTCCATCAGTCCGTCGAAGTTCTTGAAAAATCTTGCGTGGCGAAGCTGATTCAGCTTATCGTATCCGATTGTCTGATTCGACATCTGTTCTTTTAAGAAGTTGATGTTATCTTCGCTCGCACCGATAGCCGCAATTCCGCCGCCGGGGAAGGATATCTTTGAAGTCGAGCCGAATATCAATACCATATCCTGCTTGCCCGTCTTTTTACATTCTTCCAAAATGTTGATTATATCGTCGTGATCGTCATAGAGATCGTGAACGCAGTAAGCGTTATCCCAGAATATTCTGAAGTCCTTTGCCTTTGGGCTTAACGCGGCAAATCGCCTTACCACGTCGTCAGAATAGGTGATTCCGGAGGGGTTTGCATATTTCGGCACGCACCAGATGCCCTTGATGGCATCATCTTCTGCGACCAGTTTCTCGACCGTATCCATATCGGGGCCGTCCGAGTTCATCGGCACGGGGATCATTTCAATTCCGAAGCCTTCGCATATTGCAAAGTGTCTGTCATATCCGGGTGACGGGCACAGCCACTTGACTTTGTCCAGCTTGCACCACGGCACGTCGCTGTCCTTCGTGCCCAAAAGCATACATTTTGCAATGGTGTCATACATAAGCTGCAGGCTTGAGTTTCCGCCGATGATTATTTCATATCTGCCGATTCCAAGCATAGGCATAAACAAACGCTTTGCCTCATAAATGCCGTCCAGAACGCCGTAGTTGCGGCAGTCAACGCCACGCTCGGAAATGTGGTCTCCGTCAAGGCAATGGGTCAGCATATCATTGGTCAGGTCAAGCTGTTCGGGAGAGGGCTTGCCTCTGGACATATCAAGCTTTAAGCCTCTGGCTTTATAGTCTGCAAGCAGTGCAGCCTGCTCGTCACAGAAGCTTTTAAGCTGTTCTTTTGAAAGATCAAATATTGACACGACGCAACCTCCGCTCAAAAAAATAATGTCATTATGCTTCATTATATTACAGCAGAAAGAAAAATGCAAGTCATTTCTTTCAATCCTGCAAAATTCTGCCAAATTTCATTAAATACCCCCGCTTCAAGCGACCAAAAAGGGCAAATTTCCTCAAAATAATGCAAAAACCGCTTTCCTGAAAAAGGTAAGCGCAATGTGTTTACTATCTGTCGAAAATATGCTAAACTTGTCGTATGATATCATTTAAAGCGGAGGGAAAAATATGGCCGACAACAAGCTTTTGGATCAGGAAACAAGAGATGACGTTATTGATGAGATCAGCGAGCTTTACCGCAAGACGGAGACCAGCCGAGAAAATATTATGACCAAGACATACCGCACGGCACTTACGGCGCTTATCGGAATCGTTGCATTGCTTTGCATAGCCGTCGTCGTTTTGGCGATCGGATGGGCAAACGAGCAGGGCACGGTGATCCCCCGCATTGTCGAAGTTGAAAAAGAGGTGTTGGTCGAGGTTCCCGAATATATCATCATCGACCCGTCGGAGGAATATGACCACTCGCTGACAAACGACAGCTTTGAGCTTTGGGACACCAACTACGGCCCCATCTGGATGCCCGCATTGGCAAACGTCGCAAAAAATGAATACGTAAATGAAAACTTCGTCAAGGACGAAACTACGGGATATCTGACCTATGCAGACGAAAGCCTTGAGATCTTGCAGGGGTTGGACGTTTCGATATATCAGGGCGACATCGAATGGGACAAGGTTAAAGAGGCGGGATTTGATTTCGTCATCATCCGCTGCGGCTTCCGTGGATACGTGACCGCCTCGGTGAATGCAGACGCCAACTTCCGTTCAAACATTCAGGGCGCATTAGATGCAGGACTTAAAGTGGGTGTATACTTCTTCTCGCAAGCCGTTGACACGCAAGAAGCCCTTGAAGAAGCCAACTTCGTTTTGGATCTTATCGACGGATATGACGTCGAGTTCCCCGTTGTATACGACTGGGAAGTAGTCATTGATAAGGACGGAGACCCCGTCCGTACTGCAGAGATCGAGCCGGAACAGCTCACCGCAAACGCACTCGTTTTCTGCGAGCGCATTAAGATGGCGGGCTATACCCCGATGATATATTGCAACAAAAAGACCGCCGTATGGAAATATGACCTTTCGATGCTTGACGGCATCGACATCTGGCTGGCGGAATATTCGGATACGCCTACATATTTCTACGATTTTGCAATGTGGCAGTATTCCTCTAAAGGTCAGGTGCCGGGAATCGAGGGAAACGTCGATCTGAATATTGCATTTAAGGATTTCAGCAAATAAAATTGAGAATAATTCTTAAAAACTATTGACAAGCACAATATATTGTGCTATCATCTGAGTGCAGACCCAAAATATCAGCTCAGGAGGTATCGCATATATGAAGGTAACAGTTAAAAACGGAACGCTTGACCGGCGTGAGATCGACGCTTACGTGACCCGTGCAGTAAATCTTTATCATCCCAAGAAGATCGAAGAGATGACCCTGACCCTCGACGGAGAATACGTTGACATTGAATATAAGTTCGCTCCCGTCAACTTTGACCGCATCAGGCGCATCACAGGATATCTTGTGGGCACGCTTGACCGTTTCAACGACGCCAAGCGTTCGGAGGTTGAGCAAAGAGTTAAACATTCGCTTTGACGGCGTGATTTCGGGTGGCAGCCCGAGCCGCGAAGCGGCGAGGTCCCGCGCGTGAGCGCGGGGGGCCTGCGTATGCAGGCAGCTGCCGCGAAACCCGCATATTTTGAACCGCAACCGACACAAAAAGTATCTTTTCCTCAAAGTATGACGGTTGCGTGACAGCTCTGTTTATGCAGAGCTGTTTTTTGTTGCCCATTCACCGCCACCGCCGACCCCCTGAGCCTTCGACTCGCAGGATCGGCGACGGCTGAAAACTGCAAAAACCAGAGATTTCCGATTCCTTCGTTGACAGTTTTGCAATTTTGATATACTATATAGATAATGGCAAATTATGCAATTTCTTTTTCAAGGAGAATTCTCATGAGAAAATTCGATACAAAGGTACAGCATCTTAAATATAAAGTTCTGAGGGAGGTTTCCCGTCAGGCGTGGAACGATACCCTTTTGGAAAACGTTTTGAACATTCCCAAGATGATCGCTCCGGGAAAAGTTCCGACGATACGTTGCTGCGTATATAAAGAACGTGCAATATTGAGTGAGCGTGTGCGACTTGCGATGGGCGGCATTAAAGAAGACCCCAACGTCATTCACGTAATTGATATCGCTTGCGACGAATGTCCTGCATCGGGATATGAGGTCACCTCCTCCTGCCGTGGATGCCTTGCGCACCGTTGCGAGGACGTCTGCAAACGGGGAGCCATCTCCTTTGACCATCATCACGTTGCACATATCGACAAAACCAAATGCGTTGAATGCGGTCAGTGCGCCAAGGTGTGCCCTTATGCTGCGATCATCAACCGCAAGCGCCCCTGTCAGAACGCCTGCAAGGTCAAGGCGATTTCAATCACAGACGATAATGCGGCGGCGATCGACTATGACAAGTGCATCTCCTGCGGCGCTTGTGTATATCAGTGTCCCTTCGGTGCGATAACCGATAAATCTTATATTTTGGATGTCATTGACATTCTTAAAAGGAGCGAACAGGGCAGGAATTTCAAGGCTTACGCCATCGTCGCCCCCTCGATTTCCAGTCAGTTTACATACGCCAAGCTCGGTCAGGTCATTTCCGGACTTAAAAAGATCGGATTTTACGCCGTTGCCGAAGCGGCGCTGGGCGCAGATATGGTCACATGGAACGAGGCAAAAGAGCTTGAAGAAAAAGGCTTCCTGACCAGCTCCTGCTGTCCCGCCTTCGTTGAGTATATCAAGAAGAACTCCCCCGAGCTGTTGCCTTATGTCAGCCATAACCTCTCGCCAATGGCAATGCTGGCAAAATACATTAAAGACAACGATGCCGATGCAAAATGCGTGTTCATCGGGCCTTGCACCGCAAAGAAGGCGGAAATGCAGCTCGATTTCGTCAAGCCTTATATCGACGCTGTTCTGACGTTTGAGGAGCTTCAGGCGCTGTTTGATTCCCGTGACTTCGACATCAAGACTCTCGAAGAAGAAACGATGGACGACGCTTCTCGCTTCGGAAGAATATTTGCCCGTTCGGGCGGACTTTCCGATGCCGTTGGTCAAGCCTTCAGGGAACAGAATTCGGAATTTGAAGTGAAGCCTATCGTTTGCAACGGAATCGAAGAATGTAAGATGGCGCTTTTGAGAAAATCGAAGAACGCTCTTCCCAACGTCAATTTCATTGAGGGTATGGCTTGCTCGGGCGGCTGTATCGGCGGCGCAGGCTGTCTGACACACGGAATAAAGGACAACTCCGAAATTGATAAATACGGCAACGAAGCCGGCCAAAAGACCATTAAAGGCGCAATTGATGCGATGAAATAGCCAAACGGCGTTGCCGAATTCCAAACTTTTGCTGAGCACTACTCATCAAACAAAAAACAGACCCAAGGGAAAACCTTTGGGTCTGATTTTTTATATAGCTTGCTCATAATGGTGACTTGAGGGCAAGCCGCCCTACTGTATGTTTAATGAGTTCATATGGCTCCCTCTGACGAGGGAGCTGTCAGCCGAACGGCTGACTGAGGGAGAGATTGAACACGGCAGATAAATTACCCTCTCAACTCATACTCCCCGTCGCCGAGGCTGATGATTGCGGTGCGGTAGAATTCTGCGGCGGCACGCTCTAAATAAAGCGTATCCATACTTCCTGCCGTTTCATAGCTCGAGTGCATTGCAAGCTGAGCCAAGCCGATATCAACCGTGTTGAGCGAAACCTGCGCAGTTGAAATGTTGCCCAGGGTCGAGCCGCCTGCAATGTCGCTTCTGTTGGCATACGTCTGGGTGGGCACGCCGATTGCGGCGCAGATGCGCTTGAAAATGGTCTCGCTGATCGCATCCGTTGCATAGCGCTGGTTGCCGTTGTGCTTGATGACGATACCGCCGTTCATAAACGGACGGTTTGTGGGGTCAGCATATTCGGGATGATTCGGGTGAACTGCGTGAGCGTTGTCGGCGCTGACCATAAAGCTGTTTGCAAGCATTGCGCTCTTTTCCTTGCCGAGCGCATTTGCAATTCTGTCGGTGACGGCACGCAGGAAATCAGAATCGGCGCCCTGCTTGGTGTTTGATCCGACCTCTTCGTTATCAAACACCGCCAAAACGGAAACGGTTTCGGCGTTATCCCCTGCCAAGAAGCCCTGCATCGTCGCATATGCGCACTGCAGATCGTCAAGCTTGGGGCTTGAAACGTATTCGCCGTCGTTACCCCAGACAGTTGCGGGGGTGCGGCAGTAAAGATATAGATCGCTTGAAATGACGTCGCTCTCCTTCACTCCTGCGGCAGAAGAAACCAAGCTCATAAGCCTGCCCTTTGCGGTCTCATCGCCCATCAGAGGGATCATATCCACCTGCGGATTATAGGTCATACCGTCGTTTGCGTTGCGGTTCATATGGATCGCAACGGAAGGTATAAGAAGGGTGTCCTCGTCGACGTTGACAAGGCTCGATTTGATTTTTCCGCCGTTCATAACGGTAACTCTGCCTGCAACGGAAAGGGGTCTGTCAAGCCAGGTGGACATTATCATTCCGCCGTATTTTTCGGTGTTGATGCGAACGTATTTGCCCAACGTTTCCATCTCGGCATTGGGTTTGAGCTTGAAGGTAGGGCTGTCGCTGTGGGATGCCATAATGTTGAAGCCTTTGGCATCGGCGCCCACTTTAAATGCGATAACGGACGACTGGTTTCTTGTGACGAAATATTTTCCGCCCGCTTCAATGCTCCAGTCCTGCGATTCCTTGAGCTCGGTAAAGCCGTTGTGAGAAAGCTTTCTTGCAATATTTGCAACGACGTGGAAACGGCTGGGGCTTGAGGAGATGAAGTTGATGAGCTTTCTTGCGCTTGATTTATGGTCGATCATCTCGATGAGATTGCCGTCGGCATCCGACGAGGTCTCGCCCTCGGCAGAGGAACCCATAACGTCGGTAAGTCCCAAAATGTACTCGCTTGAAACGTCATAAAGCCTGATGAGTTTCTGCAAGGTCTCGGGGTTGGGCGTGGTCTCGCCCTTTTCATAACGAGAGAGGCTCTTGTTGTTAAGTCCGATCGCATCGAAAACGTCCACCTGAGAAAGTCCCTTTCTCTTTCTTGCTTTTCTTAATCTTTCGCCGAATGTCAACATTAAATTTTCCCACCTTTTAAGAAATTCGCCCGTTTTGGGCGGTTTTTTCTTTAATTATAACACAACTGCGAGAATTTGTACAGCCTGTTTTATGAGATTTCTCACCCTTTGCCCGCCGCCGTGAAGGTTTGTGTCGGGCGCTCGCCCGCCTTCGGGGCGCAACGCGCCCCGAAGGCTGTTTTAACGCCCCTTTCCCCGAGCATATATGGGGAAAGGGGCGTTAAAATGCCCGCACCGCCCTTGTGCAAGGGCGGTGCGGGCAGCGAGCGCCGAGCTAACTTAAAGCTTCGCCAAAATTTTCATCATTACGCTAATGCAGACGTAGGCGGCGCCCGAGATCATCTTCGAGAATTCCTCTGCTCCCCCGTCAACGCTGTCGGATACCGCTTTTATCAAAAGTGCGGGAACGCCGTTTCGGTTGGCAGTTAAAAGAATTCCCGCAGTTTCCATATCGCAGATGTGTGCGCCAAACTGCTCGTTTAAAGCCGTTTTCGCCTCTGCCGATGCCACAAACTTGTCCGCAGATGCGCATACGACCTTTTTAAGGCTCGGCTCGATCTCCAAAGCCATTTTCACAAGCTCTTCCGTCGCAGGTATGTAAACGTCGGGATATTCCAGATATCTTCCGACTTCACAGCCATCTATTGCCGAGGTGTCAAAGTCATAATGCACCGCCTTTTCAACGACTGCAGTGCTGGTCAGGCTCATTTCCGGCACGAGTCCGCCCACAACGCCGAAGTTGACGATAAGCGAAACGTTGTAAACGCTTATGAGCATCTGCGTTGCTGCTGCGGCGGAAATCTCCCCTGCTCCGCTTTTGGTGACGTATAGCTCGTGGCCGTTCACCAGATACATTTTCACCTCATAGCCGGGAAACTTTTCCTCCGACATCGGTGTGCCGATCTTTTTAAGCATTGCCGCAACTTCGCCCTCAACGGCAACGATCATTCCGATTTTCATAACTTGACCTCCATTGTCGTGCTTCTGGGCGTAAAGCCCTTGGCGTCATAAAACGCCCTTGCCGAGTCGTTACCCTCCCAGACGTTGAGGGTGATCGTGTCGCACCCGATGCTCTTGGCATATTCGCAAACAGCTTCATAAACAGCCGTGCCGATATGCTCGCCTCTGCATTTTTCATCAACGCACAGGTCGTCAATGTATAAGCTCTTCGAGTCGCACAAAAGCTGATGGTCTTTTATCTCCTTGATGATGCAAAAAGCATAGCCCACCGTTTCGTCCGCTTCGTTGACACCGACGATTATCGGGCGGGTCTTGTCTTTCAAGATGTCAGCCAGCTCATCGGCAGTATATTTCGTTGTCACAGGCTTGAAAACGTCGGGCCTTATGTCAAAATGCACCCCATGCACCTGCCTGAGCAGATCCATAATCTTGGGAATATCT
>CAYWXA010000004.1:15614-33850 GCA_964462175.1 uncultured Oscillospiraceae bacterium
GTCAAAATGCACCCCATGCACCTGCCTGAGCAGATCCATAATCTTGGGAATATCTCTTTCTTTTGCAAACCGTGTCGGCACGCACCAGTGGATTTTTCCGCTTTCTGCTCTACCGACCTTAATTTCATTTCCAGACCTCGGCTTGTGATAGATATCACCTGTATACGGCACGCCACATCCTATGTATCTATACTGATTTCGTGCAACACATTCAAAAACGCACAGCTTCTCTCTGTAATTCTTCTCAAGGGTCGCCTTATACGCTCCTTTGTTGACTCGATTGTAACAATAATCGGATATATGCACGTCCATTTTGCCGAACTTAGACGTGACCAAATGCTCTATTTCGTTTCTCGTGAAAACTCTATCGCAGTCAGTGGGAATGTCCTTAAAAGCTTCTTTAACACATTCTATATTGCTCATTCGTTCTTGCTTCATAATTCAATTCTTCGCCCCTTCGGCAATCTCTCCAACCAACTGCCAAGCAATGCTTCCTTCTCTCATATACCTTCCTGCCTCGTTAAGCGGAAACCATTCCGCCGAATCGACCTCGCAGGAGAGTTTAAGCTCCGCCTTTCTGACGTTCACCTTAAAGCCGAGCATCAGCATATCTTTTTTGGCATAGGGATAGCTCCGAATATACTCGGCGCTTTTCGCTTCAAGTCCTATCTCCTCAAAAACTTCACGCACGGCGGCATCCTCTGCCGATTCGCCCGATTTCATATACCCTGCAATGCAGATGTAGTTGGCATCGGTAACGTACCCTTGTTTGATGAGCGCCACTTCGCCCTGTTCATTCACCGCCGCACAGATGACGCAGGTGGTGAAAACGTCGAACAGCGGCCGCTGACATTTCGGGCAATAAGGCATCATACCCTCGTCACCGATCTCTTTGAGTACGGCTTTTTCTCCGCACTCGGAACAGTATTTGAATCTCATTCTTACTTCTCCGTCGCCCAGATCCTGTCATACAGCTCGCAGGCATCAAGCGTTACCTTATGAGGTATCACTTCGCTTTCAAGCTTGCCTGCCTTGACACATTCGATGAGCTCACGCGCTTCATAAACGAAGCCGTTGGGAGTTACCGTATCCTTGAAGCTTTCAACAAGCTGTCTTGAAGTGTTATATAAATGCGCTTCCTCGGCAAAATGAGCCTTGGGGATCTCGATCATTCCCTTGTCGCCGCAGATAACGATCTTTTCTTCCAAAAGCGAGGTGATGCTCGCCGCAAGCGAAGCGATAGCGCCGTTTTTGAACGTGAGAGTTACCTGCTCCGAAGCGTCAACTCCGGTATCCGTCCAGACGACGCTCAGTTTTTCGTCAATTATCTCATCGCTGACAAGATACGTCGACAGCTCATATGAATAGACCATCAGGTCATAAGACGCACCGCCGCCCAGAGCCTTTGAATAAAAACGGTTGTCGGCATCAACCGGGCAGACCCAGCCGATATTTGCGGAAATAAATCCGACCTTGCCGATCCTTCCGCCGTCTATCCACTCTTTGGCTTTGTTTATTGCAGGCAAAAAGCGAGACCACATAGCTTCCATACAGAACGTATTCTGAGCCTTAGCGTAGTCAAAGCACTCAACTGCCTGCTTGGAATCTACAAACATCGCCTTTTCGCAGATGACGGGAATCTTATGCTTTAAGCAAAGCATCGTCAGCTCAAAGTGCTTGCTGGTCACGACGCCGATGTATACCCCATCGGGCTTTTCTTTAATGAGCATTTCCTCATAGTCGCCGTAGGCAGAAGGGATTCCGTGGCGGGAAGCAAACTCCTGCGCCCTATGTAGATCTCTTGCGGCAACGGCGCAAACGCAGGCGCCGTCAATGTGCGAGACCGCCTCGGCAAACTTGTTTGAAATCGACGCCGCACCGATTATTGCGTATCTGAACTTAGACATAATATTCTCCTTTATCTTTTGTCATTGTCGAGGCTTTTCACCTCATCCGTCGGCATCCGCCGACACCTTCCCCTCAAGGGGAAGGCTGCTTCCTCTCCAGCTTCACGATGCACTCGCAATGCAACGTAAACGGGAACATATCCACCGGCTGGATGCGTTTGACTTTATATCCGCCCTTGATGAGCGCCTTGACGTCACGCTCCTGCGTTTCGGGGTTGCAGGAGATATAGACGATGCGTTCGGGCATCATTTTCAAAAGCGCCTCGACCGTCGCTCTGTCACAGCCTGCACGGGCAGGGTCAAGCATTACTACGTTTGCGCCCTCGCCTTCTTCGGCAAGGCTTGTCAAAAGTTTGCCAGTATCCGAGCAGACGAAGCCTGCATTTTTGACTTTGTTGAGGGCGGCGTTTTTCTTGGCGTCCTTGATCGCCTGCGGGTTCGATTCAACTCCCAGAACCTCGCCTGCTTTATCGCTTGCGATAAGTCCGATGGTGCCGATTCCGCAGTAGCAGTCCAAAACTCTGTCGGTTTTCTTGATATCTGCCATTTCAATCGCAAGGCTATATAGCTTTTCCGTCTGAACGGGGTTGACCTGATAGAAGGAGCGGGGCGAAATGATAAACTTTTTGCCGCAGAGGGTGTCGGTTATATATCCCTCACCCAAGAGCACCTTCTCACGCTCGCCGAGCATCATCTTGTCCCGTGAGTCGGAAACCGACTGCACGACCGTTTTGATTTCGGGGAACTTTGCCTGCAACGCACGAGCAAGCTCGTTTCCCTTCGGCAAGATCGGCGTTGCGGTGACCAAAACGACCATATACTCGCCGCTCGCCCTGCCGTATCTTACCATAACGTGCTTTAAAGTCCCCTTGCCAGTATAATCGTCATAGGGATAGAGCTTAAACTCGGGCATCAGCTTTCTTAAATACTTTATGATCGCATTTGAGCGCTTGTTTTCAATTATACACTCGTCGTTTGTGACGATTCCGCCCGTTGAGGACTGATATACCCCCGAAATGATTCGGTTGTTGGGCTTTGTCAGTTTGAAAACGGCGGAGGTCTTATTGCGGTAATGCTTAGGATCTGACATACCGATGATTTCATCGACGTGGCAGAATTTGCCCATCAGCTTGATGATCTTTGACTGCTTGAGCGAAAGCTGCTCGTCATATGAAAGGTTCATAAGCTGGCATCCCGAGCATTTTTTATATACCGGACAGAGAACTGCGGTATTTTCTGAGATCTGTTCTTTTTGCATACGTGATCTCCTTTTACGTTTATTGTTATAACTATACCACACCGCAGAGAAAATAACAAGAACCTGCTTTTATATTATTGTTAGAAGAATTTCATAATTTTGACACATTTTATTGTTATAATATAATCAACCGAATCTATCAATACAGGAGGAATAACCATGCCAAGAATTTTGATCGTAGACGATGAAGCAAAGATCCGTGAGGTCGTAAAAGAATACGCCGAGTTTGAGGGAATGGACGTGACCGAAGCAGTTGACGGTATGGACGCCGTTGAAAAGGTAAGAGCCAACTCTGAATCCTATGACTGCATCGTTTTGGACATTATGATGCCCAGACTTGACGGCTATTCTGCCTGCAAGGAGATCAAAAAGATCAAGAACATTCCCGTCATTATGCTCTCCGCAAGAGGAGAAGAATATGACAAGCTCTTCGGATTTGAGGTCGGTGTCGACGACTACGTGGTCAAGCCCTTCTCCCCCAAGGAGCTTATGGCGAGGATCAAGGTTGCGATCAAGCGCAACAGCGTCCCCGAATCGTCTGACGTCATCCGCTATAAGGGACTTGTGATAAACTTTGCCGCAAGGGACGTTACCATTGACGGCAAGCGTGTGCAGATGACCCCGAAGGAATATGACATTCTGTTCTATCTTGCAAAGAATATGAACATTGCAATGAGCCGTGAAAAGCTCCTCGAAGAAGTTTGGGGATTTGACTTCTACGGCGATGACAGAACCGTTGACACCCACATTAAAATGCTCAGAAACAGCCTTGGCCCATACAGAGATCTGATCGTAACTCTTCGCGGAATGGGGTATAAATTTGACGACATCAAGCAGCAGTAAGCCTAATAAAAAACAGCCTTTGACGCTCAGGGTCACCATATGGATATACTTTGCGATGTTCACCGTTGCAATGCTTATGTTCCTATGGGTCTTTCAGGTCGTGTCTTTGGATAAGTATTATGAATTCTCCGTAAAGCGAAACGTCACGATGGCGTCGTCGATGATAACGCAAAGCTTTGACAGATCTGACCCGACAGCGGTCGCTTCATTGGTTGAAGACATTGCGTATAAAAACAAGATGACGATAGCCGTGACCGACCGAAACGGCAACGTGATAACCGTTTCCGACTTTATGGGCAACTTTTCCGTCATTACGAGCGATCAGGGCTTCAGGCTTTTTGAATATCGGAACAAGATTCTGACCTCCTCGACGAGTACCATTATGGAAACTATCGTCAACGAGCGCTTTGAGACCACCGAGATACTCTACGGTGCGCTCATTCCTCAGACGACGTATATGATATTCATCAACGCCACCTTTGAGCCTATCGACTCGACCGTTGATATCATTAAAGACCAGTTCGTATATATCAGCGCATTGCTGCTGTTTGCAGCTCTGTGGGTTTCGTTGCTTTTGTCCAAAAACCTTTCAAAGCCTATCGTTCAGATAACGAAAAGCGCTTCAAGAATGGCAAAGGGCGATTATGCCGCCAATTTTGAAGGCAACTCGTACGCCGAGATCAACGAATTGGCGGAAACTCTTAACTATGCCGCAACGGAAATATCAAAGGTCGACACTTTAAGAAACGATCTTATCGCTAACGTATCTCACGATCTTCGCACGCCGCTGACAATGATAAAAGCGTATGCGGAGATGATAAGAGATCTTTCGGGAGATAAACCGGAAAAGAGAAACGAGCACCTCGGCGTTATAATTGAGGAGACCGACAGACTTTCGGCGCTGGTCAGCAATATGCTTGAGCTTTCAAAGCTTCAAAGCGGCACGATGAATATTGAGTACGGTCGGTTTTCTTTGGCGGATTTTGTCGAAAGCGTGCTTTCAAGATATCAGCATTTGAGCGAGATGGACGGCTTTGAATTCAACTATGAGTCGGACGGCGACTGCATCTGCTACGGCGACAGAGCGAAGCTTGAACAGGTGATGTTCAACTTTGTGAACAACGCTATTAACTACAGCGGCGAATCGAAGAAGATCATCATTCGCACTCACATTTTGCCTTATACGGTTCGCATTGAGGTGGTTGACTTCGGCAAGGGAATCGAAAAAGACAAGCTTCCGTTGATATTTGACAGATACTACCGAGGTGACCGCACCAAGCGTGACGTGGTCGGTTCGGGATTGGGACTTTCGATCGTCAAGGAGATCCTGCGCCTGCATAAAACGAAATACGGTGTTCAGAGCGAGGTCGACAAAGGCTCGACCTTCTGGTTTGAGGTTGAGCGAATTGAGGAATATCCCAATGAGTAACGTCAGATCGGAGATCTTAAAAGCGATCTCTCATACGGGGCCGCTCTCCAGAGCCGAGCTTTCCCGCAAGCTGGATATAAGTCCGTCAAGAATTACGGAGGTGTGCGCGGAGCTGTTGGACGGCGGCGTGCTTTGCGCCTGCGGATACCGAAAAGGATATGCAAGGGGCCGCAAAAACCTGCTGCTCGACATTGACTGCTCATATAAATTTGCCCTCGGCGTGGGGATATCGAAGGATATTATCTGCGTGGGGTTAACGACGCTCAAAGGCGAAGCTTTGGGGAAAGAGCAGATAAAGCTCGACGGGGATATCGGTTTCAGCGAGGCTTATGAGCTGATAAGCACGGCGGCGAACAAGATCCTGAGGGAGTGCTGTCTGGATAAAGAGAAGCTTATCGGAGTCGGCGTGTCGATGACGGCTTCAGCTGTCAACGCACTGGGAATTGACGTTTCCGGCGGCGGTCTGCCTGCAGAATACAGGGTTATTGACGGCGTTCCGCTTTTGTTCGAGCCTCTTGATGATTACCTTGAATATGCCGGACAATATCTGAGCATAAACCCCGACGAGCTTTATATGTTCGGGTGTGCGAAGGTGACAAGAGATCTGTTTTTATATTGTGAATAATGAAAAGTCCCCGATTGCTTAGTGCAGTCGGGGAGATTTTTTATAATTTTGCGTGGGCAAATAACTCGCTCAACGGAGTGTCAATCGCTTTTGAAAGTTCAAACAACATATCCAAGGATATACCTGTGTTTGCATTTTCAATTCGGCTGATGGTTTCGTAACTGACATTCATCCTGTCGGCAACATTTTGCTGGGTCAGCCCGTGAAGCTTTCTGAAATAGCTGACCGACAGTCCTAAATTTCTGTATTTCTCATAATATTTATCATTCATTTTCATCACCACATATATTATATTGCACATATTGGGTTGACTTAATGACATAATATGATATATATTTGACTTAGCATATCATATTAAGGAGAAGTATTATGTTGTTGACAGAAGAAATTGCAAAAAGATTTGGTGAAATTGAAAAACTGCTTAAAAAAGGCGATGTCAAGTCAATGGTCAAGTGTGATTATTCATCATTGAATCTTTACCACTTCGGATTAGGTATCCGCATAAGGAATATGCTCTTAATCGACCACGCTTTACGTGAGCTGTTTGTTGAATACGGTTTTTCGGATTTGGATGATATGTCAAATCTGATTGTCACACTGTTTTGGCTTCACATCAAAGAGAGATGTTTGAACGGTAAAGTCTAAAATCCGAAGGCGGCTTGCCCGTGGCCCGGCGAATATAAAAAGAGTTGAGCGCCCTGTTTTCCACCTCATCCGTCGGCATATGCCGACACCTTCCCCTCAAGGGGAAGGCTAAATAAATTGTCCCTTTGGAACATTAAAAACCGCCCTCCCAAAACGGGAAGGCGGTTTTTGTTTTTAATTAGTCCTCGCCGAGCTTGAGCGCCTTGTTGATGTTGATAGACTTGATGAGTCTTGCAATTACAAGGAAGCCGACAACAAGCATTATTCCGACGATGATATAAAGTTTGATATAGTCGCTTCGCTGGGATACCACGACGAAAGGCGGCACCTGTTCGGTGACGTTATAGAGCACCTGGAACAGAGGAACGAACAGGTCGGATGCGATTCCGCCGATGATGATCGAAAGGAAGATGGATACACCCGAAACGAGAATCTGTTCGTAGATGATCATGGCAATGATCTCTCTGAACGACATACCCATCGCTCGCAAAATACCGAACTGGAGCGTTCTTCCCTTAATGGAGAGGATCCAGTAAATGAGGAAGCCGATGAAGCACATCGCCATAATGGTGATGAAGCCCAAGGTCAGCGCACCGTTAACGCCCTGCAACGTTGCATCAGTCTTTGAAGAGGTGATGAGCTGGCTGGCAACGTCAAGTCTGGTTGCGGTGATATCGGCATCTATTACCGACTGATAAAGGTCGGCAACGGGGGTAACTCCGTCCAGCGAGAGCCAGACTTCATAAGGCTCGGTGATCGTCAGAGCATTTACGTAGTCGAAGTTCAAAATCGCAAAGTCACGGTATTCGCCCGAAGAATTCTTTTCGTAAGGATTCATCGTCGGCCAGAAGTCAACGACTGCAACTACCGTCGCTTCAAACCAGTCGTTTTTCGACCACTTGAAGGAAACGACGTCGCCAAGCTTGATTCCCGTCTTTTCCTGATAGGAGCTGGAGATGATTACGCCGTCCTGACATTCGCTCAAAGCGTTGATATAGTAATTGATATGTACTGGCAGGAGGTTATCTCTGAACCAGCAAACGTCAGCAAACTGATCAGGCACAATTCCCATTATCTGAACGTTGGTGGTGGTCTTGTCGTTATATTTGATCTGAACGCTGTCACGCTTGAATACGGGGGTTGCGGTCTCAACGCCTGCAAGCTCCTCATATCTTGAGAACTCGGGTTCGGTATACTGAGTAACGGAGGTCTCGCCGCCGTCCTCTTCGGAATATACCTTGACACGGGTGGTCTTCCAAGCCTCCTGAATTACTGCGTCTGCGCCCAAATTATATCTGATTCGTTCTTCGGTGTTTCGGTTGATCGCTCTTGCGGTGTTCGCAGAGAAGATACCCAGAGCAACGGTGAGGATAAGGAAGATCATAATGAACTTCTCTCTGCCCGTTGAAGAACGGCTGATGTTGTTGAGGGAGAAGTAAGCCGCAGGGCTCCATCTCTTCTGACCGATCTTATAAATAAGACGGATGACGTAAGGATAGACTCGGACACAGATGAGCGCCGCACCCAGAATGAATATCGTCGATGCCGCAAACATAAGCGGATTCATAGTCGAAGCGGTATCGGTAACGCCCTGAGCGATCAGCTTTTCTTCCTGACGGTTGTGGAAATAGAGCCAGATCACAGAGCCGAAGGTCAGAACGAAGTCAAGATACATCTTCTGCCAGAAGGGCTTTTCGGATTTCTTTGCATGGCTCTGCTTGTGTGCAACGATAGATACTCTTGATGCGGGAACGATCGGCACCAAAGTCGTGATGAAGAATACGGCAACCGCCGCAACTGCATAGATGAATGCGGTCAGCGAAAGTCTTGCCTGAAGCGCAGGACGGTTAACAAATTCCAAGAAGCCGTTGGATACGCCCAGAATGTTGCAAAGTCCCAGACCTACGAAGGGTCCAACCAAAGCGGAGATGCCGCCCAAGATGAGGGTCTCATAAGCATAGATCCTCAATACCTGCCAAGAGGATGCGCCGCGGGATTTGAGCATTGCGATCTCGTTCTTTTCAGACTCGATATTGAGCTGAGATACCATATACAGATAGAAGATGAGCATCAATACGACGGGTATATCGAGCATCAGAAGGATATACTTCAAAGAAGCCGCCTTTTCGGCATACTGATCCAATACTTCCTTTGCAGGAACACGGAAAGTGCAGTTTTCTTCTTTATACGCCTGCGCATGGCTCTCAAAACAGTTCTGAACATGTTCGATTATGTTCATGTCCATTTCCTGATAGTTGATGATATATCTGCACTCAACGCTGGTGAGGTTTACGACGCCCGTAAAGATGATGCCTTCAGCAGCGCTTACGCCCGTTTCCTTGTTTTCGTTGCCCACAAGGGTGTCGAAATCAACGAACAGGGTGTTGTCATAGTTTGACATACCCTCAGACCAATAGGTGTCGGTCTCGTTTGAAAGGGTGAATACGCCGACGATCTCAAGCTTGATGGTTGCGCCGGGATTCAAAATGTTGGTAACTTCATATACCTGATTAAGAGCGAGCTGAGTGAGCTGCAGAGATTTTTCGGTACAGATGACTTCATAAACGCCGTCATCACGCTTGCCTGACTCATACATTCTGCCTTCGAGTATGGTGATGTGGTCTGCGATGTCGGTCATACCGCCCAGCTTGAGCATTGACAGATCTTCCGATTCAATGTTGGAAACGTAAAGGTATGAGTCGGACGTGTAGCATTTATAAGTTAAGAAGGGCACCAAAAGCTGGTTAAAGCGGTCGGCAGATTTAGCGTATACGTTATTTACGGCTGCACGCTGATTCTTTGCCGAGGTGCCGCTGACGATGGTTTTTGAAACGGCATATACACCGGGATATTCGTTATTCTCTTCCTGATAAGCCTGCATATCCTTGATAAGCATTCGCTGCAAGGATGCGTCCATATATATCGGGATCGCACTCGTCATGGCTGTCGCCATAATAAATCCGATGAGAAGGCAGATTACCATCCACTTTGTATTGCGCATTTTTCTGAACAATAAAGTGAGCATTTTCTTTCCTCCAGTTTAATTATGATGAGAGCCGAGATGAATCAAAGAGTTATTATCTGATGATTACCTCGTCGCCCTCTTCAAGACCGGAAGTGATCTCGCAAAGCGAACCGCTCTCAAGACCGATGGTTACGTTGACCTGAACCTTCTGGTTGTCCTTGAAAACGTATACGTAGTTGATACCGCCGGAGGACTTGATGAGGTTTGCGGAAATGACGATCACGTTTTCACGCTTGTCAAGGATCAAAAGTGTGTCGGCAATGTTTCCGACGGCAGAGGATTCGGGAATGATGTCGTTAAACTTGACGACAACGGAATCCGACTGCTCGCCGATTATAGGCTCGCCGTTTTCGTCTACCTGCGCAGACTGTGTTTCGGGATCCCACAACTGACCCGACTTGTTGGAAACGATGGTTCCGTCGTAATATTCGCCCTCATAGCGAATGGTGATGCCGCGTCCGATAAGGAACTGACCGACCTCGCTGTTGGGAGCGATCTTAATGTAAAGATCTGTGATGTCGATGACGGTTGCGATGGTCTCGCCTGCATTTACCCAGTCACCGGGAGAAAGGGTCTTGACGTAAGAAACCGTACCGCCGACCTTGGCGTAAAGCTTCGTTGCATCCTTTTCGGCATAAAGCTTGTCAAGCTCGTTCTGCATAAGCTGAACGTCCAAAAGCTCCTTAGCCTTAACCGTTTCGCTTTCGCCCTTTTCAATTGCGATCTGATATTCCAGCTCTTCACGGTATACTTCAAGCTCCTTGAGCTGGATCTCAAGGTCAAGCTCATAGGTTTCATATTCTGCGATCAGGTCGCCTTCATTGACGGTGTCGCCCGCTGTAACGTATACAGCCTTGATGTTTCCGCCGATGGAGCTGAATCTTGCATTATACTCGGTACCCGAAGCGATAGTGCCTGCAGTGAGTACCTGCTTGGTAATGTCCTTGAGCTGTGCAGTGGTCGTGGTATACGACACCTCGCTTGCCTTGACAACGGGAGCGTCAAGAACTTCTTCCTCTTCGGGCAAGAAGTAACAGCCGCTAGTGATCAACATAACGCCCGCCATAAGTACAAGCATGATAGATCTTGTGAGTTTCATATGGTTCTTCCTTTCAATGGTTGGCGACAATGCGCCTTATATTGATTTTACCAAAATTTCCGCACGTACACAAGTCAAACAGAGCGGATTTTCACAAAATCGAGGTAATATTTTTTGGAATATTTTGTTACGGAATTGTAAATTAGTTCGCAGTGCCGTTACAAGCGGGATTTTCAGCTCTTGCCCTCTCCGTCAGCTTCAAAACTTCGATGAAGTCGAAGTTTTTGACACCTTTCCCAAAGGGAAAGACTTTCCTCCGCCCCGCCCGTATATGCAAAAAGGGCAGGCACACTCGCCCGCCCTTATCAATTTATCTGAGCTATTTCAATTCGTCCCTCGTCACGACCACCGAGCAGTTGTAATACAATATCCATTCTGCTTCGGATATGGTTTTCGTGTTGAGCTTGCCGTTTGAATCAAGTGCGTAGTCCTGCCACAGAGATACGAAAGCCCAATATGCGCCGTCCTGAGAAATGAGTCCGGGGCCGGGCAAAACGTTACATTCGCTTATGGCGACAGGTTTTTTGGCACCCAAAGAAGAAGCGCCGAGAAGCTGATTGATATGGCTCTGATTATCCCACGGCTGTCCCGAGAAGTCGTATATATCAAGCGAAATAATGTCGCACCAATCGTCGCCGACGTACCAATCGAAGCTTTGAGCATTCCACACCCAGATGAGGTTGTCAAGGTGCCAATAATCAGCAAGTCTTGCATATACGAGCTCCCACAGCCAAAGGTAAGCCTCTTTATCTTCACCCCACCAGAACTGGCCGCTGCTCGCTTCGGGGAGAGGTCGGAACAAAACGGCAACTCCCGCTTCCTTGAACCTTGCGAGCTGTTCGGCAACTCGGTCGATATCCTCCAAAAGCGAAACGGTCTCGTCGGAAACGCCGCCTGCTTCATAAAGCTCGGCAAGGCGCTTTTCGCTCAGTCTTGCAACGTCGTGGTCGTTTATACAGGTCGTAATATCAAAGTCGGATTTTACAGAATAGCAGGAGCCGCCCTTGACCCAATACCATGAATAGCCGACGATGCCGCCGTCCTTCGCCCATTCCAATGCAAGCTCGGTGTCCCCGCTGTCAATGCCGACGCCGTAATCCATCATATCGGAAAATCTGATGGCGGGATACTGCCCCGTAGTCTGATATATGGCGTCGATCTCGTTGTTGGTGCCGGGTGTCACCTGTTGAGCGGAAATGATACTGTTTCCGAAGCTCTCGCAGATGTATTCGTAAAGATTTTCGGCAGTCGAGGAGGCTTTGGCATTTGAAAGCCTTCCCGAAACGGAAAAGGGCTGAGCATATATGGCTTCGCAGTTTTCAATAACGATATAGTCGATGTATATATCTGCGGTCAGCTCACCGAAGCTGACTGTCACTTCGCCCTCGTGAATGTATATGTTGTCAAACATCACCGATTCATAAGCACCCGTTCCGCCGAGAGCAAATACCCCCTTTGCAACTCCGTCAACATACAGCACGCCGTTCATTTCAAATTCGCTGTATGCACACAGCGTAACGGAATAATGCTGGCTTGACGGAACCTCGGCAGTTATCAGAAGCCCCGAATCGGGAAGCGAAACGCCCGCAACGTATCCGTCGCCCGAATATCCGCCGACGACGGCGCTGTTATATGCCAATCCCTTGAGAGTTCCAAGCTCCGCCTCGTAGGTTGCGCTAAACTCCTCCGGGTCATACAAGGTCTCGGCAATATCCGTTTCTCCGTACTCGGGTATATGTATCTGGGGGTCCTGCTCCGAAGGGGTCTCGTCGGGCAGAGTATCCAAAGTGATATCCAAGGTCATATCGGGTGTCGATAAGGTGTTATCCGCAGGAACAGAATCGCTTTCGCATCCGCTGAATAGCGTCAGCATCATCGCCATTGCAAGTATTATCGCAAGTTTTTTCATTGAATCTATCCCCTTTTTCATTTTCCGCTCCGTCTGATCGCATCTCTCAATCGCATTGACAGGGCGCAGGAAGCCAAGATCTTTAAAATATCTGTAAAGATAAACGGCAAAACGCAGACTGCAAGCGCAGATATAAAGCTCGCCTTTGTGACAGCGCAATAACACAGAACTGCGCACAGATACATTATCAAATGACCAAAGAGCGCATACAGAACGCAGGCAAAATATGAAAGCTTTTTGTCATATGCCACTCCGACACACAGGCTTAACGGTATGTATCCCAAAATGAAGCCGCCGGTGGCGTTGAATATCACGTGTATGCCGCCGGAAAAACCTGCAAATACTGGCAGACCCACTGCGCCCAAAAGAATATACATTGCGACTGCGGCGGTTCCCTTTTTCCTGCCGCCGATCCCTGCCGCCAAGCTGACGGCGAAGGTGCCGAGCGTGACAGGGAAAGAGCCTGCAGGAAGTGTCCACGGCGCCAAAACGCATATTGACGCAGCCAAAAGCGCCGTTTGTGTCAGGTTTTTAGCTTTCATAGGTCACCCCGCTTTTGATATAGCACATTATAACACATATTTCGAGGTTTGGCAAATGTGGTGTTCGGCGGAGCGAGCCGTGCAAGGCGCGCCCGAATGGGCGGTGTGCCGTAGCGTGGCGAGCGGTGTGGAGGAGCGCCGCTTTTCACCTCATCCGTCGGCTTTCGCCGACACCAGTCCCGTTTGCGGTACCCGACTCGCCGTTCACTAACGTTCCGGCTTGTCGACCGCTGCCCCAATCCCCGCTCCCTTCTTCCGCCACCGGCGGCGGTCGCAGGGGTTGCCCCCTCAAGGGGAAGGCTACGCATCAAAAAAACCGCCCCGAAAATCGGAGCGGTTTTAAAGCTTTTCGGTTTATCCAACCAGACCGGATCTGGCAAGACCCTCTGTAAAGTGCTTCTGTAAGAAGATATACATAACGAGGATCGGCGTGATGGTCAAAAGACATCCCGATTCGAGCCATACGATCTTCTTTCTCGTACCAACCTGAGCACCCTGGAAGAGCGTCTGGTCAAGAGTTGCCGAGAGCTTCTGGAGCGCAAGCGCAACTGTATGGTTTGAAATGAAGAAGGTGGAGGATACGTAGTAGTCGTTCCAGTACCATACGATCGAGAAGAGGAATACGGTAAGGAAGGACGAAGATGCGTTAGGAACCATTACACGAATGAAGGTCTTGAATGCGCCGCAGCCGTCGAGATATGCAGCGTCCTCAAGCTCCTTGGGCAAGCCCTTGAAGAACTGTCTGAAGATGAGGATGAACAGACCCGATTTGATACCGTTTGCCAGTATCGCAGGAGCATACATTACGATAGGATTGTCGATCAACGAAATGTAGCCGCCCGACTGGATCTTGATACCCATAAACGTGGTCGCACCGCCTGCGGCAAGCGCAGGGATGATGCCAGCCAGCTTGAAGAATGCCCACTGGAGATACAGAGGGATAACGGTGATCTGCGGAGGAACGATGATCTGCATAATAACGATGCCGAACAGGAGTCCCTTGCCCTTAAAGTCGAATCTTGCGAAACCGTAACCGGTTACGGCACAGACAACAACGGAAAGGAGCGAGCAGACCAGGTTGAGCTGGACGGTGTTCAAAAGGGTGGGGCCGAAGTCCATGGTTTCCCATGTTTCGATGATGTTGTCAAGCGTTAACGACTTGGGAAGCCAGATTACAGAGGGGTCTGTCATCTGTACCGAAGGACGGAACGCAGTTGAGAACATATAGATCAAAGGATAGCAGATTACGAAGCACAGTCCGAAAAGGATGAGGAATCTGAAAATAGGCCAAACCTTTTCGAAGAGAGCCTTACGGCGAAGATATGCCAAATGCTCGGGAGCTAACTGGCGCTCGTCAAGAGTTCCTGCTTTTTTGGCAGCCTTATATGCGGCAGCCTTTTCTTTAAGATGCTTAGCGCGTTCTTTTGCAAACTCACGCTCGATCTTGGCCTGGCTCATTTCCTTAGGCTTTTTAACCTTAGGTGCCTTGGGCGCCTTAGGAGCCTTAGGAGCCTTAGGGGCTTTTTCTTTTGCAGTTGCCATGTAGTTCCCTCCTTTATACTTCGTAATAAACAAACTTATTTACGATCGGCAGGACAATGCACAAAGCCAGGATTACGATCAAGAAGTAAGCCCAAGCCATAGCTGCTGAATAGCCGTGCATCCAAGCAGAAGCCTGCTGGAGTACCAAGGTCATAACGCCGTTGGTAGGATCGATGAACGAGTCAACGATGGTGTAAATCAAGTTTGCAACAATCATCGGGGAAATGTAAGGAAGAGTGATCTTCCAGAAGAATTCCCAAGCGGTTGCACCTTCCATGGAGGCAGCTTCCTTTGCAGAAACGGGGATGTTCTGAAGTGCAGCCAGGAAGATGATGATCTGAATACCGCAGTCCCAAACGAGGTTGAAGATATCACTGGTCAGAAGCGATATTATCTCGGTCACCTTGTCTGAGATATTGTATACACCCAGGAAGTTAAGCAGAGCACCCGCCATATCAGTTTCAAACATCGTCGAGAACTGGTCAGCACCGCCGGAGTAACCGGAGGTATCCATATCACCGTTGATGATGGAGATTACAGGACCGGTAGCAATGATAACGGGGAGGAAGAATATCGCTCTGACGAAGGTTCTTCCGTGGAACTTCTGGTTGAGGATTACAGCGATGAAGATCGAGAAGATGATGATCAAAGGTGTAGTCCAAAGGGTGTCCTTAAGCACTGACAAGAGCGCTTCGGTATAGTCGGTGTCTTTTCGGAATGCGTCGATATAGTTCTGCAATCCGACGAACTTGGTCTCCATCTTACCCAAGGTTACCTGGGTTTCATTGAGGGAGTACCAGAAGGAAACGACCAAGGGCTTGAGGAAGAAATAGAACGTACCCAAGATCCAAATAGCAAGGAATCCGTAACCGTAAAGAGCCTTACGTCTTTCATAAGGGATTCTTACGCCCTTAGGAGCCTTAGGCTCCTTAACCTTGGCAACCTTAGGTGCCTTAGGTGCTTTTGTTTTAACTGCTGCTTCTGCCATTAGTAGATTCCTCCTTCCTCTACGTAATCAGACAACACGTACGTCTTGCCGTCTGCGGTAATGATACCGTTTTCAAGATCTACGGTGGTTACGATACCGTTGTCGTATGTTGTTGTAATAACGTCGCCGTCAACAACGTAGTTGACCATAGTTGCATCGGAGACCTTTGAAAGGATCTCGTTTGCGAGCTTATAGGTCTGAGCTGCATATTCCGTCCAACCTTCATAGTTGGCATAGAACAGCTTGAGGTAATCGGTGTTAACGAGCTCGATTGCTTCCTCGTGGATGAAATCGAAGTGGATGTTGGATCCGGCGGCGATAGCCTTGAGGAAGAGTGTGGTCGAGTCAGCGGCAGCGTTGACAGGTTCGGTTGCATAAGGAATGTAACCGTGGATGACCATCTGATAGAAGGGCACGTCATAGTCAACGACCTTGAACTGGCTGGACTGAAGTGTCAGATTGTTGATGGTATCAACATAAGGAATCAGGTAAGCGTTGGGAGAATTTGCAATGATGGAGCCGGTAGCTTCCTTGACTGACTTGTAATAGTCGATTACGTATTCAGCAGTCATGCAACGGTTGGTGCGGCTCTTGGTGGAGAAGTCGCTCCAGAGAGTGGAAGCGATATCGCCCAGACCTGCGCCGGTCAGATCGAGCTTGGCAAGGTTCTTTGAAACCTTTGCGGAAAGCTTGGAGATCGACTTGGGCGAGAGAAGAGCGGGAGCAATTCCGTCGTTAGGAGTGCCGAATGCGATGTTATAGCTGTACTGTCTTGAATAAGACTTGGAAACTCTGTAAGCAGTGTTGAACAAGGTCATAAATCCGTTACCGTTAGACTTGAAGGTGTAACCGGTGATGGAAGCATATGCTGTGATGTTCTTTTCTGCGAAGTATTCCATAAGATCTTTAAGACCGGATTTGCCGCCCAAAACTCTTGCAACGCCGTCAGCGGTGTCGATCTTGGAGGACATGGAGTCGTTGGTCCAGTCGTTATAGTTAACGACCATATCGTCAACGCCGAGAGCGATGAGCTCGTCGGTGATCTCTATAGCTTCCTTGAAGGAGGTGAAAGCGGTCTTGATGTTGATCGGGATACCCAAAATAGACTTGGACTTGAGAGTTCCGCCGTAGTATTCAACGTACAAAGGAGCGGAATTCGCTTCCGTCTTCTTGGTGAGACCCTCTTCTTCGATCAGATAGTTGCGGTAAACTTCAGCGATCTCGCCGAGCTGTACCGTTTCCGAATCGGAAGTGATGGGGTAATATCTTACTGCGATCTTTTCAACCTGAATGGAGCCGTCGCCCTTTTCGAATACGATGATGGATGAAGAGTCACCGGTCATATAGTAGTCGTCAGTCGAACGGATGGTGAAGCTGAAGTAGCAGTAGTTGTAAGAGGACTGGTCAGTCTTGGAGCCGTTTACCGCTGCGTTAACGGTTGCGTGTGTGTCGCCGTCAGAAGCGATCATTACCAAACCGTTGCTGCCCTTTACCATTGCCATTACGGGGAGGTAAGCCTGCTCGGTTTCATCGGGAGCGTTCTCTCTTACCTTGGTGATATCTCTGCCGTAAACGGTCTGGGAATAGTTAGCGTAATTGCCCTTGCCGTTGTTGAGCTCGATGACAGCGCCGCTTCCGTCGGGAACGAACATATATCCGCTATCCTCGGAGGTCGCTGCACTCATATAAGGAGAAAGAGCGATGTCGGTCAAAACGATAACGTCCTGCTTGGAATCTTCATCCTCGGCATCCGTACCGTAGCCTGTGGTCTCCTTGATCTCATCGGTCATAACGTATACTTCAAGGTAATCATCCTGAAGAATGAAGTATACGGGAACCATAGCCTTAGCAGTATTGAAGTTATAGGTAACCTTTACACCGCCGTCGACAAGCTCGAATTCGGTGTTTTCCTTGGAGGTTGAAACTCTGTAGGAGTAAAGGTATGAGGAGGTGATAAGGTCGGTAACGTTACCGTATTTTACAGCAACGTTTGAAAGGCGGTTCTGTCTTAAGGAATCCTTCTCGGTAGCTGTATCCAAGAGAGCATTAACACAGTTGGACCAGTGAACGTATCCGCTTTCCTTAACGTAGAAGCCGATTCTTTCGTATTCACGGTCAAGATAGAGCTTATAGTTGTCGTTTTCAGCAACCATCTCGCATCTTGCCAAAGCTTCTTCATCGGTAAGAGCTACCAGAGGAGCTTCTTCCTCTTCTTCCTCTTCCTCAGCGGGAGCTTCTTCTTCACCCTCTGCAGGAGTTTCTTCTTCGCCCTCTGCGGGAGTTTCTTCGCCCTCTGCGGGAGCTTCTTCTTCGCCCTCAGCAGGAGCTTCTTCACCCTCTACGGGAGCTTCTTCGCCCTCAGCGGGAGCTTCCACGTCTTCAGCGGCTGCGGTATCTTCTGCGGGGGCTGTATTTTCGTCAGCT
>CAYWXA010000004.1:33950-43294 GCA_964462175.1 uncultured Oscillospiraceae bacterium
TTCCACGTCTTCAGCGGCTGCGGTATCTTCTGCGGGGGCTGTATTTTCGTCAGCTACGAGGCTGACAGCGCTTGTGATCATCATTGCCAATGCGAGCAGGCAAGCGATCAATCTGAGAAATTTATTCTTCATATTAAAACTCACTTTCTGCCCGATTAGCTTCGTACTCTATACATTATCTCAGTATAGATGGTTACGATAAAGAGCCATACCTGCTGGAACAACGACATAAGAAGTACGACCAAGCAAAGGATCAGGAGCATTCCCACGATCGTCAGAACCAGACAAATTACTGTTTTTGTGAATGTATACTGGTGGCAAGCCTTCATGCCGAATACCATGAGAATTACACTCCAGCATAAGCCGATGAGGTATACGGAAGTTGTCCAGATGCTCTCATCCAAAGTTACGAAATAAGAAATAGCGGTCGAGAGAACGTTGCCGATGATATAAGGCACCAAAGCGTATGCGGAATAGATCGCAATTCTTCTCATATTTCCTTCGCCGTCAAGAAGAGTACACCACGCCCAGTTTGCAACTACCCAAGTAGCGTAGTATACAACAGACTGAACGAGGATCGGAACAACGTTGAAGATGTCCGAATATGCTCTCATATTGAAGGCAAATCCGCCGTATCTTGTTGAAAATACCTGAGAACAGAAGAGGAAGAAAACAATGATCATCGATATCTTCATTGAACCCTGCTTTTTCCATCTGAGATCCTCATATCCCTCAAAGGGGTGGAAGATGACATGCTTGAGCCACTGCACGGGCGTCATATCATAAATCATTACTTCTTACCTCCTTTAATCAGAGCTACGAGCTTTTCCCAAAGAACGACAATCTTCTTGCCGAGCCAGGAAAGTCCGCGCTTAATAAGCTTATCGGGAATCTTGCCCTTCTTCTGAAGCTTGGAAATAACGAGCACTGCAACGATCACAACGATCAGAACGATAACGATGAGTGTGAAGTTATCTCTGAGCATATCCTGACGGTTAGCTTCGAAAGCTCTGTCATAGTCAACGTCGTCGAATGCGACCTTGAAGTACTTCATAGCTTCTTCGTACTTATCCTGGTTGAGAAGCGCGCGTCCGATAGCGGTATAAGCCATATTATAGTTACCGTCACGCTTAACTACTTCGTACCAGAGGTCGAGGGAGTCTTCATATAAGCCTTCGTTGAACATTCTTACAGCTTCGTGAACGTATGCGCCGAAGAGGGTCTCCTCATAAACGGTGATGTCGTTGTTACGGCCGTCCAAAACGTAGATGTACTCGCCGTAGCACTCAACGGCGTTGGGGTTATCAAAGCCGCCGCGCTGGCCTTCCTGATCGCATCCGAAGATGAAGAGCAGGTTACATTCCTTGTCATACTGGAATACACGTCCGGAAGTGTAGTCGAGAATGTTGATGATTCCGTCGTCACCGACAGCGACGTCGGTCAAACGGGTCGAATAAGTGGTGCCGGAATATGTAATGGACTGCTGATCACCGAACGTCATATTTGCCGCATTGGTGGTAGTTTCCAAAATGTTATAGCCGGCGGGGTTGAGCTTTTTAACTGCGTCTGTCGAAACGTCGGCAACTTCGGTTACGGTGTAGATGAAGCCTTCATCGTCGATATCGAAGTTAGCGTATTCAACAGGGGTAGAGTTGGTAAGTGCAGCTCTCTGGTCTTCGGAAGCAAACTTTCTCCAAAGCTTGTTTCTGATTACTTCGGCGGTTACTTCAACACGGTTTGCACCGTAGTATCCGATGAATGCGCCGGAGGGCGAGAACATTATTGCACCCTTGTTGACTGCAGGGCAGATAACGTAAACGTTCTTTGCGGCGTCAACCAAGACCTTCGTACAATAGAAGGATACGGAATCGTAAAGCTCGGTATCGGGTCTTGTGTACTCGGTAATGATCTCACAGTCAAGACCGCACTTGATGATTCTCTGGTTATCTCTGTCGGCGATGTACATAATGTCATCTTCGTCAACGTAGATACCGTAAGGAGATTTAAGACCGGTCACGACCTGAGTCGTGGTCTCACCGGTAACGGGATCGGAAACCTGTTCCGTCAACGCAGAACCGGTGAAGGTCTTGTAACAACCGATAAGGTTGAAGTTGATGTCTGTGTGGATAATTCTGTTGTTTCCCGTATCAACAATGAAGAATTCGTTGTTGGGGGAAAGGAAGAAGTCTTTAGCATCCGAAAGCTTATTAGGCTCTGTTTCACTGATGAACAAGGGGCTATCAGGATCGGAAAGCTGGTCAAGGCCTATCTCAGTGCCGGTAATCGTCTTGCTGACGATGTAGCCGTTCTGAGAAGGTATTGCAACGCTCCAGGCGTTGTAGTTATACGATGTGTACGGATCTTCTGCGAATACTGCGGTTGCCAACGTGGTGACCGACAGGATCACAGCGACCAGTACGCAAAGCATCTTTTTAATATTCATACTCGTCACCGCTTTTCACCTTTCATTTAATAATTGAATTAACATACGGTTTAATCCTTCATACCTGAGTTAGCCATGGTTTCCATAACGTTACTCTGAGCAATGAGGAATATGAGAAGCGGAGGAATCATGAGTACGACCGCAGATGCATAGATGATACCCTGACGGGCAATACCGGATGCAGCGATCTGTGACATGATGGTAGGAAGGGTCTTTAAGTCTTCCTGATATACGAGCGCGCCGCCCTGTACGTTCCATGCAGCCTGGAATACGAAGATGATAAGCGTTGCGATCGCAGGCTTCTGGTTGGGAATAACTACCTGCCAGCAGGTTCTGAATACTCCTGCGCCGTCAACCTTTGCAGCGTCGATAACCGAGTCGTGAATGGTGGTCATACTCTGACGCATCAGGTAAAGACCCATTGACGTTGCGACGTTCGGCAGGATAAGCGCCCAATATGTATTGATCATACCAAGCTTTGCCATTACTACGAACTGCATGATCCACGTAGCTGTAGAGGTGAACAAAAGGGAGGTTACGATGATCTGGTTAAGTGCGTTATAACCGGGGAAACGGCACTTTGAGAGGCAGTATGCACAGCAGCAGACTGTGAATACGTGCAGGATAGTGATAACCAGGGTAATGAATACCGAGTTGAAAACGTATCTGGAGAAGGGAACCCAAAGGTTACCTGCAACCTTGAAGAGGTTCGAGAAGTTCTCGCCTGTGGGGGAGATAACGTAAAGCTTAGGCGGGAATACGAACAGCTCCGAGATAGGTTTGAATGACTGAATGATCGAATAGTAGAGCGGGAAGATCATGAAGATTCCCAAGAGGGTCAGGAGGATACCAATACAAATATCTCCGCCGAGTGAACCGTTAATGTGCTTACCCTTGGATTTCTTAACATGAACTTTTTCAATGTTAACCGGCTTTTTTCTTCTAGCCATTGTATTTTTCCTCCTTTAATCAGTATATTTGCTAAGGACTTTTCTGACCAGATGGTTAAAGATAAGCATTACGGCAAAGAGTACCATACAAATTGCCGAAGCATAACCCATCTCATAACGGATAGAACCGTAGTCCTGAGCATGGTTCATAACGGTATGAACCGCATAGTCTGTAGACGGGAGTCCGCAAAGTGCGCTTCCTACGCCACCGACGGTGAATGCGCCGGAAATTGCGAGAACGGCTGCGAACAAGAGGGAGGGTCCCATTGCGGGGATGGTGATCGTGAACAATTCCTGGAATCTGTTCTGAATACCTTCGATAGCGCCTGCTTCATAAAGCGAAGCGTCGATGTTCTGGAAGCCTGCACGGAGCGCCAGGAAGCCGGCACCCATTGAAGTCCAGAGCTGTACGATAATAACTACCGTCATCATATAGGTCGTATCCGTCAGCCATTGGATCGCGTTGTTGATGATTCCCAGGTCCATAAGTACCGAGTTGAGGTAGCCGTAGGAGTCTCCGGAGAATACCAACTGCCAGATTACGAAGGCGGAAGGAGTCATTGAAGGAGCGTAGAAGATAAAGGTGAACAATACCTTCAGGAAGGGCTTCATCTCATTGATCAGCCAAGCAAGAATGAAGGACAGAACGTATGAGAACGGGCCGGTAAAGATCGCAAGGATAAGTGTGTTTCTTACAGCGATAAGGAATACGTCGTCGTTAACGAACAGCGAATAGAAGTTCTGCAGACCGATGTATTTGGGGAACTGTACGAGGTTGAAGCTTGTCAAGCCCAGCGGGAATGACATAACTACGGGAACGATGGTAAAGAGTGTGAACAACGCAAAGAAAGGAAGGATCATCCAATAGCAAGCCTGATTAACCTTCATCTGGTGCAGGGTGTAATGCCATTTGTCCATCTTGTTGGTAGGAACGGTGTTCTTCTTTTCCTTTGCTTTTAAAGCCTTAGTAGCCATTATGCTGCCTCCCCTCCTTCTTCTAATGTTTCAGGGATCTCGATTCCGAGCTCCTCATACTTTCTGATGATTTCGTCGTTGATATCTCTGTTGTACCACATCAGAGTGTCTCTGGGGTTCTTAGCCTGGTTGACGGTCTCTCTGAATGCGTTGGTGATATTACGGCCGACGATATAGGTTGCGGGAATGATGTCGATCTCAATAGTGAGCGACTGCTGCTCAAGGATCAGTTCGAGTTCGTCCTGACTCCAAGCGAGCTGCTTCAAAGCTTCGATGTTTGCGGTGTCGAAACGTCCGAGAGGGCCCAAGAGAGCTTCAATGGAGCGTCCGTATTCAGCCTGGATCTCGCTGGAGGTGAACCACTTGATGAGTTCCCAAGCGTTTGCTCTTTGCTCTTCGTTGAGCTTGGAGAAGATGATACCGCCGGAGGAGCTTGAAGTGACGGAGTGGTTGACGGTTCCGTCTTCTTCAACGTAACCGGGCATCAGTTCGAGTTCCCAAAGTCCTCTGATTTCGGGAGCTGCCATATAAAGCTGGTTATAGAAGGTATAACCTGTGATAACGATGGGATATTCACCTGTTCTGAAACGTGTGAACTGGTCAAACGTCTGAGCGAAGCTGTAGGTGGTATAGAACTTTGTCCAAGTTTCAAATGCATCAACGGCGAGCTGGTTGTCAAAGGTCGTCTCGGTCTTGGTCTCGTTGTAGTAGTTAAGACCGCGCTGTACCATAAACGTTCCGAATACGTCGAAGTTAAGACCTACGCCCATGTAGCTTCTCTGGAGAGTAGGAAGCATTTCAATGAGCTCGTCCCAGGTTTCGGGAGCGTGGTCAAATCCGAAGGATGCCAAAACGTCGCTGCGGTAGAACATCATCGAGAAGCCCTGAGAAATAGGCAAGCCGTAAACGCCCTTTTCAGCACCTTCCTGATACGTGTAAAGGGTCATGATGTTGGGAGAGAATCTCTTTGTGATCTCTTCGTAATCGTCAAACTGAGAAATATCTACCAAGCAGTCACGTGCTGCAAGCTGGATCGGGAAGTCGCCGCCGATGAACAGCGCAACGTCAGGTCCCTTGCCTGCAAGAGTAGCTTCCAAAATACCGCCCTGTACCAGGTTGATAGAGGTCTGGATTCCCGTTTCGGGAACGAAGTAAGAGTCAACGAGTTCCTTAACGATCTGAGCCTGGTCACGTCCGAGGGATACCCAAACGTTGAGAGCGTCTTCGTTTTCTTCAGAGAGGATGTTATAGTCGGTGAAGAAGGAGCCGATGAAGGACTTGAAGTCGAATGCGAGCTTGGAGAAGAACTTTTCCTTGGTAGTGCTGAATTCCGTTTCAGCAGAAGTGATCTCAATAAAGTCAACTTCGAGATACTGGCTTCTGTAGTCGGTCATCCACTGAGAAAGTGAGGAAATGTTATCCTTGAGCTGACCCAGACAGGTAGGAATGTCATCGGGACGCTTGATGCATCTATCCAAAAGCTTGGACATCGTTTCCAAAGAAACAGCTTCGGTACCCTTTGTTCCTGCGAGGGTCTCGATCTCAGCCTTGATAGCCATAAGCTGTTCGGAATAGGAAGCGAAGTCATCCAAAATGGTGGGGATCTGCTTGTGGATGGAGTAAGTGTTGTATTCGTCGGGAGAAGGACCTGTGATCTGGAGGATCTGTCTGTAGTAAGAGTTCAGATAGTAGACCAAATCATCCAAACGGCGCATAATGTCGCCGATCTCGCCGGGCATTGCTTCGAGGGTGAGCTCGTGCTCGCCGGCTTCGAGGTAGAAGTAAAGGGTGTTGCCGTCAGCATCGGTAGGAGTTACACACTGCCAGGAGGTGGAGTAGTAGAACTTGATCTGATCTGCATCTTCAGAGGGAACAACGCCGTCGATGTAAAGACGTCTGTTGGAATAAAGACCTCTCATCTGGTCCTGCTTGCCTCTGATACCGATCTTGACCCAACCGGCTTCGTCCATGGTGAACTTCCATGTTACCGACTGTCCGGAATCCTTCCAGTTTGCAGCACCGATAGTATTGTAGACCATCTTGGTGGGGCTTGCGGGAGAGGTCAGGTAAGTAGTACGGTCATATGTAGCGTAAAGGGTGATATCAGACTTGTATTCAGCAGCTTCGCCTTCAAGAAGAATGTATACGCCGCTTGTCTTGGCTGCAGCGGAAGCGTCAGTCGTGACGTTATCTGCTTCAGCGGTAGAGATCAAAGCTTCTTCGTTATAAAGCTTGATGTAGGAGATAGCAAGTCTTGCCTTTTCAGAGGCGATGGTTATAACGTGTTCGCCTTCGGAGAAGTAGAATCTCAAAGGATCGTTGAACAAACCGTCGGTATCTTCAAAGGATGCAACCTGCCATGCAAGGCTCTCTGCAAGAGTAGGTCTGATCTGGTTGCCGTGAACGTCTTCCTTAAATACCTTGACGCCCTCATCGTTTATCAGATAAGACTTTTCCGCATCT
Organism: uncultured Oscillospiraceae bacterium; assembly: GCA_964462175.1. Classification (GTDB taxonomy): domain Bacteria; phylum Bacillota; class Clostridia; order Oscillospirales; family Ruminococcaceae; genus Faeciplasma. Next base: position 40,782 of record CAYWXA010000004.1, read on the forward strand.
ACCCAAAGCTTGTCAAGAACGATACGTTCTGCGGTAGCATAAGGGCTTACGCCGTCGATAAGAACGGAGAGCTCGATGTCGTTTGCCGAGCTTGCCAAAGCATAGTACATTGTTTCAATGTTATAAATACCGGCTTCGGTAATCGTAACGGGGAAGCTTACTTCGCCGCTTGCACCGGGCCATACCAAACAGTCAACGCCGTCGATGGTGTCGGTATAAATGCCCGATTCCTCACTTGCGTTGAAATATTCGGAATAGTCGATGACGATCTCTGCATCGGGGCGAGGATCATTAACGTGAGCATCGTAATACGTGGAATACGTATATGCTCTGTTCTGTTCATCAATGATCTGCGCGGAGGTTTCCTTGATTTCTGTTTCTTCTTCTGCTGCAGGTGCGGGTGACGTTATCACCATTTCTTCAGCAAAAACAGAAATAGATAATGTAGGCACTATCATCACTAAAGCAAGCAGAAGTGAAATTATGCGCCTGAACATTTTGTCTTTCACTGTAAAGTCCACCTTTCTTATAATTCGCAATTCTTTGCGTATATGTTTTCCCTCGTTGGGTAAAAAAGAAGTTTACTGAGCTTTGTGGATATAGATCCTCTCAGCTTCCATATCAAGGTCTGCCTTGACTCTCTCGCCGCCCTTAATGTTGAGCGCCTCAAGATATTCCTTGGGAAGCTGAAGCCGTCCCGTTCTGTCAAGAACCACCAGCTCTTCGGAAACGTATTCCTCTTCTGAGGCCGCTTCCGCAGAAACATCGCCGTCTGCAAGTCCCTTCGATTCTCTGAGGATCTCCGCATGGGATTTTTTAACGATCTCACTGGAGGTCCGTCCGTCACGAATGGCTATTACACGGTCTATTTTCTTAGCTAAGCGAAGGTCGTGGGTTACGATGACTATCGTGATTCCCCTCTTTTCATTCAGCTCCTTGAAAACGTTAAGAATTTGGTCGGAGGTCTTGGTGTCGACCGAACCGGTGGGTTCGTCCGCCAAAAGAAGCATCGGGTCATTTGCAAGTGCAATGGCGATAGCAACTCTTTGCTGTTCACCGCCCGACATCTGGTCGAGTCGGGAGTTGACTCTGTGGGAAAGTCCCACAGCCTCCAAAAGGTCAAGTGCTTTGGCTCTGCGCTCCTTCTTGCCCTGCAGAAGCATCGGAAGTTCAACGTTTTGAACCGCCGTCAAATAAGGCACGAGGTTTCTTGCATTATTCTGCCAAACGAAGCCGACGACGTTGCGTTTATATACCATGTAGTCGTCTTCGGTAAATTTCAGAAGATTTCTTCCGCAAATGGTAAGCGATCCCGCACTTGGCTTATCCAATCCGCCGAGCATATTGAGCAGTGTCGATTTGCCCGAGCCGGAGGAACCGACGATTGCGACAAGCTCACCTTTTTTGATGGTAAGATCCAAGCCCTGAAGGGCAACGACCTCGATCTGGTCGGTCTTATAGATCTTGACTAAGTTTTCACATTCGATCGCATATTCCGACTCGTCTCCGCCGGGTACGAATATTTCCGCAAGGTGTTCGGCAAGTTTCTGTTTTTTCTTACTCAATGATCTCACCGTCCTCAAGCGTATATACCCTGTCGGCAATCTCAAGCAAACTGGGGTCGTGGGTCGTCATTACGACGGTCATATGTTCATCTTCGACGAGCCTCTTGAAAAGCTCGACGATATGGTGCGACGTGCCCGAGTCAAGCTCTGCCGTCGGTTCGTCTGCAAAGATTATCTTCGGCTCGTGAGCCAAAGCACGCGCTATTGCTACACGCTGCTGCTCACCGCCGGAAAGCTCACCCGGTCGGTGGTGCATTCTCTTTCCGAGGCCGACCTCTTCAAGGCACTTTTTAACTCTTTCCTCTCTCTGATCGAAGGGGAATTTTGAAAGACGCAGACCGAAATCGACGTTTTCATAAGCCGTCATACTCGACATCAGCGCAACAGACTGGAATACAAACGCCATCTGATAGCGCCTGAGCTCGTCACGCTTGGCATCCGAGAGCTTCGTAATGTCCTGCCCGTCGAATATGACCTCGCCCTTCGTGGGGCGGTCAAGCGCACCCAACAGGTTGATGAGCGTTGTTTTACCCGAACCCGAGCGGCCTTTCAAAATTGTCAGCTTTCCTTCGGCAACTGTAATGTTAATGTCTTTAAGTGCGTGAATGACACTTCCGTCGCCGATGACAAAGTCACGGCAAAGACCGTTGGTTGCGATTATGTATCCCATTTGCACCTCCAAATATAATGTCGAATCCGAAACCGTGCCAGAGTTAAATATTACCTTGGAAGTTTGTGCATCTTGCACAATTTTGGGGTAGTTGCCTCTATAAACACGAATAAGCAAACACTTTTCTTGGAATTTTCACCAACAAAAGCCATTTGCTTTGATTTAATGCAGATATTTACTTTCACAGCTTTCGGGCGCAATCCGCCCCTATGCTGTTAATATATTATACCAAAGTGACGGTTATGTGTCAATATAAATCGAAAAATTTTCACAGAAAA
>CAYWXA010000005.1:0-13821 GCA_964462175.1 uncultured Oscillospiraceae bacterium
GCAACGATTGCGGACGTATCCGCATTGTAATTCTCGCCTCCGGCGAAACTGCCGAGGGCGCCGTCTGGACTGTCAAATCTGACGGAACGATGTCCATAAGTGGAAGCGGCGAACTTTCTGTACAGGCTGCCGAGGCTTGGAGCGAGTACAGCTCAGGTATTATAAGCGTGACCCTTTCGGGCATAACCTCGATCGGGGACGGCGTTTTTAACGGTTGCACTTCGCTTGAAAGTATCACCGTAAAGTCTGCCGATATCACGATTCCCGACAGCGAAACCTCGCTTCCTGTAGGTGTGACCGTTTATGGCTATGCTGGTTCAACCGTTGAAGCTTATGCCGAAAAATACGGCCGCACATTCGTCGAGATCCCGCCCGTAATGCCGGGAGATGTAAACGGCGATGACTCAGTCGACAAAAACGACGCTATCTACCTGCTCTACAGCGTTCTCTTCGGTGATACAACATATCCCCTCAACCAGACCTGCGACTTCAACGGCGACGGCGCAACCGACAAAAACGATGCGATTTACCTTCTCTACCACGCCCTCTTCGGCGCTGAATCCTATCCGCTCAACTAAATAACAAAAAATCCCTCTGCACTTTTTTAGCAGGGGGATTTTTAATTTACTGACACAAGAATCGGCGGTAACATACTTTTTGTTTCGCCGTTTTCAGATGCCCGTTTAGCATCAGCAAACTTAGAGATCTCACGAATAACCGTTTATTTTTCTGCGCCGTACTCCTCGTAAACCTGTTTGAGCCTGTGAGGATAGTCGGTCATAATTCCGTCAGCGCCGATGTCTATCAGGTGCTTCATATCCTCAACGTCGTTGATCGTCCAGTAATGAACGGCAAAGTTATGCTTATGTGCGGCGTTTACGAAGCTTCTTGTGGCAAGGTCAAGGCCATATTTTTCCATTGGGATCTGGAAAACGCACATCTTGTCGCTGAAGAAAACGTCAAGCTCCAAAAGCTGCAAAACGTAAAACTTGGTTGCGGCGCCGTAAGTGGGGGAGTACATAAAGCCTTCGGGCACTTCGCCTGTTTCCTGTATACGCTGGAACTCATCGTATATCTCCTCGTGGAAGCTGGCAAGCACTACACGGTCAAATGCGTCGTATTCCTCCAAAAGGCGAAGAATTTCACCGAGCGCCTTGATTCCCAGCTCGCCCGACTGCTTGATCTCGACGTTGATCCTGTTTTCGGGGAAGCAAACGAGCAGCTCCTCAAGCGTGGTAGCCAAGAACACCTCGTTATCCCTTGCGGTCACCCCTTCGGGGTACGTGACGTCAAGAGGTGTCACTTCATTTCCTTCGTCGGTGGTGAATTTCTTTCGCTCTCCGTTAAGCGATTTGTCGCTGTCAATGGGGTTCGTATATCCGAAATCTACCTTCTGAGCGATCAGATCGGCGTAGTTCCAGTCGGAAATATTTCCCGTGACGTTCGTCTTGCGGTCAAGCGTGGTGTCGTGAGAAAGAATGATGACGCCGTCTTTCGTAATGCTGACGTCCGTTTCCATCATCACACGTTCATCGACGCTGTAAGCGTTGTAAAACGCTTCGAGGGTGTTGTCGGGAAATTCCTTGTTTCCGCCGCCGTGAGCGATCAGGATGGGTAACTGATCCTCGGCACGCATGGTATTCACCTGCGTATACTTATCGGATCTTGGGAATAAAGCAATGGCGGTATATACCAAAACTATACTCGCAAGAATTACTGCTGCAATTTTAAGTCCTTTTTTAGATTTCATATTTTTGCGACCTTTCAAAGTTTAATATGATTAAAGTATAGCACAGTTTCGCCCAAGGGGCAATATTTTTTTGCTGCCTGCCTCGCTCCGCGCCACCCGCCGCCCGCCGAGCAAAAGCTCGGCACCCCGCCGGACGGCGCTCCGCCCCTCAAACAGCCTCACTCAAGCAGTTCTGCCGCTTCCGACGGCAGCTTTGTTCTGTTCGTCTTATATCATTTTTGCGCTTGTCTGCCGTAAGCGCCGATTGCAGGAAAAGCATAACAATGATATATCGGAATCAAACATTGACCATTACGACTTTCTTTGCCGAAACGCTCTTGACAAATCGGCGCCGTCGTTTTATTCTGTCATAAACAGAGCGGGGAGGTGCCGACGTTGATCTATCAAAGAAATTTTCAGGCAAGCGAACTGCCGTCAAAAGTTCACATAAGCTGTTATAAATATATTACGAGAGATTTCGACTATTACCCTATGCACACTCATTCATATTATGAGATCTCTTTCGTTGCCGAGGGGGAACGCATTTTGCACTTCAACGGCAAAGAGGTGCTGATGAAAAGAAATTCTCTGGCATTTTTGCCGCCGCTGTGCGCCCACGGAAACCAGAATCTGAGCGCAGTCAAGGACGTCGTCTTGCAAATATCCGCCGATATGTTTTGCTATATCTGCGAGTGCTTCGATTCGAAAATGATATTTGCTCTGGCAGATGAATCCGTTCCGTGCATACAGCTCGACGACGGCTCACCGATCCTTGAAACGCTTATGAAGCTGTATGAGCTTTGCAACGAAACGGGGCACAACAGCCCAAGCGAGGACAAAAAGCGGATAATAGCCTTTGAAATGAAGCGCAACGGCCTTATTCTTGATCTTATATCCAAAATGATCGACTGCGGCTTTGTCACCGTCAAATCGGGAACGCTGAATCTTTCAAAGATATCTCTCCTTGACGAGCTGGTCAACCGGATAATCCAGAATCCTCACGAAAAGACCGATATGCAGGAGGCGGCAAAATTCGTCGGTATGAGCTATTATCATTTCAGCCGAGTATTCAAGGAACTGACCGGCACCAACTATACCGAGTATTGCAACGTGTTAAGAATACGAAGGGCGGAGGAATTGCTCAGAAATAAAGATCTTCCCATCTCTCAGATAGCATACGAGATCGGCATAGATACCCCCGGCTATTTCACAAGGCTTTTCAAAAGCATCAACGGAATAACTCCTGCTCAGTACCGCAACAGAAGATGATTTAAAGCAAAAAAAGATAACAACCCGGCAAATTACTGCATTGAGTTTTTTGTCGGGTTATTATATTATAAAATCAGGATCTTTAAAAGCTTTTGCGAGCCTTGCAGTGCGGCAAGAAACGGTATATGAGCAAAATAAGAGATATTCCCGCCATACCGCTGTAAGTGCGGCATCGGCGTTGCAGATCATCAAAGGAGGTTATTAAGCTATGACACTGAATGAAAGACTTATAAGCGTCGTACCCCACAAGCGTCAGGTGAACTTTCAGGAGCTGGAATTTTACGCTTTCGTCCATTTCACCGTCAACACGTATACGGGCAACGAATGGGGCGACGGCCACGAGGATGAGTCGATATTTGATCCTTGCGAGTTTGATGCAAAGCAGTGGGTCGATGCAGTCAAGTCGGCGGGTATGAAAGGACTTATCCTGACCTGCAAGCATCACGACGGCTTCTGCCTTTGGCCCAGCAAAATGACCTCACACACCGTCGCAAACAGCCCCTATAAGAACGGCAAGGGCGACATCGTCGGAGAGGTTGCTAAGGCGTGCCGTGAAGGCGGCATAAAATTCGGCGTATATCTCTCCCCGTGGGACAGAAACGCTTCCGTTTACGGCCGAGGCTCAGAATATGACGATTTCTTCATCGGTCAGCTCACCGAGCTTCTTTCCGACTACGGCGAGGTGTTCAGCGTTTGGTTTGACGGCGCCTGCGGAGAAGGCCCCAACGGCAAAAAACAGTATTACGATTGGGAAAGATACTACGAAGTCATCAGAAGGCTTCAGCCGGACGCCTGCATAAACGTCTGCGGCCCCGATATCCGCTGGTGCGGCAATGAAGCAGGTTATACGAGAGAATCCGAGTGGAGCGTCGTCCCCGAAAGAACGAAGGATACCGAAAAGATATTTGAAAACAGCCAGCACGAGGACAATGAAGAATTCCGCGCAAGAAAGATATTTGCGTGGGATCACGACTTGGGCAGCCGGCAGATACTTGAAAACGAGCCTGATCTCATCTGGTATCCGGCAGAGGTCAACACCTCGATCCGCCCCGGCTGGTTCTATCACGACTATGAAGACGACAAGGTCAAAAGCCTCGAACATCTTATGGACGTATATTACAAATCGGTCGGCGGAAACGCCACCTTCCTTCTCAATATTCCCCCGATGCCAAACGGCAGATTCCACGACACCGACGTTAAGCGTTTGGGTGAAGTGGGTAACTATCTTGAAAACGCTTTCAGAAGCAATTTAGCCTTGCAGGCAGAGCTCACGGTGTCTTCGCAGGCGGACGGCTTTGAATGTGACAAGCTTTTGGCAGATAATTACGACTGCTGGTACGAATCAAAAGAACCGACACCCTGCGTCGAATTCGGCTGGCAGGAGCAAAAGAACGTAACGCACGTCGTCATTAAGGAAAACATCAATCTGAGCCAGCGCATCGAACGCTTCAGAGTCGAAGCAAGCCTTAACGGCACGAATACCGAGATATATTCCGGCACCGTAATAGGACATAAAAAGATAATCCCCACGGGCGGCATTATCTGCGACAGGATAAAGATAAGCTTTAACGAAACGAGAGGCAACCCCTGCATTTCCTTCATCGGAATATACGGGGAATAAATATCTGCTTTAATTTTTACTTTGGACATTATAATTTTTGAGGAGGTAAATCAATGAGAAAACTATTTGCGATCATCTTTGCTATGCTGCTCATCTTCTCACTTGTGGGATGCTCAGGCAATAAACGTCCCGTCGTCGAAGTAACTCTTTCGACAGAGGACTCCGAAGCCATCCTTGCTGCGGCAGGTATCACCCTGCCCGACGCTTCAGAGGTTGCAGCGGCAGGCAAAAACATCAAGTGGTTTGCCTGGTGGGATGCTTTCCACAACTATTCAGAGGACGAAGTCGTAAATACGGGATTTTGGACATTCAAGGAAAAGTACGGCTGTGACATCGACTGGTATGAATGTGAATGGCAGTACCGTTTTGACGATCTGGCAAACCTCATTCTGGGCGGAACCCCTCCGGATTTCTACCCCGGCCACACCGAGACCTTCCCTTATTACTGCATCAAGGGAATGTTCGCCTCTGTTGACGAATACATCGACTATACCGATCCTCTTTGGAAGGGAACTGCGGAATACGTTGACAATTATTTCTCCTACGGCGGACAGCATTATATGATCGTCACCGACGCCACCTTCGACCGTGTTTGCGGATATAACCGCCGCATTATTGAAGAATGGGGATTTGACGACCCTGCTGAACTTTACTATAACGACGAATGGACTTGGGACGTGTTCTATGAAATGTGCGTAGATTTTTCCGATCCTGATGAGGACAGATATGCCCTTGACGGTTGGAGCTATGACGCTTCGCTCTTGCGTTCCTGCGGTGTGACCGTCATTCGCAAAAACACCGAAACGGGTCTGTTTGAATCAAACGTTGACGATCCCCGAATCGAACGCGCGGCAAATATGATCTACGATCTGAACAAAAACGAATGTGTATATCCTTGGTGGAACAACGGCTGGTCGATCAGAAACGGCGGCGAAGGTCAGGGACTTAAAGAAGGACTTCTCCTGTTCAGCATTGCAGGTACATACGTATTCACAGGCACGCCCGAAAGCAACAGCACCTTCTGGGGCGAGGTCACCGAGGGCGAGCTGATGTTCGTTCCTTTGCCCCGTGACCCGAACGGCGACGGCAAGTATTATATGGAGAGTGCTCCTGCGGGATACTGTCTGGTAAACGGTGCGACCAATGCCGAAGGCGTAATTCTATTCGCCTCCTGCGAGAGATTCAAGATCTTGGATCCAACGGTCGTGTCTATCGACCGCCGTCAGCTTGAAGAAAAGTATTTCTGGACTGATGAGATGCTGGCAATGTGGGATACCTGCTATGAGATCGCAAATTCCGGCGAAGCAATAATAAGCTACGGCGACGGCTTGGGCGCAAAGCTTGCTTCCGTTGTGAGCAGCTTTGAAAGCAACGGCAAATCAAGCGATGCCGCAACTTGGGCGCAGCTCAAGGAAAAATATGCCGAATCTCTGGAATATTACGTTGAAGAGCTGAACGCAACGACGCAAATGTCTTGATGATTCGATAACAAGCTCTTTGCATATCTTCTTTCCTTTATCGCAAAAGGTGCAGACCGAGTCTGTGCCTTTTGTGCTTTTAAGGGCGCATATCACCATCAATATAAAAATATGAAACTGAAATTTTTATTCGATTATTCATAAAATCTATAGACTTGATCGCCGTATTATGCTAAACTGCACTTAGAAAAAACCGTTGGGAGGGCAACGTATGGAATCTAAATATGTAAACGAATATAAACAGCGAGCGAACGAGCTGATATCAAAGATGACTCTTGACGAAAAGCTTTCAATGCTCACGACCGGTCACGCTCCGATAGAACGCCTCGGCCTGTCGCCTTATTACATCGGCACCGAGGTCGCAAGAGGGTACGTCGGCAGGAGCAAGGAACGCCTTTCGACCGTATTTCCTCAGCCGGTGGGGCTTGCTTCGACCTTCGACAGAGAGCTTTTGAATTCATTGGGCGAGATCGCCGGAACCGAAGCCAGAGCGTATTACAATATTGAAAAGCGGGGCGGCATCTCTCTTTGGGGACCGACTGTCGATATGGCTCGCGACCCGCGCTGGGGCAGAAACGAAGAAGCTTACGGCGAGGACGTTTGTCTGACCGGCGAGCTTTCTGCGGCTTATACAAAGGGTATGGCAGGGGATAACGGCAGATTTTTCAAGACGGTTCCCACGCTCAAGCATTTTTGCGCAAACAACAATGAAGAGGCCCGTGCAAAGTGCGATGCGCACCTGCCCTTGCGCTTAAAATATGATTACTACTACGCCGCTTTTGAAAACGCCGTCGTCAAGGGCGGAGCCAGAAGTCTTATGACCGCCTATAATGACATCAACGGCTGTCCTGCGGTCTTGAACCCCGATCTTAAAACTGTCGTCAAGGACAAATGGGGGCTTTGGTATACCGTCACCGACGGCGGAGATTTCTCTCAGACCGTCACCGCCCACCGCTTCGTTCCGACCCACAGCGAATCGCTGGCTTTATCCATAAAAGCAGGCTCCGACTGTATGACCGACAACGGCGCTCTGGTTAAAAACGCCGCATATATCGCTCTTGAAGAAGGCCATCTCAGCGAAGCGGATATTGATTCCACACTTTTAAACACTATGTTCTCACGCTTTGCTCTGGGACAGTTTGACGAGTGCGAGTTCGACGGAATTGACGTAAGTGCCGTTGACTGTCAGGCGCACAGAAACGTAAATCTCCGTGCGGCGCTTGAGCAGATAACGCTTTTGAAGAATGACGGTATTCTTCCGCTTGAAAAAGCTCCCGCAAAGATTGCTGTTGTCGGTGCAATGGCGGATGAAAACCTTATGGACTGGTACACGGGCATATCCTCGTCTGATATATCCGTTTTGGAGGGTATGCGTGAGCAGTTTGCAAACAGCGAGATAATTCACGACAGCCTTTGGGATCACGTCAGCGTTAAGGCGTCAAACGGTAAATATCTGAGTATCGACGGGGACGGCTTGGTCGGTGCAACTGCCGAAAGCGTCGGCGAAAACGAGCTTTTTGAGCTTCAGGATTGGGGCGAAAACTGGATAAACCTGTTCAGCGTCAAGCATAAAAGATATATCAAGCTTTTCGATGACGGCAGCTTCAGGCTTCACAACCGCCGCATATTCGACTGGTACACCCGTGAAACGGTAAATCTCAAGAGGGTGGGAGATAAATATCTCATTGAAGAATTCCTGCATCACAGACGTATGTTTGTCGGCGAGGCAGGAGATATCGGCGTTAAGCCCGTCACCAACGTCTCACCCGATCAGCTTTTTGAAATAAGCGTCGTAAAAAGCGGACGTGAGCGTGCAAGCAAGCTCGCCCGTGAATGTGACTTCGTGCTTTACTGCGTTGGAAATCACCCCGTTCAGGTGGCAAAGGAGTGTTACGACCGAAAGACGCTGGCGCTTAACGTTCAATCGGGGATGGCTGTGCATCTTGCGAAAGAAAACGAAAACACCGTAATGGCGATCATTTCCAGCTATCCTTATTCGATCAACGAGGAAAACGCCGCGCTTTCCGCGATCATCTATTCCTCTCACGCAGGAATGTATCTCGGCACAGCCGTTGCAAAGACCCTATGCGGCGAGAACAACCCCGCCGCCAGAACTCCCCAGACGTGGTATAAGTCGGAGCACGAGCTGCCCGATATTCTCAACTACGATATCGAGACCGCAGGCACCACCTATATGTACTTCAAAGGCGAACCGCTTTATCCCTTCGGACACGGCCTGTCATATTCAAGCTTTGAATACAGTGATCTTGAAATTACTCCCGACGGCGATGACTATAAGGCGGCCTTGACCGTTAAGAACACCTCAAACCGTGACGGCGACGAGGTCGTTCAGATATACTATACCGCCCTTGATTCCGCTGTAAGGCGCCCGATCAAAAAGCTTTGCGGCTTTGAAAGAGTGCATATCAAGGCAGGGGAAAGCGTTAAGATCGAGGCAAAGATCTGGCACCGTATGCTTGAAATATATAACGTTCGCAACGGTGAAAACGTCCTCGAAAGCGGAAATTATAAGTTTACGGCAGGCGCATCTTCAAAGGACGTCCGCCTTGAAAAGACCGTTCATATCGACGGCGGCGATCTGGGCGTAAGACCGAATGAGTTTCCGGCTGAAGCATACGATGCGTATAAGGATGCAAGGATCAAATATTCAAAGACTCACGGCCATTATATCATCGGAACGGGCTGGGGCTGCAACGTTCGCTACGACGGCGTAAGCCTTTCCGGCAAAAACACCGTCACCGTCTGGGCTTCGTCCATCAACGGCAAGGGCAGGATCACTCTTGATCTCGGCGCAAAGGGCAAAGCTGAGATCGAAGTTATGCCAAGCAACGCATACGACGACTTCAGGCAGTATACCGTTGAGATACCCCAAACCGACGAAGTTATCAGTCTCGGCGTTTCCTTCTCGGAGAACGTTTCGCTTCTCAAATTTTCGTCAAAGTAAAAATGAACGTCCCCGTTCACACGAATGGGGACGTTTTGCTTCATTCTCATTGATCTCTCGCAACGTTTTCGTTATAAGCTCACAGATCGTGATTATAATAAGATAAAAATCAAAAGGAGAATGTATATGTCACTGTATGACCGTGCGCTGGAATTAAGAGAAGAGACCGTTTGCCACCGCAGATATTTTCATAAAAATGCCGAGGTGGGGCTTGAAATGCCCCTTGCCTGCGAATACGTATCAAACGAGCTGAAAAAGCTGGGGCTTTCTCCCGAGCCTTGCGGCAAGGGAATATGCGCAAAGCTCGGCACGGAGGGAAAGACCGTTCTTTTGCGTGCCGATATGGATGCGCTCCCGATGGAGGAGCAAAGCGGCGAAGAATTTGCCTGCCGATCGGGCAAAGCCGCCCACACTTGCGGACACGACCTGCACGCCGCAATGCTTTTAACTGCCGCAAAGCTCATTAAAGAGCGTGAATCGGAGCTGAACGGAACGGTCAAGCTGATGTTCCAGCCTGCAGAGGAGACCCTGGAGGGCTGTAAAAATATGATCGAAAACGCAGTGCTCGAGCCTCTGCCCGATTTTGCTCTGGCACTTCACGTGACCTCGGGGCGAATTCCAACGGGCACGTTTATGTATAACAGCAAGGGCGTGATGATGAATTCCTCCGACGGCTTCAGAATCGAGATAATCGGCAAAGGCGCACACGGAGCCTATCCCGATCTTGCCGTTGACCCGATATTGATCGCTTCAAAAATATATCTTTCATTGAGAATGCTCACCTCCACGGAGGCTGACCCCAAGGTGATAAGCGTTTTGTCGGTCGGCAAAATGTCTGGCGGCGAAACGTATAACGTCATTCCCGACCGTGCGATAATTGAAGGTTCTTTGCGAACGAACGATAACGCCACACGTGAAAAACTGGTCGAAAGAATACGCAGTATCAGCGAGCAGACGGCCATGATCTATGGAGGAACGGCGAAGGTCACTTCAATTTCAAGCGTTCCCGTGCTCAAATGCAACGCCGAGTTCACAGAGCAAGCCGTGGGATATATAAAAGAGCTGAATATTCCGAATACCGATTTTATACCGGATATGAGTGCAAATGCCTCGGAGGATTTTGCGCTTATTGCAGAAAAAGTCCCGTCTGCGTTTATCTATCTTTGCGCAGGCTTCGACGACGAAAGGGGAGATCATCCCGCACATAATCCCAAAGTGCGGTTCAACGAGGACGTTTTGCCGATAGGTGCGAGCGTTTTGGCGCAGTGTGCGTTGCGTTGGTTATGCGACCGCCCGACTGTGTAATAAAGGTTGCTTTTGTGTCGGTTCCAAGCAATCTGACGATTGTTGAAAATTCGGCCTTGCGCAAGACCGCCGGATTTCCAACTGTTGTGAGAATCTCCGCTCCGCTCGGCACGGCACGCCACACTCCGCCGCACCTGCGGCGCGGCGCCGTGTCTGCCACGCCTCGCTCCGCTCCAAAGGCTCCCTTTGACGAGGGAGCTGTCAGCCTCAAGGCTGACTGAGGGAGAGATTCCCGCTCCCTCTCAATAAAAAACCACCGCCCCGAAGCAGCTCGCTCCGAGGCGGTTTATTATATCACTTTGTAAAGTCTATCAGCTTTACACTGTCAAGCTTGTCGCATTTTCCAATGAATCCTGCCAGCTCACTTGCGATTATCTTCGCTCCGCCCTCCGAATTACTCTCGATGTTAAGCGGCATAAGCGGCTCGTGAAGCGATAATCTCAAAAGGAACCAACCGTTGCCGTGTTCTTTGTCAAGGTTCACTCTGACGCCTTCGAAGTTATCGCTGGCAAGTGACCAGCCTTTACAGCTTGCGGCGTATTCGGTCAGCTCCTCAATCACCTTTTTTCCGTAGGGCTTGAAATCGTCGAGCAAAATATTCATTCTGAACTCAACGCTTTCCTTCGGCTCCTCAAGGGTATCGATCAGCGATGCAAGGGTATATCCCTCTTTTTGTGCACGGCTCAGTTCGATTATCAACCTTGTGACGATGTATGCGCCGTCATCGAGGAAGTAGTTCTCCTTGAACGCTCCGTGTCCCGAGGTTTCAATCGCAAGCTGTGAATCAACGCCCTCGCCGTTGAGCCGAATCGACTCGTTGATGACGTTTTTATATCCTCGCTTGAATCTGCGGTGAACGCCGCCCTTTTCCGTGATAAACTTCGCAAGACCCGACGACGTTACCGAGTCGGTGACGATTGTTGTGCCGGGGTGCTCACGGAGTAAAATCGCTGACAAAATTGCGATAAGCCTGTTTCGGTTAAGCTCGCTTCCGTCGGGCAAAACTGCGCCTGCTCTGTCAACGTCGGTATCGAAAATAACGCCCAAGTCGGCATTAGTCTCGGCAACCGCTTCTTTAATTGATTCCATCGCTTCCTTGTTTTCGGGATTCGGAATGTGGTTGGGGAATCTTCCGTCGGGGTCAAGATAACGTGAGCCTTCGGTGTTTGCGCCCAAAGGCTTCAAAACCTTCTCGGCATAGAATCCGCCTGCGCCGTTGCCTGCATCAACGACGATCCTAAGACCCTCAAGGGGTCTCTCATTTCCCGCCGATGCTCTTATCATATCTGCCAATCGCTTTGAGTATACGTCCATAAACTCGCCTTTAACGATCGTTCCTGCATCTTCACCCGTGGTCTTGTCGCTTTCGGCATATGCCAGAATTGCCTTAATATCCCGTGATTCCAGACCGCCCTCGGGAGTAAAGAATTTATATCCGTTTCTGTTGAAGGGCAGGTGGCTGGCTGTGACCATTACAGAGCCGTCAAACAAAAAGCCTTCGGTCTTGGTGGTCATAAACATTGCGGGTGTGCTCGCCATTCCCATGTCGGTGACGTTAAGCCCTGCCTCAGCCATCGCTTCGCTCAACCATTTAACCATATCGGGCCCCGAAATTCTTGAATCTCTGCCGACGGCAACACGAAGCTCGTTTGCCTTTTTGCCTGTTTTTTCGGTCAGCCAAAGAGCAAAGCCCCTGCCGATGTCACGGCAAACGTCTTCCTTAAGGTTGACTTCCTGCCCGGCAATACCCTCGCAGGCAATACCTCTGATATCGCTTTCATTGCAAAGCTTTGAATAATTCATATACGATCAGCCTCCAAAATTGTAATAATGTAACCTTATTTATAATAGCATATCCTGCCGTCCGATTCAAGAGGTATGCCGATAATTGCCGTACAGCCGCTTCAAATTTATCGCAAACAGTGGCTTTTGAGACTTCGAGCATAACTTGAATGGTAAAAGCTTTGCCAATTTTTGTAAAAATGTAGCTTTAAACGCCGAAAAATATTGAAAACGTTGCATAAAATCGCAAAAATGTCTTGACTTTGCTTGACACTTAGTGTAGAATGTATTTGTGTAATATTATGCCTTCGTGTCGGATGGCATATGGCATAGTTAAATTATGGAGGAAATTTATATGAAACGTTTACTCAGTTTGTTAACGGTAATGCTCATGCTGGTTTCAGTATTTGCATTAACAGTTACAGCTAACGCTGCTAATACCTATCTCAGCGCTTCTACCGTTGAAGGTACTACCAGCTATTCCAGAGGTGATACTGTTACAGTAGTTTTCAGCACTACTTTTGCTGAACCTATTGACGTATTCGCTGCAGAATTTGACTTCGATGATGACGTATTCCAGTCTGTCAAAAGAGGTACGAAGTGGTTGACTGTAGTTGATACCGATTGGTATTCACCTATCTCTTCCATCAATCTCGAAGATAAGCTTGCTGCATACGCTGTTACCGATCCTTACGGCGACCTCGAAGCTGATCTTACTCAGAATCTTAGCGGCGATGTTTTGCAGTTGATCTTGACCGTTAAGGATACTGCTGCTTTTGGTCAGCATGACATCACTTTCAGATTAAGACATATCAACGGCTCTACCGATGTATGGGACGAAACTGTTACTTTGACCATTACAGTCGCTTGCACCGACCACAGCTTCATCGAAAAGGTTGATGCTCAGTACCTCGTATCCGAAGCTAACTGCACAAGCGGAGCTGTATACTACAAGAGCTGTGAGCACTGCGGCGCTGCTTCTACCGAGACCTTCACCTACGGCGATCCTACCGAGCATACTTACGGCGCTTGGACCAAGGTTGATGACACTCAGCACTCCAAGTCCTGCACTTGCGGCGATACCGTAACCGAATACCACGATTGGGATAACGGCACCGAAGTATCCGAACCCACTTGCGTTGATCTCGGCGTTAAGAAGTACGTCTGCTCCGTTTGTAACGCAGAAAAGACCGAAGAATACGGCCCGTTGCTCGAACACAAACCCGGCGATTGGACATCCAACAACGACGGTACTCATACCAGAACCTGCACCGTTGATCCTGATTGCACCTTCAGCGAAACCGTTGACTGCTCACTCGGCGGAGTTGAACAGCACGATGATGATCAGCACAAGCGCACCTGTTCCGATTGCGGCTATGTTGAATACATCGCTCACGTTTGGGGCGAAGGCGAGGTAACCAAGGCTCCTTCCTGCGCTGACGGCGTACGCACCTACACCTGTGCTTGCGGCGCAACCAAGACCGAAGCTATCCCCGCAACCGGTGAGCATGATTACACCAATGCTGAATGGAAATCCGACGGCGACCATAAGCACGTTATGAAGTGCAACAACTGCGATGAATACAAGGAAGAAGCACATACCGTTACCGGTTCTGCTAAGCACGATCTTGATTACCACGTTGGTACCTGCTCCGTTTGCGGCGAGACCAAT
>CAYWXA010000005.1:13921-25841 GCA_964462175.1 uncultured Oscillospiraceae bacterium
TAAGCACGATCTTGATTACCACGTTGGTACCTGCTCCGTTTGCGGCGAGACCAATGCTCACGAAGCTCACGATTGGAACGACGGCGTTGAGACCGTTCCCGCTACCTGTGTAACTCCCGGTGTCAAGACCCTCACTTGTTCGATCTGCAACGAGTCCACTCAGGATATCATTACTCCTACCGGAGTTCATTCCTACGGCGAATGGCAGAAGTATACTACCGATGAGCACATTCGCTACTGCACACTTGACAGCAACTGCACGGCAAGCGAAACCGAAGCTCACGCTGTTTCCGGCTACACCGATTATGACGATGAACACCACAAGATCAACTGCGACGTTTGCGGCGAAACCGAGATCTTGGCTGACCATAACTGGGGCGAAGCTTCTGTAACCTCCAACCCCACTTGCGTAACCGAAGGCGAAGCTACTTATACCTGCGCTGATTGCGGCGGCACCAAGACTGCTCCCGTTGATCCTACCAACGCTCACGTTTGGGGCGATTGGTCTGATTATGACGACAACACCCATATCCATTACTGCACACTTGATAACGACTGCACAGCAAGCGAAACCGCTGCTCACGCTTACTCCAACAACTGCGACACCCTCTGCGACACCTGCGGACACGTAAGAACTGTAGTTCATATCTACAACTGTGTTTCCACTGCTGACGAGCACTGGAACGCTTGCGGCATCTGCGGCACTATCGAAGAAGGCTCCAGAGCTGCACATATCATCGTTAACAACGAATGCGTAGTATGCGGATACAGCACCAGCCGTCCTATGAGCGGATTCTTCTACGTAAACGATGATTACCATATGATGATCCTCACCGACGGCGTTATCACCGGTCACCACACTCTTGACGTTAACGGCGATTGCACCATCTGCGGCGCTCACATTGCTGAGGTAACCGAGGATGAGATCGTAATTGAAGCTCCCGTTGAATCTGTCACCGAGGAAACCGAAACCGAATCCGTGGTTAACCCCACTACCGGTCTTGCATTTGCACTTATCTCCGTTGCCGCTGCAGCAGCAGTTGCAGTTGCATCCAAGAAGCACTGATTAACGTTCCATAATTGATATTTGCAACGGGCCGATATAAATCGGCTCGTTGTTGTTTATGCGGCTTTTCCGTTTATTAAGGAGACATATAATGATTAAGAAACTTTCAGCTTTGATTTTGGTCATATGCCTCATGGCTTCGCTGACTGTAAACGTATTTGCGGCTCAGGTAGTGTTATCTCCCGACCGCACCAACGCTTCCGTCGGTGACACCGTTCTGATAACCGTGTCGTTGTCCGGTTGCGCCGATGCCAATGCGATCGGTCTTTCCGTCAGCTATGACAGCTCGGCTCTGCAGCTTGAAACTTCCTCCTGTAAGTGGCTCATAAGAGGGCTTCTCTCCGCATTTGACTCCCAGTCCGGCAAGGGTGTATTCGCCTCTGAGGGCGATGCCGAAGACTTGAACGGCGACCTTTTCGTTCTTGCGTTCAAAGTCATCTCGACCGAAGGATCGGGAAACGTCAGCGTTGAGCTTATCGTGAAAGATAACAGCACTCTTGTCGCTGACGTCAGCTCATCCTTGAGCGTTACCTCACAGAGCGACTCTCACGTGCATAGCTACATCGTGCAGAATACCGCAACGCAATACCTTCACTCAAACGCTTCCTGCACCGAAAAAGCTAAGTATTACTATAGCTGTCTTTGCGGCGAAAAAAGCGAAGTGACGTTTGAATGGGGCGGCTACTCCCACGTTTTGGAGCATTTTGACCGTGTCGAGCCAAGCTGTGAAGAAACGGGCATTTCCGAGCATTATAAGTGCTCCCTCTGTTCAAAGACCTTCCTCGACTCTCTTGGCACCGCCGAGCTTGCAAGCGTCGAATTATCCTCATACGGTTACCACAGCTTCAATGACGACGTGTGTAACGTTTGCGGCGCCGAACAGATCCACGAGCACAGCTATAATTCCGTATGGAGCAGCGACGAGGACAGCCATTGGTGCGAATGTTTCGGCTGCAAAGAGATCATCGACCTTGATGAGCATACGCCCGACGGCGACGGTTCCGGCGGCGAAAAGGTTATCTGCATTGTTTGCGGATACGTGATCAGGGAAGCCACCGCACCTGCGGTTACTCAGACGACTGACAAGCCTGAATCCCAAACGCAGGCAAGCTCGTCCGGCTCGACTGACACCGCCCCTTCCGATACCCCTGACGCCTCCTCGGAGGATGATTCGGATGCTTCTGAAAGCCTTTCCTCTGACTCGAATAGCTCGGCGCCTGCGGTAACGTCGTCGCCCGAAGCAGACGGCGCAGACGGTGAAGCCGAAACCGAAATGTCGCAGGACGTTCTGAGTGTTCCTTCAGACGATTTCAGCTCGGTTCTGCCGATCATCATCGTTTTGGGAATCATCTCACTTGCGGCGATAGTCTTAATAATCCTGATGATAATCAAAAAGAAAAAACAGATATAAAAAAACACCGCTCAGCTTTTAAACTGAGCGGTAATTTTTATGCCTTATTTCTGTTTCTTTCTGAAGATGAAGCTTCTGAACAGCAGAATGTTCATTCCGATGAAGAACAGCAGCAAAATGACAAACGTAAGCATCGGCTTGACGGGCGCAAGGGTCGCAAGCAGCATCATCGGGAAGCCGAAGACGATAGCGGGGAAGTTCTGATATACCAAATTGTCTGCGGCGGGAGTTTTGAAATCTCCGTCCAACTCTCTCAAAAGGATGATTCCCGTGCTGGCGGTACCGGTAAGCATACCGTACATCATCAAGAATTGTTCGTCGGCGTAATCGCCAAAGAGCTTTTTCGCAATGAAAAGGTTGTAAATATAAGTAATTACAAGTCCTACAACGCCCAAAATGAGGATGATTCCCCAATAGTTCTCAAGGATTCCCAGACGAATAGCCGCAATTCCCGCAACGACCATAATATCAAAGAAGAAGTTGCTTGCTCTGGTCATAAGGAAGTTATTCGTATATTCACGCTTAACGATGTTTGTACGTCTGAGGAGATTAAGAACGAACTTGATAAGCGTTGCCGCCAAAACGCCGAGAAGGAAGTTAAATCCGAAGATGACCGACTTCATTCCGGGAAGGATAAGCCCCAACACATACATAAGCAAGTAAGACAGAACGTATGCCAAAGCGATAAATGCGACCTGAACGGTCATCTTGTCCATACTTCCCTGCATAGGGATCTCGTTGCTCGACTGGATCTCTTCCGACTTGATGCCGCCTTCTTGCTCGTTGCCGAGAACGATGATCCTGCCTTTTTTCTTGAGGACGTTGAGATAGATAACGCCGCCGATGCTTGCGCTGAGGAAGCCCAAAGCCGCAACGGTCAAGCCAAAGCTCTTTCCGCCTTCAAATCCGAACTGCTGTTCGTAAATATTGCCGTAGTTCATCGCCTGACCGGTGCCCTGACCGTAGCCGAAGGGCAGAAGCACACCTGCGGCAGGGAAGAAACCGTCAATGATCTTCGCCGCAATAAGTGTGATACCGAAGCCGAATACAGCCTGCAAAAGATAAGTAGAAACGGTGGTCACGCCGGTGTTGAATATCTCAACCGTGCGCTGTTTGGACATCTTGCTCTTCGTGTTTTTCAAAGCAGAAGCAATGAATCCCAAAGCAAGCGTATGATATGTGATTATTTCAAGAGTGGTGTTTCCGTTCTCACCGAAAAACGCCGTATCAAACAGATACGTGCCGCTGAATGCACGGTATATCTCCGATATCGCCAAAAGGATCAGGCCGCCGAGAACCGACGTGGGAATAAGAGATTGCTTTAAAAATTTGAACGAGTTTTTAAGCATCGTCGCCAAGATCAGGCTTATGAGTAAGACAGCAATGACGTTAAACGACCCCCAAACACTAAAGTCCCAGAAATTGTTCATTCAAATTGCCCTCCTTAACGTTTTTATAGTGATAGAACATATTTACGTATTTGAGCGCATTGAAGCGCTTGTGGCTCTTGAGCTGATATACACGCTCGTTGTAGTAGATATTGAGCTTGTTCCTGCCCAAAACCGAAACGGCAGATATATCGTCAAAGGTGAATATCTCTTTGCTTTGCGCTCGCTGCATTTCAATTCGGTCGCTGTAAAGGGAAATGCCGACGTCCTTCTCGACGGGTACCTTGTGCTTATAAACGATAACTTCCGAAAGGTCAGCCCTATCGACGTACATAGGCTCATCGACGTACTTGTCAGTATCGAGCTTTGAAACGAAGTCCACCTGATATTCATACCAGTCGTTGACAAACTTAAACGGGAACTCTCTACCGATCCCCTCAAATTCTTTAGAGGGCAGATATCTTGCGCTCAGTCCGCACTTTTTGCAGGTGACCCTGTCGCCTAAGCTTTCAAATTCAGAAAGACCGCATTCAGGGCAAACGTATACCGCACGCTCAAGATAATGAGCGCTGTTTTTGTGATGATAGTTCATATCAAGACAAGCTTCATTGACGTAAAGTTCGCGGCAAACAAGCTCATACATCTCGTCGTCACTGAGAGCTTTATATTCTTCCGGCTCGATAACTCTCGATACACCGGCGTACATTTTGCCTTTTCTTATGTCATCTGCCCATCTGGGCTGAATGCCGTAACCGCCTTCGATCTTATAGATCGCAATGGGAAGCGCAAGCTTTTTTGCGAGCTTGACGATCGCCGGATTCATATATTCGGTCTTTCCGCTGTAGGTTCGGTTTCCTTCGGGGGCAAGAGCAATGGTTCCGCCTTCACGGGCAATGCGTATACAGTTCATAACGGCGTGAACGTCGGTGGTCTGCTTCTTGATCGGTATCGGAGCTACCGCCCAGCTTAAAAGTCTTGATATCCATCCGAGCGAGAATATATCCTCAGTCGCAATGTAATATACAGGACCCCTCATAGACATACCGATAAAGAATTGGTCAAAGGCAGTCTGATGATTCATCAGAATAAGGTATTGTCTGTCGCCCTGTTCTTTGAATTTTCGTGGCTTTATGCCCAACTTTAGGATTACATAGGGAGAAAGAATCCACCTTGCGAGCTCGGTTACAACTTTGTGGCGGAATCTGATCCACTTCTTTTTGTTCTTCATATTTATGTAAAATCTCCTGAAAACCGACAAAATGCTTTATGCTTACGTCAACGTTTAGACACATTTCGATATGCATCTAATATACATATCCAGTATAAACCAAAAATGGAACATAGTCAACTAAATAGTTAACTTTCGAAACAAAAAATGTGCTCGCCGTTCCACGGGTTTCTTTGAAACTTTCCTCATATGCAGATAATGCAGGAAAAGTTACGGATCATCATTGTTCAGATGCACCCGCCCCTTCGCAGTTTGTAATAAAAGTCACTTTGGCGACGGCCGCAAGCAACTGCAAAAGCCGCTTAAAACCCAACGTTTGTGCGAACCGCCGCTCCGCGCCACCTGCGGCACCGTTCCTTCGGAACGCACCTGCAGACGGCGCTCCGCTCCTGCTGCCGCCCACACCGTCCCCCTTGACAAACCTTGCTCTGCGAGTATAATAGACAAAAACAAAGGAGATCTGATTATGCTTAACCTTAATTCCAAAAAGTATAATTTCCCTTGGCTCGGTGCGCATTTTTGCATAGGGCTTAAATCTCCATACTCATTTTTATAATTTGCTATATAAATGACTGTGGCGGTGAAGGCTCAAAAACAAGCTTTCACCGCCTTTTGTTATATTCAGAAAGGAGCGTTAACGATGAACGCATTTGACTCGCTGTTAAACTACTATTCAAACTACGACGAGAATTCAAGGCTTACGTCCCGACACGGCAGCGTTGAGTTTTTGACCACTCTGCGCTATGTTGAAAAATATCTCAAATCGGGCGATAAGCTTCTTGAGATCGGCGCAGGCACAGGCAGATATAGCCATTATTTCGCCCGCAAAGGCTATGAGGTCGATGCCGTCGAGCTGATGCCCTGCAATATCGAGGTGTTCAATGCAAATACCGAGGCAGGGGAGCGCATTAAGATCACACAGGGCAACGCCACCGACCTTTGCTTCATCCCCGACAATACTTACGATATAACCCTGCTCTTGGGCCCGATGTATCATCTTTTCACCGAGGATGACCAAAAAGCGGCGCTCCGAGAAGCAATAAGGGTGACAAAACAAGGCGGTGTCATCTTCGTTGCATATTGTATGAATGACGCCACGGTTATGCAGTTTTGCTTTTTGCGCCAAGGGCTTTTAAATGAACACTACAAAAACCTCGTTGACCCCGAAACCTTCAAATGCCATTCTAATCCCGAGGATATCTTCGTTATGATGCGAACCGAGGAAATTGACGGGCTGATGAAAGATCTTGAAGTCAAGCGCTTGCACCGTGTAGGCACGGATATGCTCACGAATTACTTCCGCCCGCAGATCGATGAGATGCCCGACGAGCTGTTTGATGAGTATTTGAAATATCACTTCGCTATCTGCGAGCGTGCAGATATGGTCGGAAATACCAACCACCTGTTGGATGTTTTGAGAAAGGATTGATCGAAAATGATAACATTGATTAAGCTGACACGAGAATTACACCCTCAGCTCATTGATATGATGGATGAGTGGAGCGCAACAGGCGAAAGAATAACCCCTTGGGCAATTGCAAAAAACGACTGGCAGGATATTGACAATTACCTTGCCAACCTTGAGCACAAAGAGCCGTTTGGCGAAAAAGTACCCGACTCGGTCTACTTCCTCTACGACACCGAGCGGGATAGGCTCTTAGGCGCAGTAAACATCCGCCACTATTTAAACGATGCGTTACTTCTCAACGGCGGTCATATCGGCGACGGAATCCGTCCAACCGAGCGCCGCAAGGGCTATGCAACGTTGATGATCGGTATGGCTTTGGAAAAGTGCCGTGAGCTGGGGCTCGACCGAGTTTTAATGGTCTGCGATAAAGACAACGTCGGTTCTGCCAAGTCGATAATCAACAACGGCGGCGTGCTTGAAAATGAAGTGGTCGTTGACGGCGTTGTTGAACAAAGATATTGGATATCGCTCTGAACCGAAATTTGTGCGGCTCACCGCCCGCCACCTGCTCGCACAGCGCCTTCGGCGCTCGCTTCGCAGACGGCGGGCTTTTTCGGCGGCAGCCGAAGCCCTTGGCTCCGCCAAGGGCTCTGCGCGCTCCGCGCGCATCGCGGCGGCTTCGCCGCCGCAGGCTGCCGCCTTCCGGCGCATTGCAAAAGAAAAAAGCCTTGCAGCTTCAGCTGCAAGGCTTTTTGAAAAACAATTACTTCTTCTTATTAAGAACCACGATGATTACCACGCCTGCGATAACGATGACTGCCGCAAGAGCAATGATAACCCAAGCGATATCGCCCAAAACGACGGGAGAGGAATTGGGATCCGTATTGACGCCCGAAGCATCAACGGTGAAGTTTGCTTCAACGACGATGTTGTCAAGATAAACGCTTGATCCGCTTGTTGAATTTGCTCTGATCTCAACGGTGTTTTCGCCCGCCTTAAGGGTTATCTCCTTGCTTGAAAGCTTCCACTCGCTTGTGTTGCTTGTAGCTTCAAGAGTAAGGCTTCCTGCGCTCTTTCCGTTGACGTAAAGCGCCAGATCTGCAGGTGAATCGGTTGCGGTATATCTCAGTGTCAGAGTATACTTGCCCTTTTCAAGCGCAGTTACGGTATCCTTGACCTTTGCTCCGCTTGCGGAACCGAGATCAATATATCCCTGACCGGTGTAATTGTCAATAGCGCTTCCTGCGCCGTTCTTGATAACGGTTACGTTCTGATAATCGAAGCACTCTGCTTCATACTGATAAGGGCCTGTGTATACAGGGGGCGCTGCGGGTGCAACCAAAGGCTGGTCAGCCTCCGCTGTGAGCTTGCCCGTTTCAGAACCCTTGCAGTTGATGGTGATATCAACAGGGCCGTTATGCTGAATGGTAAGGGTGAAGGTTCCGTTTGAATACTCGGTTTCAACCTTACTCTTCATCTGGTTGACTCCGCGGTCTGTGTATGTATAAGTCGGCTCTTCGGTGCAACCAGTAACGGTGATGACGTTTGTTCTCTGCTTCAAAATGTTGTTGTCATCATAGTTGTTGATGTAAATGCTGAGGCTTTCTGCCTGTTCCTTGATAACTGCGCTCGCATAACGTGAGTATTCAAGCTCCATAGTCGAGCAGGAGTTATAAAGCAGGGGAACCGATGCGCTTGCAGTCTGTTCTGCCTTATAAGGGTTATACGTTACCCAACCGTTCTCACGGTTGCCCACGTACAGGTCGCCCGTATAAAGTTCGGGATAAAGCTCGTTAAACTCTTCGACCTTGGCTGCAACGGAGGACCAATAGCTCTTATATTCCGATTTGTTGAGGATCACGTCGATGTTATATGCCAGATCGTCCTCCAAAGCGTAAGCCATAGGAATGGTTGCATATCTTCCGCTTGATTTATAGAAGCTGTGGTTATCTCTCAGGTCGCCGTCGCCCTCAGCTCTGTAAAGTCCCTCGGTGAGTGTTTCGGGAATCGAATACATATCGTCGATGTCGCCCGAATTGACGTCGTTGACGATGATGACCTTCGTGCGTTCGCAAACTTCTTCCTTGGTGGGAATGTCGATGGTGCCGTCAATTACCTTATAAATAAGATCCTGAGCGACGTTCTTAAATACGACCAGAGATTCCCACTGTCTTGAAGTCCAGCCGTCCTCATCCGTGGTAGCCGAAACTTCCTTGAAGTCGTCCTCAAATACCAGCTCGGGGCCGTCAATGACGGTTGCGCCGTTCAAAAGCATTCTTTCCAATTCAACTGCAAGACCGGTAGACATTGTGTAGTCGTCGCCGGTGTTTCCGCCGGAGGTCCAGCCTGTTTCATCGTATCTTACGCCCCACTGTCCGCAGTATCCGGAAATATATGCGCCCAAAACAAGGCTTTCCATATCTGCAAGGTAGCTCTTCTGAGTATACTTCTCGCAGAGGATATAGTTTTCAGAATAAAGGCGGCTTGCTTCTTCCCATTCGGGGATCTGCTTGAGCATTGCCAAGGGGTTGATGTTGGGGCTCCACTGGTTTCCGCACCAACTTACAAAGAGATAGCCGCCGTACTCATGGGAGATCTCCAAAAGATTTGCAAAGTGCAAATATCTTGTTTCAATGGGGTAATCGTCGCCGTATCCCCAGAACTGTTCGGAGTAGTTGAAGCCGAGGAAGTTGGGATAATCCTCGAAGAACTCTCTGAAGAGCGTATTTTCATATTCCTCGATCTGTGTATAGTCGGGGAAGTGGCAGGGTCCGCCGCTGGCAGGCTGAACGGTTGCCCAGACTCCGTTTTCGGCGCAGGTTCTCAGCCACGATTTGCAGGTCTCATAAGCGTATTCAACGATGCTGAAGCCGTCCTCAGAATCGTAGCCGTTTACCGACATGGAGAGGTTGAATATAACGTAAGGACGAATGTCCTCGGGAATCAGATCAATAATTTTCTGAGGGTCAGGGGACGTCCACGTATCAATATGAACGATCCAAGCGGGAGCTTCGTTGTCGATAACTCTGCGCAGATAGACCTCCTCTGCAGCGTTTGCGCTTACGGCAAAAGGCTCCAGACATACAGAGCCGATAAGCAATAGGCATACGGTAATAAGCGTAAGTATTTTCTTAAAACTCATATCAAACATCCTTTCATAGGCATTTGCAAAATGCTCAATAAAATTATACATCGCCGGTCGGTAAAAATATATAGTAAAAAGATACTTTTTAATTGATTTGGCAAAAAAGTTTGCATAATTGCACTATTGCCAAAGAGCCACCCTCAAATATAGCATAAATGACGATTGAAAAAACGTTGCCTGCTGTGATAAAATAATCTTACTTGGAACTATATTATTTGAAGGAGTTAATGATATGAAAAGAATCGTTTCATTGCTGCTTGCCATAGCGATGCTTATCTCCCTTTCGGGGTGCGCGCCAAGCAAGCCGACTTACGCTTATGAGGAAACCGTGCCGTCGCTTTGCGAGGCATATTCCCAGTGGTTTGATTTAGGCGCAGCTATCAACTCGTGGAATCTTGACAGCGCCACCAACGAATATCAGACCATTACCAGACACTTCAACGTTTTCACCCTTGAAAACGAAGCAAAGCCGGATGCTGTTCATCCTGCGGAAAACAGCTATAATTTTGCCAACGTGGACAAGTTTGTAGAATTCGGTGAGGAACAGGGCGTGACCTTGCGAGGACATACGCTTATCTGGCACAGCCAGTGCCCCGATTGGTTCTTCTATGACGGAAGCGGAAATTACGTTTCGGCAGAAGTCCTGCTTCAAAGAATAGATGAACACGTTACGACCATCGTTTCCCGCTATGCCGGAAAGATCGACACTTGGGACGTTGTAAACGAAGTCATCGGCGACGGCGGAGGACTCAGAGATTCCAATTGGTATAAGATCGTCGGAGATTATGACGGTGACGGAGATAAATATGACTACATTGAGCAGGCGTTCATCTCTGCCCGTGCAGCCGACCCCGATGCCAGACTTATTATCAACGATTACAGCCTTGAATCGAGCGAGTCAAAGGCGATAGCGATGTATCTTGCCGTTAAGAAAATGCTTGAGGACGGCACACCGATCGACGGCATCGGTCTGCAGATGCACATCGGATATAATACCGACGTCGAGCAGATCCGCAAGAACTTCGATATTCTCAAAAAGCTTCGTCAGATCAACCCCGATTTCATTTTTGAAGTGACCGAACTGGATATGTCCGTATACGATTGGGGAGAGTCGGGCGATAAGGAGTATTCAAAGGAAGTTGAGAAACAGCAGGTCGCAAAATACCGTGAAGTGTTTGAGCTGTTTGTTGAACTCGCTGAAGAGGGAATTCTCGACACGGTCGTATTCTGGGGCATTCACGACGGTGTTTCGTGGCTCAACGGTTATCCCGAAGATCACACCAACTATCCCATGCTCATCGGCAGAGAGCTAAAGCTCAAGTCGTCCTTCTGGGAAGTTCTTGACGTTGCAGCGGAACAAAAAGAATAAGAAATGAGGTCGGTCGGCGGTTTCGTCGGCCGATCTTTTGCTTGCAACCGCCCGCTTCGGGGGCACCTGCTTGCACAGCGCCTTCGGCGCGCGCTTCGCAGACGCCCCCTGCGCTATCCCAATAAATTTACATAATTTTCCTGTACCCCTGCAATTTTTCGCCCCTCTTCGTTGTATTATAAACAGAACACCCCGAAAGGAGCCAAGAATATGAAAAAACTCTTAGCAATCATTCTTTCGCTTTCAATGCTCATCTCCCTCTGCGCTTGCACCGTCGAAGACCCGAACGCAACTCCCGAGGAGGAGATAACTTTGGGCAACGTCGAGTCGGAGCAAAACCCCGACCTTAACCCCACTCCCGATTCAGACGGCGAGGTGATTTATGAGCCCGAAACGGAGGACGTCCTTCCCGATGAAGATATCATCTCCGATGACGAAGTCCCCGCCGAGGACGATTCTTTTGACGCCTTCCTTGAAAGCGTTTCAAACGATGATTTTACGCTGACCCTCTCGGGTGGCCCGTCGACCTATTACCTCGATGAGGAGATCTTCGCCGAAGCATACATCTCGCTTATCGGTCACGAAACCTTAACGGTATATAGCGGCGACCCGATTTTGACATATTCCCTTTCCGGCAGTACATATTTTAACGACGGACAGGGCGGGGGAATTGTTGCAACCATCCTCGCTGAATACCGCTTCAACAACACCGAGGATGCGATCTATCCTCTCGTTAAATCGGGTGGCTGGAGCCAGTCGGACCCCAACGCCGATTTCTATGAAGAATTCTTCCGCTCTGAGAAATATATCCTCCCCGCGGGCGTATATACCCTCACCTGCACCCTCGATTACTCCACCGACCCCGACGATGTCCTCGGCACCCGCAAGACTCTTTCGCTTACATA
>CAYWXA010000005.1:25941-27494 GCA_964462175.1 uncultured Oscillospiraceae bacterium
AAGCAGAACCTGCTGAACAGGAACCGTATGTGCAGGTTCAATATAGCGGAGCGGCGTTCTTCCTCACAGAAGGCGATTCGCAGACATTTATCAATTTGATATCCTCGATTGAGTGGGATGAAGAAACCGCTGATGGCTTGATAGATACTAATTTCTTTATAAACAATGAGCATTATCAGTACAGCACCGAAAGAGGCGTAATCTATTCCTTACAGCCCGACAGCCAATTCTTATGGCGTTCATTCACACTTTCTTCTGATGATAAGCAGATGATAAACGATATGCTCTTAATGTATATCACCGTCGACGTTTCAATTCCTGAATGCGACGAATAACCACGCCTCCCAATTCAATATTCCAATAAACGGGAAACGGGCAAAGCCTAAGCGCTTTCGCCCGTTTTTCTTGGTTATTATCAGTTTTATATTACTATACATCATTGATTTTCGCTCGATATAGGGTTATAATTAACAGGAATATTAAAACAAGAAAGGAATAGCGAAAATGAGCTCAGATTTGACCATTTCCAAAAACCTGATTCCCTCGAAGGATAACGGAGTATCCGTTACTTCTTTGGCTGTCGGCCACAAGCCCATTCACGAGCACAACCCCATCTCCTCAAACATCTATTTCGCCGACCCCACCGTTGTTGAATATAACGGCAGACTTTACGTCTATGGCACCAACGACTCTCAGGAGTATGACAAGTGCGGCGGCTCAAGACCCAACACCTACGGCGGAATCAACACCCTCGTTTGCTATTCCACCTCGGATATGGTCAACTGGACGTATGAAAACACTATTAAGGTCACCGAGATCTGCACCTGGGCAGGCTGTTCGTGGGCACCCTCAATCGTTTCGAGAGTTGAAGCTGACGGTTTAACTCATTTCTATCTTTACTTCTGCAACTCGGGCGGAGGAATCGGCGTTTTGACCTCAACTTCTCCCGTCGGCCCCTGGTCCGACCCAATCGGACGGGCGCTTATGCACAACGGCCTTTTGGGGGACGATCCCACCTGCTGGTGCTTCGACCCCGGTGTATGCATTGACGATAACGGCGTTGGCTGGCTTGCATTCGGCGGCGGCAACCCCTTGCACGAAGGCGAAAATGCACTCTATACAGGCAACAGCAGAATCGTTAAGCTGGGCGCCGATATGGTATCGCTTGACAGCGAAGTCGTCGTTTTAAAGTCGCCTTATCACTTTGAAGCGAACGAGCTCAACTTCATAGGCGGCACCTATGTGCTTACATATTGCTCCAACTGGGCAAAGCGTGAGCTTTGGGAGGATAAATTCAAGTTTGATAAGCCCCACGTCTGCTCAATGTGCTATTGCGTATCTAAAGACCCGCTTGATCCCGACAGCTGGGAATATATGGGCGAGTATCTTCTCAATCCCGACCAGTTCGGCTACCACGGTTCTAACAACCACTCGCATATGCACAAGTTCGGCGATAAGTATTATATCTTCTATCAGAACGTTGCTCTTGCCGAAAACAAGGGTGAGGAGATAAGAGGCTACCGCAGTATCGGTGTTGATGAAATCGAGGTCGA
>CAYWXA010000005.1:27594-43177 GCA_964462175.1 uncultured Oscillospiraceae bacterium
AGGGTGAGGAGATAAGAGGCTACCGCAGTATCGGTGTTGATGAAATCGAGGTCGATGAATCCGCAGTTGTGATCAAGCCCGGCAAGATGACCGATAGCGGTTGCGCTCAGCTTAAAAACCTCGACCCTTACGCTGTCAACTCCGCCAACACCAGCGCACACTCCGCAGGCGTTAAGTATGATGCACAGTTTAGGGCAACCGTCACCGACGGAAGCTACATCGCGCTCAAGAGTGTTGATTTCGCTGACGGCGCCGCTAAGTTTGCCGCAACTCTGTTCGGAAAGGGCGCAGTTGAAGTCAGACTTGATGATGTAAATGCAGAAGCAGTTTGCACCCTTCAGTTTGATTCCGCTGACTTCGTCACCGTTGTAAATGATATCAGCAAGAGCACAGAGGGCGTACACGACCTCTATCTTGTCTGCGGCGGCGAATTCACCTTCGACTCTTGGCAGTTTGCATGATTTAAACAGCTTTGGAACGGTGTCCGATTATTTCGGGCGCCGTTTTTCAATGATTATCAGTTGCGGCGCATCGCCCGCACACGCAGCAGCCAAGTCCCTGTTCCTGCGGAACAGGGACTTCTTCGCGCCTGCGGCGCGAAGTGCGGGTCCTACAGGACCCGCAGGCTGCCGCTCGGAGCGCAAACGAAAAGCCCCGCAGATAACTGCAGGGCTTATAATTACCTCTACTTTTTCTTTCTGTTCAAATAAGGATAAGGACTTTCGTTTGCCTTCTCACGCTTTGCCTCAAGCTTCTGACCGTAAATGAACAAAGCGATCGAAATAATCATCACGATTCCGAAGGGCACGCAGAAGAAGTAATATGCAACGGTCTGGCTCGCTTCGGGGAGCTGACCGACCTCAAGCGTAAACGTAAGATAGGGGACGGTTACGGCGCATTTGGTAAGACCTTCCGACAAGAGAGTTTCTTCATTTGAAGACATTTTTCTGAATCTTCCGCCGATCTCAATGATGTTTCCCTGATATCCCGCATCGGGATCCTTTGCATAGTTGAGGTATGCCGTGACGATATCCTGAAGATCGGCATCTCCTGCGATGGGAACTTCGACCAAAACTGCATACTGGTTGCCGTCGGCATTATCCAAATACATCAGATAATAATATTCGGTTGCGGCGGCTTCACTTGCGGCGATATATCCGAGTCTTCCGATGAACTTATAGACGTCGCCCTGAACGTACTGATCGTGCAGATCGGTGTAGACGTCGATTTCGTGGATGTTCATAAGATTCTTTGCGGTGTTGATATTGGAATTGATGTTGATAATAGGGATCAGTGTCAAAATGAATATCAAGAAAGAAACGATAGCGGCGCCCAACATCATATAAATGTTGTTGCCCTTTAAAAACCGTTTAAGCTTGGTGTCTTCGGTGTCTGAAAAGAGATTTGCATTGTTGTTCATTTGCCATTACCTCGCAAAAAATAATCTTGTGTCATTATATCACAAATTTTGTTGCCAGTCAATAATATAAAACTGCTTAACCTTACCGCTCCGGGGCACCTGCTCGGACGGCACTTGCGTGCCACCCCTCGCAGACGCCCCTCCGCTCTCCCACCTCTTAACTTCATATTGTGCGAAGCCCAAGCTTCATATTGAGCGTAAGCGAAATGCTTCATAAAAAATCCTCCCGTTGGGGAGGATTTTTTCTTCTATTCGCCCTTTTTCAGTTTCTGCTTATCATACTGCAGCATATACAGCCCGTAGTAGCGTCCCTTCTTTTCAAGAAGCTCTGCGTGCGAGCCCTGCTCGATGATCCTGCCGTGAGAAAGATAAATAATGTTATCTGCGTGCTGAATGGTCGAAAGCCTGTGTGCAACGATCAAAAGCGTGCCGATGTTCATCATCTTCTCGAGTGAATCCTGAATCAAGACCTCCGTCTCGGTGTCGATGTTTGCAGTCGCCTCGTCCAAGATCATAACCTCAGGCTTGTGAATAATTGTTCTTGCGAAGGAAATAAGCTGGCGCTGACCTGCGGAGAAGTTGTTTCCTCGCTCACGCACCTCTTCGTCCAATCCGTTTTCAAGCTTTGCCAGAATCTTGTCAGCATTTACATATCTGCAAGCCTCCATAATTTCTTCGTCCGTAAAGCTATCCTCGCGCAATACGATATTTGATCTTATTGTTCCCGAGAAGAGGAAAACGTCCTGAAGCATCTGTCCGAAGTGCTTTCGCAAGGATGCGATCTTGATATTCTTGATGTTGATTCCGTCGATGAGGATCTCGCCCTGCTGAATGTCATAATTTCGGCAGATGAGCGACAAAATGGTGGTCTTGCCCGAGCCTGTCGAGCCGACGAATGCAACCGTCTCGCCCGCATTCA
This sequence comes from uncultured Oscillospiraceae bacterium, assembly GCA_964462175.1. Classification (GTDB taxonomy): domain Bacteria; phylum Bacillota; class Clostridia; order Oscillospirales; family Ruminococcaceae; genus Faeciplasma. The sequence goes on from CAYWXA010000005.1 coordinate 29,934, forward strand.
CCTTAAATGAGACGTCTTTAAGTACCCATTCGCCCTCGTTATATGCAAACCAGACGTTCTTGAATTCGATATCGCCTTTGACCTCGTCAAGCTCGATTGCATCGGGAGAGTCAACGATCTCCGGCACGATGTCGAAGATCGTGAAGATCTTCTCACTCGATGCCATTGCCGACTGGAGCCAGTTGAACATTTCCGCCAGGTTCTGAATCGGGTTAAAGAACTTCGATATGTATAAATAGAACGTAACGACCGTTCCGCTTGTGAGGGTCTGTCCCATAAATTCAACGTCTTTAATATATCCCCGTCCTCCCAGATAAAGCAGGCACAGAATGCTGGAGATATAAAGCATATAAACAATGGGTCTGAAAACACCGAAGGTGAAAATCTGCTCTCTCTTCGATTTTCCCAGCTTAATGTTTTTCTCATCAAACTCTGCCTTCTTGCGCTCCTCGCGGTTAAAGACCTGAATTATCTTCATACCCGAAAGGTGCTCCGAAAGGAAGGTGTTGATATCCGTTGTGCCATCCTTAACCTTGCGGAATGCTTTTCTTGAGAACTTTCTGAAAATAATGGTGAAAAGCAAAATGAAGGGCACGAAGCAGAGCACCATCAGCGTAAGCTGATAGTTTACCGTCAGCATTGCCGCCAAAACGCCCACGATCACAAAGGTGTTCTTAACGAGGTTTACAATAATGTTTGTAAACATCATCGAAATGGCGTTGGTGTCGTTTGTAACTCTCGTTACGAGCTTGCCGACGGGAATATTGTTAAGCTGTGCGTGGGAAAGGCTTTCAATGTGTGTGAAAAGATCCTGACGGATATTTGAAAGGATCCTCTGACCGGTCCTTTGCAAAACTACCGCTTGAACGTAGGAGCAGATGAGGGAAACGACGAGTATTCCCGCATAGATAAGCACGTAAGAATAAAGTGCCGAAAGCTCAAAATCGTCTTTGATCATCTCTTCGACCTTGCCGACAAGAGCAGGGGAGATGACGTCGTATGCTATAGAGAACAGCATTACCAGCAAAACGATGCCGAACTGCGCCTTAAAAGGCTTTGCATATTGAATAAGCCTTTTAATTATCTCCGAGTCCTTCATATTTCGGTCAAAGCCGATCGCTTCCTTCTTGTCCTTGATCATAGCGTATGCCACGACGAAGATCACCGATAACACTCCGACTATCGCACCCACCGTCAAAAGAGGATAAAATTCATACATATCAATTTACCTCCTTGTCGGTGTTCTTCTCAAGGTCGTCAAGTCTTTGCAGCTCGACCATAGTTCTGTATTCGGGGCAGCTTTCGTAAAGGTCGGTGTGCTTACCTACAGCCACGACCTTGCCGTCGTCAATGAAGATTATCTTGTCCATATTTTCAATCGTCGTAATTCTGTGCGCAATGAGTATGGTCGTCTTGCCCTTTCTCACTTCACGCAGGTTTGAAAGAATCGACTTTTCCGTCTTGACGTCAACCGCAGAAACCGAGTCATCCAAAATAAGAATGGAAGCGTCCTTCATAATTGCACGGGCAATCGAGATTCTCTGCTTCTGTCCGCCCGAAACGGTCACGCCTCGCTCGCCCAGAACGGTGTCATATCCTTCGGCAAACTCTGAAATGTTCGTGTGAACGTCCGACATCTTTGCCGCATTTTCAACGTCTTGGTGAGTTCCGCCGTCGGTGGCAAAAGCAATGTTCGCTTCAATGGTATCGCTGAACAGGAAGTTGTCCTGAGGAACGTATGCACAGTATTCTCTGACCGTCTTGATGGGGATCTTGTTGATATCTCTGCCGTCGAGGTAAAGCGTTCCGTCGGGAATGTTGTACGTACGCAAAATAAGGTCAACAAGTGTGGTCTTGCCCGAGCCCGTTTTGCCGATGATACCGACGTTTTCGCCCGCATTTATCTTAAGCGAAACGTCGCTCAAAACGTCGTATTCTCCCGTAGGGTATCTGAACGTCAGGTTTTTAAATTCAATATCGCCCGAAATGGGTCTGTCGTCTGTTGCGTCGGGTGCATCAACAACGTCCGGCTGTGTATCCAAAAGCTCGGAGATTCTGTCTAAAGACGCCTTGCCTCTTGAGCGCATTTCAATCAGCTGTGAGATCGCCATAACGGGCCAAACGATAGCGTTGAAATATCCGATGAATTCAACGAGCTGTCCTGCGTTGAACACGCCCGAATATACCAGATATCCGCCGTAGCCCAGAATTACGCATATGACCGATTCTACCAAGAGGGTAACGGTTATGTTCAAAGAAACGGAAAGCTTCGTATATTCAACGTTTGCGTTCTCATTGAAGCGGTTGAGCTTTTTAAAAGCCAAAAGCTCTTTGGCTTCTTTAACGAACGCCTTGATTACTGCGATGCCGGCAAAGCTTTCCTGCGAAAAGTCGGAAAGACTTGAAAACGCTTCCTGTCTGGTCGCCCACTTTTTGGTCATATATTTGCTCAGGATAAGACCTGCCGTAAGAAGCAAGGCCATAGGGATAAGAGCAAAGAACGTCAAAAGCAGGTTCATATTTGCCATCTTTGAAATGGCTAAAAGTCCCAAAAACAGCGCGTCGCAGAAGGAAAGAATTCCCGAACCGAAGCAGTCCTGCACGGTTTCAAGGTCGTTGGTGAAAAGCGACATCATATTGCCCACCTTGTTGACCTGATAATACTGCTGGGAAAGGTCCTTGCAATGGTCAAACATTCTTCCTCGCAGGTCGGTTTCGACCTTGATCGCAGAGCCGAAGAAGCAGATCCTCCAAAGGAATCTTCCCACAACCATCGCCAAAATGATGAATATCATCGGAAGACAGATGCGGTCCAGAAGGAAATCCATATTGAATTCCATCATCACGCCGTCAACCAAAACCTCGCCGTCGTTCATTCCGTTTATAACCGTTCTGTAAAGCTCAGGCACGGTAAGCTGAGCGTAGTCAACGGCAATAAGCGAAAGAATGCCCAAAAGCAGGGCGGGCAAGTATCTGATATAATATCTGTTAATGTGTTTGCCGAACAGCATTTCTAACTACTCACTTTCCTGTTGAAAATTTTTACATCAGTTCTTTAATCATACCACTTTTAGCGTTGTAAATCAATAGCATAAAGCATTTTTATATAAAGAAAACGGCTCCGCAAAAAGCAGAGCCGTAAGGTGTATGTTACGTCTGTTCTCGTATGTAGTGTCGATCAGCAGCCGATGCCGAAGATCTGACAGAGGACCTGCCAGATACCGCAGTTCGAGTTAGAGCTGCCGCAGTTGAAAATGTTAGTGAACCAATTGCACATCTTGTAGTACCTCCTGATTAGATTTTTGTCTCTCGAGGACAACTACATTGTACCATATTTGCCACTCCTATGCAAATGTAAATAATGGAAGGGGAGGGGGAGGCTTCTTGAAATGGTGTTACTGACGTGATATACTTGCTGATACAACGTGCAATGTCAGTGATTCTCACGGGAAATACGTATCAACGCACGTCTTTACAATATTGTGCAAATAAAGATATACTCAATAAGTCCAAAGCTGAAGAATTTGCACATTAATATATAACAAGATGCGCATATTAGTATTGCATTAACTTAGAAAACGTGCAAAAATATTTATGATGAAGATTCCCTGAATTGGAATTGGGAGGGACAAAAATGATAAATATCGGTTCAGTCGGATATAACCATTCTCACGACAGTCAATTTGTTATGGACAGACCAAACGGCCCGGGAAGCTATTTGTTTTTACTGATAAAATCGTCGGCGCTGTTTATTGTCAACGACTGTAAGTACAAGGTCGCAAAGGGATCGTACATCATCTTTTCTCCGAACACGCCCTGCTATTACACCGCACTTGAGGATGTTTACTGTGACGACTGGTTTTATTTCACCATGGAAGATGAGGACGTTGCACGTTTAAAGAGCATGGGACTTGTGCTGGACGAGCCTGTTTATTTGGGAAACGTGGAAGATATTTCCCACATTATTCTGAACATAACCTATGAGCACTACTCCGCAGAAACCTACAATGAGCAGGCAAAGGTGAACTATACCGAGCTTTTGCTGATCAAGCTTTCAAGGCTGGCTCTCTGCCGTTCAAAAACCCAGCGCTCATCGGTCAGCGACGTACGCTCGTCACTGATCAATTTAAGACGAATGATATATGACGAACCGGACAAGACGATGAACGTTTCTGAAATGGCAAAATTCGTTGGAATGAGCCGTTCAAGTCTGCAGCACAACTATAAAAAGACGTTTGGCGTCAGCATTATCAACGACGTTATTTCGGGAAGAATTGAACGGGCGAAGCGTCGTTTAAGCGGCAGCAGTCTGAGCATTGCGGAGATATCCAGAATGTGCGGATATAAAAGCGAATATAGCTTTATGACCCAGTTCAAGGAGCGCACGGGATACACCCCCACCGAATACCGCAACTCGGCAGCAAAAGGCGAAAGTGATTTTCAAAAGAAAGAGGACGTGGTTGAGTGAGGCTGACAAGATTATTATGTATAGCACTTACGTGCGCCTTTCTGCTTGGCGGATGCGCAACTAAGGACGGCAACACAGCCGAAATTGAAAGACCCACGTTGGCAGGAGGAGAAACGGTGGAATCCATTAACCTTAATTTGACGGTCGACTCGGTCATCAAGTCGGGACATAAGAGTAAGACGGAAAACAACCCGATATCAACGACGGTTTTCTGCGCAGACCCCACGGCTGTTGAATATAACGGCAGGCTTTATGTTTTCGGCACAAACGACCACCAGCAGTATGAAGCAGTCGGCGAAGATGGCAAGAATACGTACGGATACATCAAGTCGTTGGTAATATTCTCAACTGAAGATATGGTCAACTGGACGTATCACGGCACGATTCCCGTCGGCGAGATCTCGCCTTATATCATTGCATCGTGGGCGCCGACGATCACGTCAAGAGTTGAAGAGGACGGCCTGACACACTTTTATCTTTACTATTCCAACAGCGGATGCGGCGTGGGCGTTTTGACGGCGACCGACCCGCTCGGCCCTTGGACAGACCCTTTGGGCAGACCTTTAATCAACTTTGACACTCCCGGTCTGGGCGATTGCCCCAACCCCTTTGACCCGGGCGTTGTAATTGATGATAACGGCGTGGGCTGGCTCTCCTTCGGCGCAGGTGTCGGCGCAAGCGGAAGCGAATATATGCCCGGCTCGGCAAGAATCGTTCAGCTTGGCGAGGATATGATATCCTTTGCATCGGAGTTTGCCGTGATCCCCACATACTATCTCTTTGAAGCAAGCGAGCTTAACTATATTAACGGCACTTATGTTTATACGTATAATACCAGTTGGTCTGAGCGCACGGTTTGGGAAGAAGAAAAATATGATGCTCCGGCGGCTTGCTCAATGGCATATATGACCACAAAGACCCCTTTGGATTCTGACAGTTGGGAATATAGAGGCCACTATTTCCTCAACCCCGGCGAGGTAGGTTTGGGATATTCCAACAACCACACCCATTTGCACAAATATAAAGGACAGTATTATATCTTTTCCCACGCTAATATCCTTGAAAAGGATATGGGAATCGGCGGCGGCTTCAGAAGCCTTTTGGCGGATAACATTGAAGTTAACGAGCGCAAGCTTGAAATTGAGCTTTGCGGCGCTTCCTTCGAGGGCGCAGAGCAGATCGAGCCTCTTGACCCCTACTATGCGCATTGCGGAACAGAGGCTAACACCTCGGCAGATATCGGATATATTGAATCGGACGGCGAGCTCAACAACGTAAGTGCAATAAGCAAGACTTCAGGCGCTTGGTTATATATTAAGGGCGCAGAATTTAAGGACACCGCCAAGTTTATGGCATCTGTCAAGGGCAGGGGCAGAATTGAGATCCGCCTTGACTCAAAAGAAGGCGACGTTGCTGCGGCGATTGAATTTGATTGCGATGAGCTGACAACCGTTTATACCGACAACGTTAATCTTCCCAACGGCGAGCACGGCTTCTATATCGTATTCTCAGGCGAGGATATCGTATTGGACGCTTGGGAATTCGCAAAGTAAACAGCAATCTTCATAATGTTTTCGCATATCACCTCAAAGTACCCCTTGGGAATTCCCGAGGGGTACAACTCTTTGCGAAAAAATGGGCAAAAGCTTATCAGATTATGCACGTTTTTGAATTTTGAAACCTTTCAATTCTTGCTATAATTAAGCTGCGGCGAATTTTTGCCTATGTGTTTTGCTCGATGAGCAATCGCAAAAAACTTTTTTTGGAGGAAATAAAACATGAAAAAGCTTACACTCGCAATCGCGGCAGTTTTGATGGCAATGGCATTGACCGTTTCTGTTTTCGCTGTCGATATGGTGTATACCGATGCAAAGACCCCTTCTTACACCTACACTGTAAACGGTGACGTCACCGAGCTTACCGCAACCGTTACCATTTTGGACTTCGTTTATGAAGAAGCTTCCTGGAAAGACGGCGCCATTCAGGACGGCGCAGGCTGGAACGACTGGTGCGGCCAGGTCATCAAGGTTACTGCTCCCGACGGAACAGTTCATTATCATGACTGGGGCGGCGCTTCCGTAACCTGGGGCGTTGACGTTGACGGTGACGAAGTTACCGACACCGAGGGCAACAACTGGGGAAGCGCAACATGGCTGGCTGAAGTCGGCGCAGGTCAGACCGTTGACTTCGTGATCCCCGTATACGGCGCAGGTACTGTTGTTGACTTCATCGTTAACAGCTGGGATACATACCTTGGCGTTCAGTATACTCTTGAGCTTACCGGTGACACCGAAGCTCCCGCAGTCGAGGAAACTCCCGCTGTTGAAGAAACTCCCGCTGTTGAAGAGACTCCCACAGTTGAGGAAGAACCCGCAGTTGAGGAAACCCCTGCAGTTGAAACTCCTGTTGAAGAAGAGCCCGCCGATACCGGTCTTGCTCTCGCAGCAGTTCCCGCTGTATTGGCTATGGCAATTGCCGTAATCAGCAAGAGAAGATAATAAGCAATTTTCTTCATTGTTTCAAATAGCACCTCAAAGTACCCCTTGGGAATTCCCGAGGGGTACAACTCTTTGGGGCAATATATAAAACAAAGCAGCAGTGGAAATGAAATATCATTTCCACTTGCCGCTAAAAATGTTGTGAGGATAGTGACAATTTGCGCATAATGCGGTATAATTGTATTTGGAATAGGAACATTTTTCTGTTTTTTCAGCCTATATGAGTAGAAAGAGTGGGACGAATATCTGTTTTGGGAGCGGCTTAATATGAAAAAGGTGTTGTCCCACTCTCAAGAGATTCGTTAATGCTGACGTGGTATCAGGTTCGATCACTAAAGCCTATTCTTTTGAACTTACTGTACTGACCGTGACACTGCTTGATTCCAATCCGCTCGACGATGCCGTTAATGTAAAGCTTCCGCTATCGGTTGTTGACTGAACTATAACCAAAACCTTGCCGCTATAGGCACTTCTTTTCCAAACGCCGTTTGTGTCTTTATATCTCTCTCGTGAAACAGGGTCGCCATTATCAACGCCAACGATAACACCGTCACCTTCAATGGTGAATGTAACTTCATTACTTGCTGTCGGAACGAAGTTTCCGAATTCATCCAGCACATCGACCTCGATATAGCAAAGACTCTTGCCGTCGGCTATGATTTCTTCCTTTTCGGGAGTGGCGATAAGGGCTGCTGCATTTCCTGCGGTTACGACCTTGTCACGAGCAACCTCGTTGCCGTTTTTGTCATATGCTACAGCTTCGAGCGTTGTACCAACTGCATATTCCCATTCGAGCGCCCATTCAAGATATAGTCTGTCACTATCCTCGGACTGCTGCTGATATTCTAAGCCATAATCTGTAACCATCTGTGCAAATTCCTTGGTACCAAGTGACTCGCCGTTCAAGAAAAGCTCAACCTTGGGTGCGTTTGAATAGATTCTTATCGGAATTTTTCCAACATCCTCATTGCCGTAATTTACTATCTCGCCCTCATCTAAGTATGCAAGTTCAGTTTTTTCAGGATAAGTAACTTTCTTTCGCAATGCTTCGTTTTCCCAGTTCCAATGTGGCATTATATGCACCATCGGGTTCTCTTCAACACTTGTCCAAACGCTTTGGTAGAGGTAGTATTCATCCTTTTCAAAGCCTGCAGTATCTACAATTCCGCTGTATGAGCTCTTTGAGGTTACATAGTGTGGGTTTGGTTCACCTATATAATCAAACCCTGTCCAAACAAATTCGCCTGCGATAAATTCACGGTCTCTGTTGTATATCCAAGCTTCGGTGGCGGTTCTGCCATAACGTGCAGATGAGTTATCATATGATGAAACCTGACCCTTTGTAATATCTGTTGCCTGATTGCCCATTACGTTATCAACAACATGGTTGCCGTTTATCCAAGGATCGGAATAGAATCCTCTGGATTTAAATGCATTAGAGGTTTCGGATGCAAACAGCTTCCATTCGGGATTTTCCTCATGTAGCGTGTCATACCACATTTCGCCATAGTTTAAGCCCGCAAGATCCAAGTTATCAATAGACTGAGTTAGATAATCCTTGTTGCTCCAATCGAGCTTATATTTATTCTCACCCATTGCTACAGGATGATCGGTGTCGACCTCTTTAACCCAAGCATTGATCGTTGCAGCAAACTCGGCGCCTTCTAAAGATGATGTTTCATTGCACTCGTTTCCAACGCTCCACATAATTATAGACGGGCAGTTTCTGTCTCGCTTGACGATTTGTTTAACATCAAATTCGCCCCATGTCACGCCGTCTTCTACATCGGGATAAGTGCAGTCTGCTTCAAACCAAATCTTGCCGTAATCCTGCTCGTTCTTGCCTTCCCACCATGTGTCAAATGATTCCTCAAATACCATCATGCCCATTTCATCACAAAGACGGATAAAATCGGGATCAGCAGCATTGTGCGCAGTTCTTATAGCATTAACGCCCATTTCCTGCATGATTCTTATTTGGCGTTCAAAGGCGGATTCGTTAGCGACTGCACCTAATGCGCCTTGGTCATGGTGAAGGCAAACGCCGTTAATCTTCATCCACTCGCCATTAAGGAAGAAGCCCTTGTCAGCATCAAACTCGCTCCATGTAAATCCAAAGCGGGTTTCATAAATGTCAACAATAACGCCGTCAATAATGACCTCTGTTTTCATTAAATAGAGGTTAGGCTCGTCTACCGACCAAAGCTTGGGATTATTTGCAGTTAAATTTTGTTCAATAGATAGGCTTTCACCTCCGGATATTCTCTTTTTGCCGCTTATCACTGGCTGAGCGCCATCAAGCACAGTGCCGTCATAGTTTAATATTGTTGAACGTACCTGAACGCTGACAACTGTGTCTGATTCATTTTCAACTGTAGTTATAGCTTCAACGCTTACCTTGCCCGAACTGATTTCATCTGCAATTTGAGGAGTTCTTATCTGTGTGCCGTATTGCTCGATATGTATATTGTCGGTAACAGTTAAGTGAACATCACGGTAAATACCACTGCCTGAATACCAACGGCTTGTCATTTCATCGCTGTAGGTCGGATTGTTTACAAATACCGCAATCACGTTATCGGTAATTCCGTCGCAAACAACATAATCGGTTATATCAAATGAGAAAGAAACATAGCCGTTGGGATAATTGCCTATAAGCTTCCCGTTTACATACAAACGGCTGTTCATATAAACACCATCGAAGTCGATGTTAATTCGCTTGCCTGTGTATTCTTCAGGTAAGATGAAATGCTTCCTATACCATCCTGTACCGCCTTCAAGTGCGCCGACACTTGTTGGAATACTGCTGTCGAAATCAAGCTCAATGCTCCAGTCGTGCGGCAAATCAAGCTCTCTCCACTCGCTGTCGTCATAATCGAAATTCTGAACTTTTCCTTCGGGTTCAAGTGCAAACAGCCAACCGTCGTTAAAATCGGTCGTGCGGACAACATATCCATCAGCAAGTGCGAATTCGGCATCAGCCTCTACAGCACAGGATGAGAGAGTCAAACACATTTGTATAGCCATAATCATCACGAAAAAGCGCATTAAAGCTTTTTTAGTTAAGCGCATCTTCATTCCTCCTGTTCAAGTTTTTAATTTAATTATATATTCCTTAAATTATATTTTCTTTGCAATTCTTTTGATTTACATTGCAGATTATTCAAAAAGCGGCAGTCGCCGATTAATGGTGCTACCGCTTAGAATCTTACTTTTTAATGCTTTTTGCATATTTGCCGGGAGATATTCCCGTAGCCTTTGTAAAGGTTCTTATAAAGTTAGAATAATCCGAAAATCCCGATTTATGGCAGGTATCAGAAACATTTGCACCGCTCAGAAGCAGTCTTTTTGCTTCCTCAATTCTAAGATCTATTATATATTCTCTTAGGGTAAGCCCCGTGTGCTTTTTGAAAAGACTGCTTATATATGTCGAGTTGTGATAGAAAGTTTCCGAAAGTTTGGTTAGGCTCAAGTCCTCGGCTAAATTATCGCTGATATAACGCATAACATCCTTAACTATCTGTGGCATGATGTTCTTTCTGGGTATCTGTACAGATCTGCTCGATGAGTTTAGCAAAATCAGCAATAGCATCATGCATGCATCAATTTCAACATCGGCGCCAAAGCACTTGCGCTCTTTGGCGTCTATTATCCTTTGCGAAAGCTCGCAAAACTGCTTAACTTCATTATCACTTAAATGAATAGGCTCGGCGCTGCGCTCGTAAAAACAACTGCTTAAGTCGGTATGGGGAGTGGAAAGTCTTTCGAAAACCGATTGCTTAACATTTAAAATAACACGTTCGTAATAGCTTGTGCCGTCGTCAGCACTTCTCATGTTATGGGTAGTTGATGGAGGCAATAAAATAACATCACCCGGATTGAGCTTGAAACTTTTGTCCTCAGCATTTAAATATATGCTTCCGCCTAAAAAAAGATATATTTCATATCCGTTGTGACGGTGATATGGATTATTCTGAAAGCCTATGTTCTTTTTGAACATACAAAGAATATCATCGTTTATAGAATCAATTATGTAATCGTTTTGCACTATCAACACCTCATCTTCACTTAGGATTATACAATAAAGCTGTACAAAGTGCAATAAAATTACATTGATTTTGCAAGAAAAATAATAAAAAAAGCAAAGAAGTTCAAAATTTATGGTGATATACTAAAATTGAGAGATTATCAGAAAGGATGATATCATGAAAAGATTCATTGCACTTATACTTGTTTTACTTATGGTTTTTGCGCTTGTGGGCTGTGGCTCCAATAAGCGTGAAATAATCAAGCTTACACTTTCAACAGAAGACTCTGAAGCAATTTTAGCTGCTGCCGGAATTAAGCTTCCCGACGCTAATGATACCGTTGCTTCCGGAACGACTATCAAGTGGTTTTCTTGGTATGACGGATTCCACAATTATGCAGAAAACGAAGTTGTGAACACCGGTTACTTCACCTTTACCGAGAAGTACGGCTGTGAGATTGAGTGGATCGAAACTACATATTCCAATCGTTACACCGACCTTGCAAACTTGATTTTGGCAGGAACCAGTCCTGACTTTTATCCTGCTGGAACGGGCTCTGCCGCTACTTTCCCGATGTATTGCATCAAGGGAACGTTCCAACCTGTTGATGACTATATGAGTTATGATGATCCGCTTTGGCAAGGCATGGCGGATGCGGGCGAATATTTCGCTTTGGGCGATGAGCATTTTGCGATCGTCACCGATGTTACGTTCCGACACGTCGTTCCGTACAACAGACGAGTAATTGAAGAATGGGGCTTTGATGATCCCGCGGAGCTTTATTACAACGACGAATGGACGTGGGACGTGTTCTATGATATGTGCCTGGACTTTTCTGATCCCGATGCAGATAGATTTGCCCTTGACGGTTACGGCTGGCATGATGCGCTCTTGCAGCAGGCAACGGGAGAAAAGCTCATTAAGATGGATGAAAACGGCAACTTCTATTCCAATCTTGACAGTCCGATCCTTGAAATTGCTAACAACATGATCTACGAGTTGGGCAAAAACAGCTGTACATACTACTCTGTTTACAAATCAAATAACCGCAGCGATATTACAGGCGACGGTGTTAAATCGGGCTTGACACTCTTCTATATTGCCGAAGCCTCGCAATTCACTGGCCCTGTTGATGAGATCGGCGCAGTTTGGGGCGATGTTGAAGCGAACGAGCTTATGTTTGTTCCTTTGCCCAGATATGAAAACGGCGACGGCAACTACTACCTTGCATCTGTTCCCACAGGATATATGATAGTTTCGGGTGCTGAAAATCCCGAAGGCGTTGCGCTTTTAGCTTCTTGCGAGAGATTCAAGATCATCGATCCCACAGTCATTAGCATTGACCGCAAACAGCTCAAAGAAACTTACCTTTGGACTGACGAGATGCTTGAAATGTATGACACATGCTATGAGCTTGCAAAGAGCAATGTTCAGATGTATTACAACGGCAACCTCACCAGCCAGCTTGATGCCGCATACAACAATCTTCGTGACGGTGGCAAGCTTAACGAATCAACATGGGCTCAGCTTAAGGAAAGCTACCGTGATACATTCGATTACTACCTTGAAGAGCAAAATGCGTTGATCGATGAATATGTAAATGAGAATTAAATTACGCATTGCATATGCTAATGGTAACCCTGTAAGTAATGTCGATCCGTCTGGCGGTGGAATTGATCACACGGATATTAATAAACTAGTCGATATGTTCGAATCGTTTTACTATTAATGATGGAGTGCGCTTATGTCTATAGCCTCAGGAAAGAAACCAAGTATTATAAAATATATTTTTGTCTTTTTGCTAGTTTTTGTTTTTTTGGCTATTGCCCTATTTTTAGCTGCAAGAACTGCAATTCGGAATCACAAATTTCCGAACTGGCGAGAGGAAATTGGCAATCTTAAGCCTTACGAGGCCGTTTACTGCGAAATTGTATACGATCCGACATTTCTTGAATATATGACCGGACAGAGCGTGGAAAGTGCAATAGCGGATAATTCTGAACTCAGATATATCAATGATGATGGGGACCTTGTTCAAATAATTACTTGGCAAGCAATGTTTAATGGATTAAGAGACAATTATTTAAAGGCTGTTAATAATCCCTATGTAGATGGGCTTGATAAGATAGAAATATCAGAGGACTATAGAGTTATATCCATTGAAGCAGCGCACTATTTTGATGAGGAACTATTCGATTTACAAAAGTTTACGGATATTGTTACTGCGTGTATGTATCTTCAAGTCCTACA
>CAYWXA010000006.1:0-2061 GCA_964462175.1 uncultured Oscillospiraceae bacterium
CGAAATGGGCGCATCTATCAAAATTTTGGGCAAAAACGAAATCAGAATAGACACCCGTGGAATTTCCGACCCCGTCGTTCCCTATGAGCTTGCCCGCAGTATGCGTGCATCAAGCTATTTCTTGGGCACCCTTTTGGGTCGATTCCACAAGGCTGACGTTCCGATGCCCGGCGGATGCGACCTCGGCGACAGACCGATAGATCAGCACCTCAAGGCGTTCAATGCCCTCGGCGCAAAGCATTCTATCGACGGCGGCGTTGTAAGCCTGCGTGCGGACGAGCTTCTGGGCAACCAGATCTATTTTGACATCAACACCGTCGGCGGAACAATTAACGCCCTCTTTGCCGCAGTTAAGGCGGACGGTCTGACCGTTATTGAAAATGCCGCAAAGGAACCCCACATCGTTGACCTTGCAAACTTCTTAAACTCCATGGGCGCTGACATTATGGGCGCAGGCACCGACGTTATCAAGGTCAGAGGCGTTAAGTTCTTAAAGGGCGTAACTTACGCCATCATTCCCGACCAGATCGAGGCGGGAACGTATATGGCGGCAGCCGCCGCAACCAAAGGCGACGTCTGGGTCAAGAACGTAATTCCGAAGCATCTTGAATCTATCACCGCAAAGCTCCGCAAGGTCGGCGTGACTGTTGAGGAATATGACGAAAGCGTTCACGTTTTCGTTGAAGGCCCCCTTATGAAGACCAACCTCAAGACGATGCCCCACCCCGGTTTCCCGACAGATATGCAACCGCAGTTTTCAACACTGCTGACGGTTGCGAACGGAACCAGCATCGTGACCGACGATATCTTTGACAACCGTTTCAGATACGTCAGCGAGCTTAGACGCATGGGCGCTGAAATAACCGTTGAGGGCACCACCGCACTCATTACGGGCGTTTCGGGACTTACGGGCGCAACCGTTCGTGCCAGCGACCTTCGAGCAGGTGCGGCGCTCGTAATTGCAGGTATGATGGCATCGGGCACGACCGTAATTGAAAATATCTATCACATTGAGCGAGGATATGAAAATATCGAGGATAAGCTCAGATCGCTGGGCGCTGATATCAAGCGTGTCACCGATTACGATACCACCAGAATGGTCGGCTGATAAAATAAAGGACGTGTTTTTTTGGCAAGGGTATATCCCCTTTTCTCATCAAGCTCGGGAAATTCGAGCTTTATTGGCTCACGGGAGGGCGGAATTTTAATCGATGCAGGCGTAAGCTGTAAGCGGTTGGTAAACGCACTCAGACAAAACGATCTGGATGAAACCAGCGTTAAAGCCATTTTTGTTACACACGATCATACTGATCACATCGCAGGGCTGAAGGTTTTCACAAACCATCGCCCTGTTCCCATAATTGCAAGCGAAGCAACGCTTGAGTTTTTAATCAGGCACGACCACATCTCGCCTGCCTGCAGGACTATCGAGATGCGTGACCGTGAAGTGGTCGGCTGCGGCTTCAGAGTTACGGGATTTAACACTCCCCACGACGCCTTCGGCAGTCTGGGATATAAGATTTACACCCCCGACGGCAAGACTATGTGCATCTGCACCGACTTGGGGTACGTAACGGACGAGATCGACCGAGAGCTTTTGGGGTCGGATCTTGTGCTGCTTGAGTCGAACTATGACGAGCATATGCTAAAATCGGGCCCCTATCCCTATCAGGTCAAACAGCGAATCGCCTCCCGTCAGGGGCATCTGTCAAATTGCGACTCGGCACGGGAGGTCAAAAGACTGCTTCAAAACGGAACGAAAACCATAATTCTCGGGCATCTGAGTCAGGAAAACAACACTCCGATAATTGCGCAAAACACTCTTTTGCGTGAATTGGGGGATGAATTCGTGCGTGACAGGGATTATGTTTTGCATATTGCGCCCGTTGAAACTAACGGATTGGCGGTGACATTCTGATGCAAGTCAATATTATCTGTGTCGGCAAGCTTAAAGAGGCTTACTGGCGTGATGCCTGCGCCGAATACGTAAAGCGTTTGGGAGCATACGGTTCGGCTAAGGTCGTTGAACTTAGCGAATCAAGGCTTTCGGATAAGCCCTCG
>CAYWXA010000006.1:2161-39586 GCA_964462175.1 uncultured Oscillospiraceae bacterium
CGGTTCGGCTAAGGTCGTTGAACTTAGCGAATCAAGGCTTTCGGATAAGCCCTCGAGCGGCGAGATCGCAAAGTGCCTTGAAAATGAAGCCAACGATATGATGCCCTATATCGAGCAAAAGGGCGCATTTAACGTCGCTATGTGTATTGAGGGCAAACAGCTCTCAAGCGAGGAGCTTGCGGCAAAGATCGCCGAAGCAGGTGTTTCGGGGTTCGGAACGCTCAATATTATCATCGGAAGCTCCTTCGGTCTGAGCGACAGAGTGAAGCAAAAGGCGCACTTTAAGCTATCTATTTCAAAAATGACCCTGCCGCACCAGCTTGCAAGGGTCGTGTGCTTGGAGCAGACGTACCGTGCGTTTGCCATCAATAATGGGTCGAAGTATCATAAGTGACGAACACCTCATCCGTCGGCGTACGCCGACACCTTCCCCTCAAGGGGAAGGCTATAACGTACAAAAGGACAGCAAACTGCTGTCCTTTTTTATACAATGTTGGGAATTCGGCGATCTTGCGTGAGCAAGTTTGCGACAGTGTCGCAAAAGCCGAATTCGGAGTGGCCGACACGAAAGTGACCTTTATCGCACACTGGGACGGCCACTTTTATTCACTTCGTATCGCCTCAAGTGCGCTGATCTTAACCGCCCTGTTTGCGGGGGAGAAGCCGGAAATTAAGCCGATCAGCGTTGAGAAGCCGAGCGCCAGAAGCACCAGCCAAAGCGGAATTATCGACACGGGTGTGTCGGACATCGTGCCTAGTAAGCTCGACATCAGACCCTTGCCGAAGTAGTTCATACCAAAGGATATGCCGTAGCTCAAAAGCGTTCCGATAACACCGCCCAAAAGACCGATGAGCCCTGCTTCAACCAAAAACGAAAGGCGGATGTTGCCGACGTAGCAACCCAAGACCTTCATAATGCCGATCTCCTTGGTGCGCTCATAAATTGACATTATCATCGTGTTGGTAATACTCAGCGCCGCAACGAACAGGCTTATTGCCGCAAGGCAACCCAGAACGAGCTGAATGATATTGAGCGTGCCCTTCATTTCGTTTCGTGTATCCGCCATACTGTAGCAGTTAAATCCCATCGCTTCGATCTGCGTTTCGACTTCCTCAACGTCGTTGATATCGTCGCAAATGACTTTGAGATAGGTATACTGCGGATCGCTTGCGTCCTTGATGCCGTTTCGCTTATTATAATCGGCGATCATTTCCTTTGCCACGTCAATATCTACCAGCACGCTCCAAACCGTTTCCCAGTTGGGGTCCTGCTGCAAAACAGCCGTACAATCGAGTTCATATTCATATCCTCTGCCGCCGTATTGGTAATAACCGTCGTCATCCGTCTGCTTGGTGTTGTTGATGCCTACGAGGATCGTTTCGCCAAGCGGGTCGATAAACGGCAAGGTATAGGTTCCGTCGCTTAAATACTGCTTCCAGGTGTATGCCTTGTCGCCACGCTTTCGGGTATCACGGAAGTTATATGCGGTTTCGTTTCCGAAGATTATCGTTGAGGCATACTCGCCCTCCGATGGGAATTCGCCCGTTTCGGTGGTATATCCCATTTTCTCAAGCAACGAGAAATCAACTCCGTAGACCTCGCACCAGTCCATTCGGTAGCGGTCGTTCCTGCCGGCGCAGATAGTGACCATATTTGAATCGACACGAAGCCTCGGAACGACGTAAGAAACGTTTTCGATCGCCTTAATCGACTCGACGGCAGCATCGTCCAGAGGAACGGCATCGCTGTTTGAGCCGTAGCTGTAATTATATATTGTAATTGCGGTAAGATCTCCCCAGGACGCCAGCATATTGTCCATGGCAAGATTCATACCCAGACCCAGAGAGATCATGACGATTACGGCGCAGGAGCCAATTACGACACCGATTACGGTGAGCAACGTTCTGCCCTTTCTTCGCCACAGATTTCTAAAGGCCATTTTAATGATATCAAATATCTTCATCGTCTTCGTCGACCTCTAAACGCGCCTTTTTCTTCTTGACGCTAACGGCGATAATAATGATTATGAGAATTGCCAATGCCGAGCCGCCGATTGCATACCAAGCCCACTGAGGAAGATTCAGCCAGTTTGATGATGAAGCGGGCTCTTCATAAATCGGCTCGTCGATGATAGGCTCTTCATAGTACACGTCTTCAAAATACATTTCCTGAGCGTTCACGGTGAAAGGAATTCGTTTTTCCTTTGAGTTGCCGTTGGCATCTTCATACGTGATGACCAGCTCGCAGTTGATCTGTCCGGCAATTTCGGGATAGATCTCGGTGTCGTAGTATTCTTCCCTGCCCGACTCGATGTTGCCGATGTAATATGAATACTCGGTCATTGAGAAGCCTTCGCCCTCAATTGAAGCCGTGACGTTATATACGCCGCTCTTGCCCATATTTATAAGACTCGTGGAAACGTAACAGCTCTCGCCCACGTATACGACCCAGCTCGGATAATACGGCTCGTTTACAACGAGTCTGTCCTCCTGCTGAAGCGGAATGTTGATCGTTTCCCTGACGGTGCTCGCCTGATATCGCTTGCCGTTTGCCGTATATTCATAAGAGAAAGAGATGTCAATAGGATAGCTGTTGGGAGTAGCGTCTGATTTCGCCAGCATTTCAAGTGTCACGCTGTCGCTGCCCTTTGTGTCAAGCTTTTCAAAGAAGAAGCTGTTTGCCGAATTAGATGCGGAAAATGCAATGCTTCCGTCGATGGATGAGGACGCACCGTTGATGGTTATCTTCAAATTCTCGATGGTGGCGTCGCTTGAAGTATTTTCAAAGGTGATAGTCAAGGGGAACTTTGAGCCCGCAGTTACGAACTCGCCGCCGAAATCGTAATCGGTGATAATGATATTCGGGGCAAACACCTGCTCCGCATCAGTCTGCGTCTGCTCGGCAGGCTTGCAGGAAAGGGTGCAATAGATCGTGTCGCTGTATCCGCCGTAGCTTATCTGAACGGGCAGGACCTCACGGGTGGAGGATATTCCGTCGCAACCGATAAGCTCGAAGGAGATCTTCTTCGTTTCACCCGCCGCAATGCTGAAGTCCTGATAAGTCAATCCTTCGTTCACGGCAAACTTGGTGCCGTCAAGGTTCAAAACATTGACTCTTGCCTTTTCGATATCCGCATTTCCCGAATTTTCAAGATAAAGCGTAAGCGTGAAAACTCTGTCGGGGCGAATTCTGTCGGAGCTGGATCTATAGTCGGTGACGGTAAGATCCATAGCGCCCAAGGTGTATTCCTCCTCGGACGCAGGCTCACAGCTCAAAACAACGTCGGTTTCTGCGCTGTACGACTTGCCGCCGATGGAATACTCCGCCATAACGCTGACAGCCTCTCTTACCGAGCTGATGCCGTCCATGGCGATCATATCAAACACGACAGCCACGTTTGCGCCGTTCGCAACGTTTACGGTCTTATAAGTAAAGCCGCCGTCGATAACGAATTTTGAATTGTCAAGACCGGGCAGACTGACCTTGACGTTTTCAAGATCGGTGCCGCAGGTGTTCTTCATAATAAACGCCAAAGAGAATTCATCTCCGGGCACAATAATATCAGGGTCGGTGCTGAACGACGTAAACTCCAAGCCTTCAACGTTGACGCCGTTTTTAACGGTCACGGGGATCGACAGAACGTCCGAGCCGATATATGCGCCCGTTTCATCGAACATATTGACGTTAAGGCTCAGGCTGTAAGTTCCGTCAGCACTCAGGGGAGCAGAAACGATAAAGCGGAACACGGGCATTGCCTCATAGCTTTCCTGCTCGGTGTAGCTATCGACCGATACGTTTGCATTTGCAGAGGTAAGCGTTGCGCTGACTCTCGCTGCAGACGTTCCCAGCGGGCGCAGGGTAACGGTCATAAGGGACGTTCCGCCCGAAGAAAAGGAATTTCCGTAAACTCCCGCAACGGTATACGTCGGAGCGTTGGCATCTGCGGCAAACACGCCGACGTTCAGGCACAAGACCATATATACGACGGTTATTACCGCCACCAAAAGCTTATTTTTCATTATTGCTCATCCTCTCTGCATCGTTCTTTTCAAGGTCATATTTTGAAACGTTGGGTTCGACTGCGGTTATCTCGCCGTCGATTATATGTACTATCTTGTCGGCATAAGCGCTGATGCCCAGGTCGTGTGTCACAAGAACAAGGGTCAGACCGTGTGTTCGGCACATTTCAACCATCAGCCTCATTACGTCGTCTGTCGTGTGTGAATCAAGGTTGCCCGTCGGCTCATCGGCAAAGATGACCTTCGGTTTGGTGACGAAAGCTCTGGCGATACCGACACGCTGCTGTTGGCCGCCCGACATCTGATTGGGTTTATGCTTCATTCTGTCGGCAAGTCCCACGTTTTTAAGCATCTTTGCGGCAATTCTCTCTCGGCGCTTCTTCGGCACACCCTTAAACATCAAGGGCATTGAAACGTTTTCCAAAGCCGTAAGCTGGTTCAAAAGGTTGTACGACTGGAAAATGAAGCCCAAGTTTTCCTGACGGAATTTTGCCAGCTTTTTCTCGGAAAGCGCCGTGACCTCAACTCCGTTTATCACGACTTTTCCTCTCGTCGGCTTTTCAAGGCCGGCAAGCATATTCAAAAGCGTGGATTTTCCCGAACCGGACGTTCCCAAAACACAGCAGATCTCGCCCCTTTCAACGCTCAGGTTTATCTTTTTGAGGGCGTATACCTTCTCGTTTCCCAGCTTATACGTTTTCTTCAGATCTTTAACTTCTATGATCGCCAAGCTATCACCTCCCGACAGTTAGTTTCCTTAATCAATTATACATCTTTATTATGGAAAATATTGCAATTTAAGGTAAATTTAGGTCGAAATTTAAAAGTTTGTATACTTGTCCAAAAAGCAGCGTCTCTTTTTGTAAAAAACAACTGCCTGCCGCAGATAAACGGCAGACAGACTTGTCTTTATATGTCGGAATCGCCCTTTCGATAACCTTTTGCGCCATGCAAAAGATGCGCTCCGGCGGCAACGCAAAAAACTGTCATAATGAGATAGATGGCAAAAACGCCGTATCTGACGAAGCTGCTGTTATGGTCAACAGAGTGGGAAAGCCGTTGAGGAAGCAAGACCATCATATGTACAAGCGTCGGCAGAACGCTCGAATCGGCAGCGACGTATACCCCCAAAAGGAAATATGCCAAAGCCATTGCCACCAACGAATACACCAGCTCCTCAAGCCAAAGGTCGGGAACGAGGATCGTGGGCAAAAAGTGCATCGCACCGAAAACTCCGCAGAGCCAGCAGGTATCTTTAAGGCAGATCTTGCCGTCGTCATCGTGCAAAAGCTGTATTCCGATGCCGCGGAAGTAAAGCTCCTCCACGACGGCAGACAGGAACACGCTTATAATTATGAGCGCAATTCCGCCGGCTTCTATCTCATCCTTGGCAAACAGCGCTAAAATAAGGGCGCTCAGACCTATCGGAACGGCAGACAAAAGCAGGGTCTTTTTTGCCGCACCTCTGTTCATTACGTGATGATGGCCGAAAAGATTTATGGCAATTAAACATATGATAATGGTGAGTATGAGCGCAACGGGTTCAAAAACAAAATCAAATCCCAAAGCCTTATCAAGCAGCTCTCCAGAGATCTCAAAGACCGTACACCCTATTGCGCAGATTATGAACGTTGCAATGCTTACCGTCCTTTTGTCATCCATCAAGAATCCTCCAAAGCATCCATAAAGCCGTTATATACGCACATGGTGTTGTCATAGATCTTCAGGTTGCGGCGATCAAAGAAGCCGTATGACTCAGTTCCGGTAGAATCGGAGCCGTTATCCCAAACGCAAACTACCATTCCGAGATCTCTTGCTTTTTTCATATAGTAATACGCCCAATCATAGCGGGCATCGGAGTTGTTCTTGTTAATACAGCCCGTCTCGCCGATGATTACGGGAATTCCCTTTTTGACGAAATTCTGATAAAGTCGATTCATAAAATCGTCGATGGAGCTCTTTTCGGATGAGCCGAAGCTGACCTTGTCCATTCCGTTGCCCATTACCAGATCGTAAGGCGTATAAGCGTGAGCGGAAAGGATCAGACGGTCACTGACGGAATCCTTGGGCATTTTGAAATAGCTGCTGAATGCACTGTAAGGGCTGGCACAATATGCAGGCACGGAAAGGTATCTGTCGGTGTTGTTGCCGCCCGCAGCTCTGACGGTATCGACGAATATCTGGTTGAGGGTGTTGAGATTTTCAGCAGCATCACGGCACTCGGAGGAGTTGGAATCGAACCACCATTCATAATTGGTGCCGGAAAGACGGGGCTCGTTCATAGATTCAAAGATCAGATGATAATCATAATCCTTAAATCTTTCCGCAACCTGACGCCAGATATCCTCGATGTATTTCGTGGACTGCTTCATCTTCGCATCGGACGGATAGTAATAATCGTTGTCGTGATGAGAATTGATTATAACGTACATTCCGTTGTCGATGCCGTAATCGACGACCTCCTGAACACGGTCAAGCCAAGCTTTATCAATATTGTTGTTTGAATCTACGTGCTTGCCCCATGAAACGGGAACTCTGACGGTGTTAAAGCCAAGCTCTTTGATCTTGTCGATCATAGCCTTGGTAGTCGTGGGCTGTCCCCAGGAGTTTTCTCCGTTAGGAGCGTCAAGGGTGTTGCCCAAGTTCCAGCCGATGAGCATTTCTTCCATAAGCTCCTCGGGCGTGGGGGTCTTATCCTTGACTTCCTCAACGACCGGCGCCTCCGTGGCAGTCGTAGTAGCCTCGGTGGTGGTCACGGGGGTCGTCGTGGTAGCCTGCGTAGTGGTGGTTGCCACCGTCGTGGTAGCTTCGGTTGTTGTCGTAGCTTCGGTGGTTGTCGTAGCCTCGGTGGTTGTCGTGGCCTCGGTTGTTGTCGTAGCCTCGGTTGTAGTCGTAGCCTCGGTAGTAGTCGTAGCCTCGGTGGTGGTCGTAGCTTCGGTCGTAGTCGCTTCAGTCGTTTCGTCCGACACGGGGACGTCCGTTACGACAGCATCGTTTTGCGGCTGTTCGACACCGGTATCGGCGCAAGCGCAAAGCCCGCAGCAAAGCATCGTAATGCCGAGAAAAATTGCGATCAGTCTTTTCATTTTAACTTCAAAACTCCCTTCACGTCTTCTTCCAAGCCTTCAAACATACCCTTCAAAAGCGGCTCGCCGTCTTCATACACCTCAAGGGTGCGGCGGTTTAAAAGCTTCATAGGCCCGCTGTTGGTATCCCACAGACAGCACATCATTCCATACTGTCTTGCGAGTGAGAAGAAATACTTACACCATTCTCGTCTGACCTCGGGGTTATTCTTGTTCAATATCGCCGTTTCACCGATAATTGCGGGAATTCCTTTGGAAACGAATTTTTTATAGACGTTTATCATAAACCAGTCGATGTCTTTCTTGGTTTCATCCGTCAGATCAGAAACGTCCGAGTTCATATTCAGGCACAGATTATACGGGGTGTATGCGTGAATGGAAAGTATCAGACGGTTTGACGGGTCGTTCGGCATTATGAACGCATCGGGGGTCGCGTGCAGGGGCGCCGCATCATACGAGGGCACGAGCAAATATCTTCGCCTGTTGTTTTCCTGTTCGCTTGCCCTTACGGTGTCGACAAACGTCTGATTGTATATGTTGATGCAATCGGCAAGCTCACGGCAATGCTCAACGTTCAGGTCAAGCCGCCATTCATAGGGCGTTTTAAGCTCTCTCGGCTCGTTCATTCCCTCAAACAAAAGCTTGTCGCCGTAATCTTTGAAGCGTTCGCAAAGCTGCGACCAAAGCGCAGTCAGATACGCCTTGCCTCTTTCGAGGTTTTCATACGTCGGAATGAACATCTCGTCGTCGTGATGAGAGTTCAAAATGCAATACATTCCGTTGTCGATGACGTAATCAACGACCTGCTGAACACGGTCAAGCCAAGGGGTGTCGATAAAGTATATCGGGTGTCCGCCTAAATGGTTGTGCCACGAAACGGGTATTCTTACGGTATTGAAGCCAAGCTCTTTGATCTTGTCGATCATAGCTTTGGTGGTAACGGGATTGCGCCACGTGGTCTCCCCGTTAGGCGCATCTAAGGTATTGCCCAGATTCCAGCCGATCTTCATATCGGCGATCAGATTCTTGGGAATATTTGAAGCGGTCGTCATATCTGTCCTCCCGTATAATTGTATGCCGGATATTTCAACATACGTATTAGGATATATACAAAAAAGTGCCGATTTAATTATAAATCAGCACTTAATTCATGTCAATATCAAGTAGGAAACATCACTCTGCTGTTCCGTTAAGGCCGTCCATCAAGCCTTCATAGACACGCTGTGCAGAATCATAGATCTTCAAATTCGTTCTGTCAAACAAGCCGTAGGTCTCGCTGCCGTAATCGTCGTGGCCGTTATCCCACCAGATGCAGACCATACCAAGCTCCTTCGCTCTTGAAACGTAGTATACAGCCCAGTTATATCTTTCTTCGGGATTGTACTTGTTGATGCAACCCATTTCGGTGATGACAACGGGGATCCCCGCATTTACGAACTTCTCGGTAAGCTGACCCAGCGACCACTCAATGCTCTTTTTGCCGCTGTTGGTGAACGTATCGTTGTCGGGATCGTCACCCATTGCAAGATCGTAAGGAGAATAAGCGTGGGTCGAAAGCAAAAGTCTGTCGCTGACGGTATCGGTGGGAATTACGAATTCATCAATTGAAGCGGTTGCGGGAGAGCCGGCATATGAGGACATCATCAAAAATCTGTCGGTGTTTCTTCCGCCCGATTCACGGACGATGTTTACAAAGAGCTGGTTATACTTGTTGATGAGGTCAACCGCTCTTGAGCATCTCTTGTTTGAAATGTCGATAGACCATTCCCAATCGGTTCCGTCGAGTCTGGGCTCGTTCATACACTCAAAGATAAGGTGCTGGTCATAGTCCTTGAAATATTCAGCGACCTGAGTCCAGATGGCGGTTATGAACTTTTCGCCCTGCTCCTCGTCGTTGGTAATAGTCGGATAATAAAAATCGTTATCGTGGTGAGAGTTGATTATGACGTACATATCGTTATCCATAGCATAGTCAACGATATCCTGCACACGTCTGATCCAGTCCTTGTCGATCTTGAAGTTTTCATCGGTGTGCTTGCCCCATGAAACGGGAATTCTGATGGTATTGAAGCCAAGCTCCTTGATCTTGTCGATCATTTCGTGGGTAGTGGTGGGCTGACCCCAAGCGTTTTCGCCTTCGGGAGCGTCCATAGTGTTGCCCAGATTCCAGCCGATGCCCATTTCTTCTATCAACTCGGCAGAGGAAATTGACGTATAACCGATCTCAAGGTCGTTGTGCTTTCCGGGCTCCTTGGGGGTATCACCGCAGGCAGTGAGCAAACTCAGCGTCATTAAAAGAGCCAGCGCAAGTGAAATAAATCGTTTCATAGTCAGTTTCCTTTCTCGGTCAAATCGCTTTCAGATTTTTATATAAACGCAAGGTGCGCTGAATCAATTATAATTCAACGCACTCTTTCTGTCAATACACAGGTTTCATTTATTTGTATCTACAACGTCACGGTACGCCCAAAGATACTGTCCGCCGGAAATCACCGTCAAAACCGTTGCGATCCAAATGAGGATCGTCGAGCCGACCCCCACGATGCCCTCGGGCAACGGAACGCCCAGAGCCATAAGACCTCGGAAGAACATTATTGCGATTATCGCAACCATTGTAAAAGCGGTCTTAAGCTTGCCCCAAGTGCCTGCGGCGATAACCTTGCCGCTTCCCGAAGATGCGACCATTCGCAAGGCGGAGACCATAAACTCTCTGAACAGAATTATCATTACGGGAACTGCCCCTGCCCAGCCGAGCTGAACGAATGAGACCAGCGCCGCCATTACGAGCGCCTTGTCGGCAAGGGGGTCTAAAAACTTGCCGAAGTTGGTGACCAGATTGTGCTTTCGTGCATAGTTGCCGTCCAAAGCATCGGTTATTGATGCGACGGTGAATATCACAAGCGCAATCAAAATATTAAAACTTGTAAACTGCCACAAAAGAAACAGCACAAACAAAGGTATCAATATAACTCTCAAAATCGTGAGCTTATTCGCCAAATTCATATTTAGTCCTCCATAACGACTGAACCGATAAGGTCATAGTCCATAACGTCATCGATCATAACGTTTACGTATTCTCCGATCGCACGGGGCGAATCGGATGAGAAGAATATCTTGCCGTCAATTTCGGGAACCTCTCCCGCACTTCTGCCGAAGTAACATTCTCCCCAGCGGTCGAACCCTTCGGTCACGACCTCCAAAGTCCTGCCGATCATCTTTCGGCAGACCTCATCGTTAATGAGCATCTGGGTCTCCATGATTATATCGGCACGGCGCTGCTTGATCTCCTCGTCGATCTGACCGTCAAAGCCGGCGGCGGGAGTTCCCTCCTCAGCAGAATATGCAAAGCATCCGAGGCGGTCAAACTTTGTGTCCTTAACAAATTCACACAAGCGCTCAAACTGCTCATCGGTCTCGCCGGGGAAGCCGGCAATAAGGGTGGTTCGCAAAATGATTCCGGGAATTCTCGTGCGAAGCTTAACGATAAGCTCACGCAGAGTTTTTTCATCGCCCTGACGGTTCATTCGGCGCAAAACCTCGCCGTCGCAATGCTGAATCGGAATGTCAAGATATTTAACGCACTTAGGCTCGCTCGCAATGACGTCGATAAGCTCGTCGGTTATCCGCTCGGGATAAGCATACAGCGTGCGAATCCACTTGATGCCGTCGATCTTTGCGACTTCACGCATTAAAGATGCCAGCATCGGCTTGCCGTAGATATCCTCGCCGTAGCGGGTGGTATCCTGTGCGATGAGGATGATCTCCTTATATCCCACGCTTGCAAGCCACTTGACTTCGTCTATGACACTTTCCATTTTTCTTGAGCGGAAGCGGCCTCTGATCGAAGGAATGGCGCAGTATGTACAGCAGTTGTCGCATCCTTCAGCAATTTTAACATATGCAAAGGTCTCGGTGGATATAAGGCGTTTGCCGCCGATTATAAGCGAATATTTGTCGCCGAAGGTATTTATTCTGCCCTCACCGCCAAGCACCTTTTTAATGACGGTGCCCAAAAGCTCGTTAGAGCCGATGCCGATCACGGCGTCGACCTCGGGCATTTCCTTTGAGATCTCCTCACGGTAGCGCTCGGCAAGGCAACCCGTTACGATCACGGCTTTGATTCTGCCCTCTTCTTTAAGAGTGCAAAACTCGAGTATCGTTTCGATTGCCTCCTGCTTCGCAGATTCAATGAAGCCGCAGGTGTTGATTACAACAACGTCAGCCAGCCCCGCATCTGCGATAAGCTCGTAGCCCTCCTCACGGAGATTATATACCATATGCTCGGCATCTACCTGGTTTTTCGGACAGCCAAGCGAAACCATTCCAACACGAATAGCCATCGTTTACTCCTCAGTATCAATTAAAAATTCTTCGATTGCGGCGTTTATATCCGCATATGTATATCCCAATCGGACAAGCGCCGATTTGACCTTTTGTATTCCCTTTTCGTCGGTGAGATACTTGGCATATTTCCTGCCGATAAGCTCACTTATCCGCTCGCAGGTATCATCCTCATATTCCGCCAACGCTTCGTCGATAAGCTCGCCCGACAACCCACGCTTTCGCATTTCCTCACGGGCACGGTAATAACCGTACTTTTTTGTGACGCAGTAATATTCCGCCGCTTTTTTGGCATAGCTTCGGTCATTTATCAGCCCAAGCTCCGCCAATCGGTTGCAAACGTCATAGCAGATGTCCTCGTCATAATTTCGCTCAAGCTTCTTGAACATCTCAACGTAGGAATAATCACGCTCGTCCAAAAGATAGAACGCACGCTCCTTGGCACGTCTTGCGTCGTTGGCGTGTTTAACTTCATCCACGGCGCCCTCGGGCATTTCAAGTCCTTTTGAGAGGTGATAGTCAGAGACGATGTCAGCGTGAATAAATATCGGCTCGCCCTCGGAAAAATCCACCCGAAGGGTCTTACCCTTAAATTGGGAAATGTCGGTAATCTGTCTTGCCATTTACTTGTCAGCGGGGGTGAATTCTTCAAAATCGTCCTCGGCATCAACGATGACGTCGTTTGAAGATACCTTTGCTGCGGCGGCACTTGCGGCACTCAAAGCTGCAGCTTTTTTGTCCTTTTCGGAGGTCATTACGACTTCACTCTTTGCCGCCAAAATCTTTTCCTCAACCTCAGCCATCATATCGGGATGATTAAGCAGGAATTCCTTGGTGTTCTCTCTGCCCTGACCGATCTTATTGCCCTCATAGCTGAACCATGCGCCCGCCTTGTGGATGATGTCAAGCTCGGTTGCGATATCGACGACCTCACCGATCCTCGAAACGCCCTTGCCATAGAGCATATCAAATTCTGCTTCCTTGAAGGGAGGAGCAACCTTGTTCTTAACGACCTTACATCTTGTGCGGTTGCCGACGATCTCAGAGCCGTTCTTAATTGCTTCGCCCTTTCTTACCTCAATACGTACAGAGGAATAGAACTTAAGGGCACGTCCGCCGGGGGTGGTTTCGGGGTTGCCGTAGATAACGCCGATCTTCTCACGCACCTGGTTGATGAAGATCGCAACGCAGTTGGACTTTGAAATTACGCTGGTGAGCTTTCTCATCGCCTGGGACATAAGTCTTGCAAGCTGACCGACGTGGGTATCGCCCATTTCGCCGTCGATCTCAGCCTTCGTTACCATTGCGGCAACAGAGTCCAGCACGATGCAATCGATTGCGCCCGAGCGCACCAAAGCCTCGGCAATTTCAAGGGCCTGCTCGCCCGAGTCGGGCTGTGAAACGAGCATCGAGTTGATATCAACACCGAGCTTTTCGGCATAGATGGGGTCTAAAGCGTGCTCAACGTCGATGAATGCAACTTCGCCGCCGAGCTTTTGTGCCTGCGCTGCGATAGAAAGCGCAACGGTGGTCTTACCGGAGCTTTCGGGGCCGTAGATCTCGACGATTCTTCCTCTCGGAACGCCGCCGATACCCAAAGCCATATCCAAAGTCATAGAGCCTGTGGGAATAGCCTCAACGTTGAGGGTCGAGGTCTGACCCAAGCGCATTACAGCTCCTGCGCCGTAGGTCTTTTCA
This sequence comes from uncultured Oscillospiraceae bacterium, assembly GCA_964462175.1. Classification (GTDB taxonomy): domain Bacteria; phylum Bacillota; class Clostridia; order Oscillospirales; family Ruminococcaceae; genus Faeciplasma. The sequence goes on from CAYWXA010000006.1 coordinate 15,307, forward strand.
AGCTGAGCGATAGCTGTTTCAAGAGCCTTTTTCTTTTCTTCTCTGGACTGTGTGTTTACGGGAGTTGCTTTCTTTTCAGCAGGTTTTTTCATTGCCATAACTGTTTCCTCCGATTTCGTCAAAAGTATTCGGTATTTGCTCGGGTTTATATTAGCATATATTAAGTACGGTTTTTTGGACACTTGCCGCTGACTGCCCTCGGTCTGCCGGTAAGGTCGTTATATATTTTTACGTCCCGGAAGCCTTCATTTTCAAGGATGTTTTTAACGTCTGCGCTTTGGGTCACGCCAACCTCGAATATGAGATATCCGCCTTCTTTGAGGGCGTTTTTCCAGATGCAGGCTATCGTGCGGTAGTAATCAAGTCCGTCTGCGCCGCCATAAAGCGCCGTTTGGGGTTCGTGTCTGACCTCACGCTGAAGCCGTGACATATCTTCTTGTGTCAGATAAGGCGGATTTGCGGTGATGACGTCAGCATCGCTGAATCCTGCCGCAACCTCGGGACTTAAAACGTCCCCTTTGATCGGCTTGACACGGTTGCCGTGAATTTTTACGTTTTCTTCAAGATATCCGTAAGCCTTGTCAAACAGCTCAACGGCATACGCCTCGCAGTCGGGACGCTTGGATGCTACGGTGATCGGTATGCACCCTGTACCCGAACAGAGGTCGACAAGCTTCGGACGTTTGATGGGTTTTATCAGCTCAAGCGCCGATTCGACCAGCGTTTCGGTGTCCTGTCGGGGTATGAGTACCCCCTCGCCAACCTTGAACGTAAGTCCGTAGAACTCCCAGCTGCCGATGATATATTGCAAAGGCTCGCCCCTGCTTCGGCGGTCAGCCATATCAAAAAGCTTCTTTGAATCGCTTTCGTCATAGAGCAAACGGTCTAATATCACGTCCGTCTGCCAGCTTCGCCCAAAGACCTCCTCCATCATCACGCCAGCTTCAAAGGCGGCGTCCTCAACGGCGCCCTCGCATAAGCGCTTGTGAACGAGGTCGTAAAGCTCCATTCCGCCCTTTACCATTGATCCTTTTCCCTATCCTCGGGAACGCAGGGGTTGAATGCGGCGATCGCACATTCGATCTGTCCGTCGTCCGGCTCACGGGTCGTAAGGCGCTGGATCCAGAGGCCGGGCGCAGAAACGATCTTCGTGAAGATATTGTCATATCGTCCCGCAAGCTTGATTATCTCATAAGCGATCGCAACGATCACGGGAAGAACTGCAACCTTGACCAAAACTCTCAGCCACAAAACGTCCCACGGAACACGGAACACGCTGAATACAATAATTGAAATGAACAAAACGATGAAGATGAAAGACGTGCCGCATCTGGGGTGGAAACGGCGGTGCTTTCTGACGTTTTCAACGGTCAGCTCGTCCCCCGCTTCATAGCAGGCGATGGTCTTATGCTCCGCACCGTGATATTCGTAGGTGCGGCGAATGTCCTTCATAAGACTCGTCAGCGCAATATATGCGATGAATACTGCAATCTTGATAAAGCCCTCGATGCAGGTCTTTGCAAAGTCGCCGAGAGGGATCAAAAGTCCGATGCCCTTGGTAATAAGCGCAGGCAGGAACATAAACAAGCCCAAAGCAAGAGCCACGCCCAAGACGGAAGCTATGACCATTACGATGCCCATAAGCTTGTCGCCGAGCTTTTCTGTCAGCCACTTTTCAAATTTCGAGGGTTCTTCCTCTTCAATTCCCTGCATCGCCTTGTCGGCAGATTTCATCAGACATTTATATCCCGAAACCATCGAATCAATGAAATTGACGGGGCCTCTGATAAAAGGAGTCTTTTTGTACCACTTTGCCTTCGGCAGATCCCAGATCTCAAGATCGATGGTGCCGTCGGGAATTCTGACTGCCATTGCGGCTTTTTCGGGGCCTCGCATCATTACACCCTCCAAAAGAGCCTGTCCGCCGATAGAGGACTTTTTGCAGCCGTTATTACAATTTTCTTTACTCATTTTTTACCTCCGTGACTGTCTCTTAAGCTGTCGGCAGGACGATCATTACCGTCGTACCCTTGCCCAGCTCGCTGTTTATCGTAAGGCTTCCGCCGTGCATCTCGACGATCTCGTTGGCAACCGCCAAACCAATTCCCGAGCCTCGGCGTGTGTGATTCGCCTTATAGAACTTCGTTTTGATCTTCGGCATATCCTTGGCGGCAATTCCCTCACCCGTGTCGGAGATGAGTACGATTATCTCGCCCTTTTTTTCATACGCCTCGATCGACACCTTTCCGCCGGGGTTTGAATACTTCACGGCGTTGTCGATTATATTTATAAACACCTGGCGCAAGCGGGAGGGATCTCCGTATACGAAGGGAAGCTGTCGGGGCTCGTAATATGCAATTTCAAGACCCAAGGCTTTTGCACGCTCGGTATATATGAGCACCGCATCGCCCAGCTCCGCCAGAATGTCGGTAGTTTCTTTTTTAAGTGTGAAGCGACCGTCCTGAATACGTGAAAAGTCCAGAAGCTCCTCAACCATTTCGCTCAATCGCTGAGTTTCGCCCGTTATCACCCTCATACCCTTCTGGAAGGTCTCGGGGTCATCGGTAATGCCCAAAAGGGTCTCGCTCCAGCCTTTTATGGCGGTCAGCGGCGTTCTTAACTCGTGAGATACGCTGGAAATAAACTCGTTTTTCATCTTGTCCGAGTGCTCAAGCTCCTGCGCCATATTGTTGATGGCGTCGCAAAGCTCGCCCAGCTCGTCGTCACGTTCCTTTTCGATCCTCTCGGAGAAATCGCCTTCGGCATATGACTTCGCAGTATCGGTTATCCTTCTTACGGGCAGAACGATCGATTTGATGAAATACAGACCCGAAGCCAGCATCAGCCCGACGACGGCAAGAATGATCGCAAACAGCAAAACTGCCAATCTTACGATCTGCGTGTTTATTGCATCCATTGAGGTCATTATTCTCATTGCGGAAATATCCCTCGCAGGGCCCTGGCACATAACGGTATAACCCATAACGTTTTCGCCCGTTGAAAGCTCGTATATCGCATAGCCGACACCCTCGGAAGAAGTTCTGGCAACGTTATAGTCGGGCATATCAAGCCAATCGCCCGGTTGGAATCCGCTGGAGGTAACGGTCACACGCCCCTCGGAATCCACCGCCATAAGCTCGTATTTTTCCTTTTCCGCAAACTGCTCGACAATGGAGATAACTTCCTGTCGGTATCCCGCTTCGGTGGTATATTCACTCAGCGCCGAGGTGACAAGATCCATCTTCGACGTAAGATATTGCTTTGCAGAAGAGATGTAATAGTTTCTTGCGAGTATCAAAAGCAAGATGCCCGCTATGACCAAAACCGCAGCAAAAAGACCGAGGGTATTAAGCGCCCATCTTTTTGTGATACTGCTTTTTGCCCTCACGCCCTTCACCTTCCTTTAAGCCTTTAAACGATCTATCCTTCGGTGCTCCATTTATAGCCGTAGCCCCAAACCGTAAGTATATACTTAGGGTTGGACGGCTCGTCCTCGATCTTCATTCTTATGCGTCTTATGTTAACGTCGACGATCTTTTCCTCGCCGTAGTAATTTTCGCCCCAGATGTGGTGCAAAATGCTCAGTCGGTCGAGGGCGGTATTCTGATTCTTGAGGAAATACTCCATTATCTGATATTCAACCTGAGTCAGGTCGATCGACTCGCCGTTTTTGAGAAGAACTCTGCTCTTCATATTTATTGTGAACGGTCCCGAGCTGATGGTCACCTTTTCCTCGGGAGATGAGGAGGTCATACTGACCCTGCGGCAAACGGCGTCGACTCTTGCGATAAGCTCGGAGATCGAGAAGGGCTTGGTAATGTAGTCATCTGCGCCCATCATAAGGGAAGATACCTTGTCCATCTCCTGGCTCTTTGCGCTGAGCATAATTATTCCGATATTGTCCGAGCGTTCACGCAAAAGCTTACATACCGCAAAGCCGTCCATTCCCGGCATCATTATATCCAAAAGCACTACGTCAAAGCGCTCAGTCGCTTCGTCAAACGCTTTGATCGCATTCTCGCCGCAGTTGACGTCCACGACGTCATATCCGCTGCGTCTGAGATTTAAGACCACAAACTCGCGGATGGAATCTTCATCTTCGCAAACTAAGATACGCCTCATAAATTCTTCGCCGTCCTTTCAATTGCTTATCGGTCAAAGCCGTAAAAGTTGTCTTTAATTTCGTCGTTCGTCAAGATCAGCGGTTCATCCTCCTGAGCCAATATCTTGACGAAATATTTTCTGTAATCGGTGGCGCAAAGCTCAACGTAGCCGTCCTCGATAAGCGCCGCCACGTCGTCATACACGCCCGCCGAGGTAAAGCTCATTATCGGCTGCATATTCTCAATGCCTTCGGCAGAGCTGTCATATTTCAGGAAGGTGACCGCTCCGTCGTCGCCTTTAGATGCGGTTACGACGTTGAGCCAACGGTTGGGCAGGGTGAAAACGTATCCGTCCGTCACGTTGTAATACGAGTTGGATTTTTTGACGTAACAGAGCTGAGTTTCATCGTAAGTATACCACTTGGTCATAAGCTGAACGCCGCTTCTTGAAGTGTTTGCAAAGCCGATGAACATCTCCGTCACGGGTATTTCAACGTATCCGTCGCCGTCGTAATCGACGCTTAAATATCCCAAAGGTCTGCTCGTATATTCTCTGAGTCCCGCAATTGCGGTCGAGGGACAGATCAGCGCTCCGTCTTTAAGATAAACGAGCTCAGTCGAGATATATCCCGAATCGTCCAGCACGTCAACGTACAAAATGCTGCTGTCGTCGTTGAGCTTACCCAAAGTATAGTTCTCGATCGAAACTGCGTTAGACGTCAGCGCCGCTTCATAGGTGAAATATGAAACGCCGTCGGAAGACTGGATCAGGGTCGCAGTCGTCTGGGCACCCGTCTTGCTGACGATGATTATCTCCTCTTCGCCGCAGCCGTCAAGGTCGTAAAGCTCCAGAACCGAGTAATTGCCCTCGTAAATAACGGCAAGTGCGCCCATATAGTATCTGTAAATTATAACCTGCGAGCCTTCATATCCTCGGGTGCCGTAGCCCACGATGATGTCGGTGTTGTTTCCGACACGGTTTATCAGCACCTTATCAACGGTGTTGCCTGCGCCCTTGATCTCAAAAACACTCACCCAGTTGCCGTTTTCATCTCTGTCGAGAATACTCAGACTGACGTCCTCGTCTCCCGAGGAGGAAAGGGTGTAAAATGCCAGCGCTTCTTCCCCTTTTTCCTGATCTACGTCGGTCATAACGAAAGCGGAACGGTATTCGCCCGAACGGGGATATTCAAAATATATATCCTTTCCCGTGTGAGCGATAAGCGCCTGATATATAGCCGTTTGCTCATCTGCAATTATAGGCGAGGACAAAAGTCCGTCAACGGAAAAGGTCAAAAAGTCACAGCCGCACAGCAACGCCGCAAGAACAAACGCCAAAGCAACCGTCAGCAGTCTTTTCATACCCTTTCACCTCCAAAAAAACAAATGAGATAAGGCAAAGTTCGCCTTATCTCATTTTATCACAAATCATTTAAACTTGCAAGTAATTACGCCGATATAATGCAACATTTACAGCTATTGCCTGTCGCTGATCGGGACGTATTTTTTGTCGAGCTTGGTGGGTCTGTATGCAGGGCGGATGATGCGCTGACCGGTAATAAGCTCCTCAAAGCGGTGAGCCGACCAGCCTGCGATTCGGGCAGTTGCAAACATTGCGGTCGCAAGCTCCTCGGGGATGCCGAGCATACGGTAGCAAAGTCCCGAATACATATCAATATTTGCGCACATAGTCTTTTCCTTGCCCGTGACCTTTAAGAACACCTCGGGAGTGAGGCGCTCAACAGCATCAAGAAGCTTGAAATCAGCTTCAAAATCGGTGCCCTTTGCCATTTTCATCGCTTCACGCTTGAGAATTACGCATCTGGGGTCGGAAAGGGTATATACGGCGTGACCCATACCGTAGATAAGACCTGAGCGGTCGGAAGCTTCCTTTTTGAGGATCTTTTCAAGCATTTCGGTGACCTCGGCGTCGTCTTGCCAGTTTTCGATGTTCGCCTTGAGGTAATCAAGCTGTTCAAGCACCTTGAAGTTTGCGCCGCCGTGACGGTGGCCTTTAAGTGCGCCGACAGCCGCCGCATATGCAGAATAGGGATCGGTGCCCGATGAGGTCAGCACTCTGCAGGCAAAGGTCGAGTTGTTACCGCCGCCGTGCTCTGCGTGGAGCATAAGCATAAGATCCAAAAGCTTTGCCTCTTCAAAGGTATATTTTCTGTCCTTTCGCAAAAGGGAAAGGATCGTTTCGGCGGTGGATTCCTCGGGTCTTGGCTGATGCAGATACATACTCTTGTCATAGAAATATCTGCGCTTGACCTGATATGCCGAGGTGATTATAAGCGGCATCTTTGCAATGATTGAAATTGCAGTTGAAAGCTCCTCGTCGGGCGAGGAGGATTCGGGGTCGTCCTCGTAGGAATAAAGCGCAAGGATCGAACGCTCAAGCTTATTCATAATATTCTTTGAGGGCGCTTTAAGTATCATATCCTCAAAGAATCCCGAAGGCAATTCACGGTTGAAGGCAAGGGTTTTGTTAAAGTGGTTGAGTTCCTCCATCGTCGGGAGCTTACCGATGAGAAGAAGATATACGACTTCTTCGAATCCGAAGCGGTCGGAGTTCATAACGTCTTCAACCAGAGCGTTGACGTTGTATCCTCGGAAGAAGAGCTGGCCTTCGATGTTTTCCTTTTCGCCTTCGTTCATTATGTATCCGTGAACGTTGCATATATTGGTGATCCCTGCGAGAACACCTGTGCCGTCTGCGTTGCGAAGTCCGCGCTTAACGTCAAACTTCTTGTAATACTTCGGGTCGATAGTGTTGTTATTTACGAAATTTTCGCAAAGCGCCTGCTTAACGGCGTTATCTATATTGAGTTTCATACGGCTCTCCTTCTTTTGGTAATAATTTCTTTGATTATATCACTAAACTTTTAAAGTGTCAACAAAAATGAATAATGCAATTTATAATTATGCAAAAATTTCCCATTATCAAGGCGGATTTCCGCAAATTTTGCAGGAAACCCGAAATAACGCTTCAAAAGTTGCAACGCAGGCGACTGCGTCGTTGAGGGCGAAGCCCCTATCCCCGCCCGCCGCAGGCGGGCGGGGATACTTCATTGCACCTGCCGCCAAGCCGGAACGGCGGCGGGTGCGATGAAGCGGACGGTGCAGGGCACGGAGTGCCCTGCACCGTCGGGGGGCTTCGCCCGTAAAACACCCGCAAATGAAAAGCTCCCCGAAAAACTCAGGGAGCCGTAAACTCATATTTATCCGTCGCCCATCAGCCGATATGTATAATATTTATACATATTCAAGCCAACGTCTTCATATTCCTCTTCACGCTCATACCAGCACTGGAAGCGGTCGTAATATCCCCACGCCGCCATAGAGGTTGCGGTCTCGCGCAGGCCGTCGATCATCTGATATTCTGCGCTCAGCGGCACGCCGGCATATTTCAGCGTTTCAATGCCCAGATAATTTGCGCTGATGATTCCCAGGTCTTCTCTGCCGCCGATGTCGTAGTTTGCCCAGATGACGAACGGAGTCTGGAAGCGGGTCAGATAGCTGTTGACGATCAGATTTCTGTATGGTGCCAGCTCGTCGATAAGCTCTGCTTCAACGTTCGGCTGATGATCCCCGAAGAACACGATGATCGTTTTTTCGTCAACGCCCTCAAAATAAGTGATAAGTTCTTCCAAAGCCTCGTCAGAATCCTTCACAAGTGACAGATATTGCTCTGCTCTGGGGTAATCCCCTTCGGGCTTGGTAATATGTACGTCGGTCTCAAAATCGTCGCCCTCATATTCATAAGACGAATGGTTCTGAACGGTTACGCCGAAGATGAAAATCCGATCGGAGGTCTTGTTTTCAAATTGGTCGATGACCTGCTTATAGAAATAGCTGTCGGAAATAAGCGTGCGGATATATTCAACGTTGTCTCCGAAGCCTTTGTTCCATCTTTCGGCGCTCTCGTAAAGCCCGTGATCGTCAGACATATCCTCACCGCTGATGAAGTCGTCAAAGCCCATAAACTTATACACCGAGTTGCGCTTCCAGCATATCTCATAAAACGGGTGCATCGCCACGGTTTGATAACCGTATTCTTCAAGATACGAAGCCAAAGACGGCACCTCGCCCGTAATATGCTGCATATACGTGTAGCATCCCGACGGCATATTCAGCATTGAAAGGCTCGTTAAGAACTCAAACTCGGTGTTGCAGGTGCCGCCGCCCAGAACGGAGACCAGGATCCGCCCGCTGGGATAATTCTTCGTCAACGACTCAAAATAAGGCATATACTCGGTGTCGGTGCGGAGCTTGCCCAAATATGAAAGATCGGAGAAGCTCTCGTTCATTATGACGATGATGTTCGGAAGCTCTTCGCCCTCCGGCAAAACTTCATCGACATACTGAGCAATATATTCATCAAGTGCCTGTTCGTCATAACCGAGCGGCTTTTCAAAAGCCATCTTCCTTACGTTGATGTAAAAGCTGAGTGCAATGCCGTTTAAATCGTTGGTCGATTCCTGATCGAAGGTGCTGGTGGAAAAGTCCTCGTGGTCGATCCACGAAATATTGAGGCAAAGCCACACCGAAATTCCCAAAGCCAGAGCGCCTGCAGGAATACGCAGCCACTTTTTCGGATACGTCAGCTTGAATTGCCAAACGAATGCACAAATGGCGATCGCCGCAACCGTACCTGTGAGCATTGCGCTGTTAAAGTGCCAATCTTCGGGAGAGGTCACCGTCATTGCGGTCTCCAAAGCAAAAAGATCAGTCGGCACCAGCGGAGTTCCTCTTATGAGAAGAACCAGCTCGTTTGCGGCGTGTGCCGCCCAGCTTATTGCCATTGCCGCAACTATCGAGATCCTCGGTGACTGTGTCAGAACGAACACCGCCGTCATTATAAGCGCATAAAACAGGAGATTAAGCTCGTATATGTAAGGATCGTATTTCGGGGCGCTGACTATCGTTCTGACCGTTTCAAATATCATAACGGGGCCTGCCGCCAGCAAAACGAGCGAAACGACGCTTTCGACAAGCTTCGGAAGGCTGATCTTTATCAGCAAAAGCACACTCATAAGAACGAACAGGCAAGCGCATTTTATGATGCTTTGCCAATCAGCGGCGCCGTTAAGGAAAAATTCCTTGGCGTTAAGCAATATGAGCGTTAGCGTTCCGAGCATTACGGTAAGCGGAAAAATGAGCTGTTTTTTTGTTTTAAAATTAACCATCAGTATCAGTATTGCCTTTCAAACTTCAAGACAGCCCGTCGCAAAAAGGCGAGCTGTCTTTAAGCATTTATGTTTTATTTCTTTACAAACGTAGCCTTCAGCTTGATAAGCTGCTTGGGATTTACGGAGATCGTCGTGGCCGTTCCGCTGTACGAACCGCTCCAGCCGGCAAATTCGTAACCCTCCTCGGGCACGGCGGTCAAGGTGACCTTATAGCCTTCAAGGTATACACCGTCCCACGTATACGGACTGTTGCCGTTTTCAAATGGAGGAACGTGGCCGTTGACCGTAATGGTGCCGCCGTCGGTGATCTCAAGCTGCAGGGAGTTGGTCTTTGAAGATTTAAGATCAAGGATATCAGCCAGCATAGGAAGGAAGGAGTTATATCTGTTCTTGACCCAGTTCTGGAACTTTGAAACGCTTTCCTTGACGCCGTTATAGTTGCGCCAAGTCACGAAGCGGTCGAAGTGCTGATCAAGATATGGACCGTAGACGCTGAAGTATTCGTCCAGCTCGTCGGAAGCGTAGTCAATATCGAAGGCGACGTTCATAACGTCTTCATACGCCAATATCAGCTTCTCAAGGAAGTCATCATTCTTTACGAGCGATGCCAGCATCGGTCCGAGGTGGCCGTCGCCGGAAAGCATGGCGCTTATGTATTCCTGACGGTAGTTGGAGCCGTTGCTGTAAAGATCCATTGAGAATTCGGTGTCAAACATCATAAATCTCCACCTGCCGTCGCCGAATTCGGAATTCTCATCGACCGAGCGGCTCCTCCAGCAAGCCCAGTTGCCCCAGATCCAGTCCTGATTGCCGATATAGGTCTCAGCCGCAACGTAGTCGCAGAAGGAATCCATATCAAACATCTGACAAGCCTTGGCATAGTTTGCGGCGATGGACATATCGTTGTCCTCAATGAAGCTCACGGCATCGGAGAACAGCTGGTAGTCGCCCTCCTGATCGCCCTCTTCAAGTCCGCCTGCTTTAATCATTACGACGTCATTCTCATCGACCCCGTAGTGATCCTCGATATAATTCTTATCGTAAACCTCGGTCAGAGCGTAAAGTCCCCAATATTCGCCGTCAAGGAAGCAGATGACAAGCTCGTCGTCCTGCGTGCAGAAGTCGAAGCCGTTATTTACAAACAGCGACTGTATCCACTGATCCTTAAACTTCAGAATATAAGAGTCGTTTCCGCCGTTTCTTATCATATATCTCTTAAACGAGTCGATGACAGAACCGTCGTAATAATTGGTGTTGTCTTCAAACAGCTCATACTCGAGCTTTGAGGTTCCGTATTCGGAACGCATATAGAATCGCAGGCTCTTCTGGGTGCTGTTTCTTGACCAGCCGCCGTGGATTCTCACGCCGCAGTCGTTGGAAAATTCAAGCTTGCCGTTGTTGAAGAAGTCAACGTGGGCGTCTCTTTCCCAGTCGGAGCCGCGCTGATTGAAGTTTGCAGGGGTCGAGCCGTTGCGTTCCTCGTTGGGGTTTTCCTTGAGCCAATCATCGAACACCTTGCCCGCAACGTAGATGCCCGTTTCATAGTCGAAAAGATCCTCAGGATCCATTACGACGCTGATGACACGGACGTTGGAGTATTTCTTTGCAACGGTAGCGCTGACAAAGTAGGTGGCGGTGGAAACGTCGCTCACCTTGCCGTCTTTATCAACTGCGATGGCACGGATCACCGTCGCCTTTTCAAACTCACGCTCGGGGAAGCTGTCGTCGTTAACGGTCAGACCCGTCTTATAAGACAAAACAGCCTTGTCGCTTGAGCGGTCTTTGATCGTAATAGGTGAAGAATATTTTTTAGAAGATGTTGTCGGAACCGATCCATCTGTGGTATAATAGATAGTAGTTCCCGATTCTGCCGACATGGTCAGGCTGAACTGCTTCTCATAGAAGCCGCTCTTTTTGGAAAATACGGGCTTGATAACGCTCGCTTCCTGCACCTGCTCGGTGGCGGAATTTTTCTTACCGGGAGTGGGAACGATTATTTCAAAGCTGTCGCTTCCGTCGGGATATCTGGCATATGACATATCCTTGTCGGTTTCAACAACGGGAACCGAATCGACGGTCTTGTCGTTAAACGTAAGATATACCGATTCGTTGCCGCCCGAAAGCTTGAAGTTGGTGTGAAGCTCGCTGCCCGTGGTGATGTCCTTGTCGGAGGCAAAGATCACAAGATAATCCCCCGCCTTAATGACGGTCTTGGGGAACACCCACTTATAAGGGTCGTTGGCGTCGTCGGAGATGCCCATTCCTTTGAGGTCGATATCGAAGCTCGTGGGATTATAAAGCTCGATCCAGTCCTTCGACTCGCCCTCGAAATCTTCAAGGCTGCTCTTGTTTGAAGAACAGATCTCGTTGATGACGATCTCACTCGGGTCGCCGTATTCAGGCTCGGGAGCCGCCGTCGTCACGGTGGTAGCTGCGGTGGTCGTAGCCGCAGTGGTCGTAACGGTGGTAGTTGCCTCTGTCGTCGTAGTGGCTTCTGTAGTGGTGGCTTCGGTAGTAGTCGCCTCAGTTGTTGTGGCGGCTTCTGTCGTGGTGGTAACCTCCGTGGTCGTTGCCTCAGTTGCGGTGGTCGCCTCGGTGGTGGTAACCTCCTCGGTAGTAGCTTCGGTGGTGGTCACCTCAGTGACCTCGCTTTGCGGAGGATCGACACGGTCGTTTGAATTATTGCCGCACCCGCAAAGAGATAGCGCCAGAGCGATTGCAACAACTATCGCAATTATATATTTTGATATGATTCTTTTATTTTCCATAGGGCCTCCCATCTTCAAAAAGAACGGTGAATATGCAAGAAAATTATACTATATTCCGACGTTCTTTTCAATATGCAAAACAACAAAGAAAAAGCTTTTCTATTGTAAATAATGAATACTTAAATATAAATATGAAAGGAGATCTACCATGGACAAGCAAAATTTTAAACGCTTCTTGTGGAAATATCTCAATATCACTTTTGGCTCGATAATATATGCAGCCGCAGTCAGCTTCTTTTTGGATCCCAACGGAATCGTGCCGGGCGGATTCACGGGTATCGCAATGATAATCGGCCACTTCCTCCCCATTAAAACGGGTACTATGACTTTTCTTTTGAACCTTCCCGTAATCGCTCTGGGCATCTGGAAATTCGGACTGAAGTTTTTGGCATCGACCGTTTATTCGGTTGCGCTGTCATCGGTGATGATCGACCTGTTTTCTCTCATCGGCCCCCTCACGACAGATCCGCTTCTTTCGGCTTTGGCGGGCGGCTTCTTAATGGCGATCGGACTTGAGCTGGTGCTCAGAGAGGGCGCAACCACCGGCGGCACGGATATAATCGTCAAGCTTCTGCGCACGAAGATTAAGCACCTTTCGGCAGGCTCGCTGTTCACCGTCACCGACGGACTTGTCGTTTTGATCTCGGCGATCGTTTTCAGAAACATCGAGGTCGCACTTTACGCCGTCATCTGCATCGTGCTCTATTCCAAGATCATCGACCTGATACTCTACGGCAGAGATGAAGCGAAGATGCTTTTGATAGTGTCGGACAAATTTGAGATAATCACCAACCGGCTTCTTACCGAGCTTGATGCCGGCGCCACGCTTCTGGACGGTGTCGGCGCATATTCGGGCGAGGACAAACGAATAGTTTTATGCGTCATAAGAAAGCATCTGGCGCCCAAAGCCCTCAAGATCGTCAAGGCTGAGGACGACCAGGCGTTCACGATCATCACCACCGCCAACGAGGTATTCGGCGAGGGATATAAGATGCACGACGAGGGGCATATATGATTCGATCTTGAATATCTTTGAATAAACAGAAAGAGAGGTCATCGATAGAGTGCCCTCTCTTTTTGTTTTCGTTATTAAAGAGCAAAGTCCTTCCGATACCGAATTTGGAAGGACTTTGTTGCCAAGAAACATTCGAAAAACAGCACAGAAACAACTCGGGAATAAGATTTGAATAACACTTGAAAAGCCAAAGCCGAGCAAACTGTATGGCAGAGAATTCGTCTGCGCATTTTTCTATATTTAGTTTATCACGAAAATATGGCCGAGTCAACAAATGTCTGTCCAATAAAACGTACACAAAAAACCGCGGAGAGCCGATAAAAGCTCTCCGCGGTTTCGTTATGTTAAGAGTGTGTCTGAATGACGTTTACTTTACGGTTACGGAAACGTATGTGCAATCTGCCAAAGCAGTCCATTCGCCGTCAACCAAAGCCTTAACTCTTACCTTGTAGGTGCCTGCGTCAAGACCTGTGATGGTGCAGGAAGTGGTGGAAACGGTTGCCTTGCTTCTGTAGGTGTTGGAGCCTTCTTCAGCGAAGTATACCTTGTAAGAGGTAGCGCCTTCAACCTTAGCCCACTTGATGGTAGCCGTGCCGCTCTTGGAGCTGGTTGCGGAAGAAATGGTAGGAACGGTCGTTACAGTTTCAACGTCCTCGGGATCTTCTGCAATTACAGTCTTGGAGGTGGTGGAAGGAGTGATGGTCAAGATGCCCGAATCATTGCCGTTTGCAACGACCTTGAAGTCATACTTGGTGCCATTGGTCAAACCGTTGATGTTAACAGCGCACTTGGTGGTAGTACCGGCCTTGATCCATTCGCTGTTAGCGGATCTCTTGTAGTAGATGGTGTACTTGTCAGCGTCCTTAGCAGCATCCCAGGAGAGCTTGATCTTCTTGGATTCGCCGGAAACACCCTTGAGGTTGGTTACGTAATCAGCAGCATCATCCTCAGGTTCAGCGGTAGAACCGGTGGAGCCTGCAATGTGAGTAGCTTCGCCGATCATCTTGGTGCCGCCGTTGGAGAGGAGAGCATATACGTATACGACGTAGTTAGAGCCTGCGCCGAAGGGGATGTCGCAAGAGTTGGTCAAAGAGGAAGCCTCATAGTTTGCGCTGGAGCCGTAAGGAGCATACAAAACGAGGTATGCAGCAGCGCCGCTTACCTTATCCCAAGAAACGGTGGTGGTCCAGCTGTTCTTAGCGGTAAGGGTGAGGTTCTTGATGGTGGTGGTAGCAGTACCGGTGGAGGTAGTGGTGGAAGTAGCCTTAGCAACGGAAGCGTAAGCAACGGTGTTGTTAGAGGAGTCAACTACCAAAACGGTGAATGCGGTGGAGTTACCGACAGGGATTACAACAGAGGTGCCTGTAACGGTAGTAGCCTGGCTCTGACCGTCTACGATGTAGTATACCTTGTAGTAAGATGCAGCGGTGGTTGCAGCCCAGGTAAGAGTAGAGCTGGAAGCTGTGGAAACAACGGTGCAGTTAGTACCTGTGGTAGTGGTGGTGCCGGTAGTAGTGGTAGAACCGGTGGGATATACGGTGGTAGAACCAACGGTCGAACGAACACCGTTTACGAACTTCTCAACTGTGATGCTCCAAGTATCGAGGTAAGAGAAAGGAACCTGAATAGAAGCGGTAGCGGTAGCTACGGACTTGGATTCGTTAGTTGTGAGGTTGGTGTAGGTTACGATGTAACCGGAAGCAGAGGTGTCTGCAGTCCATGTTACGTTGGAGTAAGATGTACCCTTGATAACGGTGAGACCGTTAGCGGTGAAGTAGTTGGTGTTGGTGGAGGTGGTGGTGCCTGACGAAGTACCTGTCGAAGACATCGTCAAGGAACCGATGGTGCCGGTAGTGCCGTTGTAAGTATAAGTAACGGTTACCAGAGTAACACCTGTAGGAACGGTGTAAGAAGTGGAAGTAGTGGTGGTAGGAGTAGTCATACCGTTAATGTAAATGGAGTAAACTGCGCCTGTACCGACAGAGTTCCACCAAATGGTTCTTGTTCCGGCAACGGTGTTAAGACCTGTTCCGGTAGAAGATGTGGTGGTGAAGGTAACGGTACCGAGACTTACAGAGCCGTTCCACAATACTTCAACCTTGGTTACACCCGTAGGAACGGTAATGCTGGTAGCAGTGGTGTAAGTGGTGGAAGGAGTGGTGCTGGTTCCGTAGTAGTAACGAACGGTATAGGTGGAGTTCGCACCGAACGAAGCCCAGGAAACTACTCTGTTGTTAACGCTGAGGTAACCGGTAGCTGAGCCCGTGGTGGTACCGGTGGTCGTTCCTGTGGTGGAGCCTGTACCGATGGTGCCTGCATTCTGCTGACCTGCTGAAGTGTTATAAGTAACGGTAGCGGAAACAGCGGAAGTTGCGGGAACGTCGTTGATTACGAAGCTGGTGCCGGTAACGTTCCATGTGCCCTTGCTTACGCCGCCTACGGAGTAGGTAACGTTGTAGCTGGCAGCGTTGGTGTTAGCTGCCCAGGAAACGGTAACGGTGGTACCGCTTCTGGTGAATGTAAGACCGCCGCTGGTGGTAGAGTTGGTGTATGTAGCAGCGGTTACAGCGGAAGTATAGGTAGTGATACCGTCGGTTCCGTTAGCAGTAACTACGAACTGATAGTTGCCTGCTGCAGAAACAGTATACTTAGCTGAGTTGGTGGTGACGTTAACGGAAGAAACAACTGTGGAGTCCTTATATACGTCAACCTTATAGCTTGTTGCGCCGTCAACTGCGGGCCATCCGGCATTCAGAACGTTTCCGGACTGAGTAACGCCGATCTCATTGGCAGCAAAAGCGGGAATTGCAAATACAGAAAGGCTCAAAACCAAAGCCATTACTGCTGCAAGAATTCTTTTTGTCATTCAGATGACACTCCTTTTCTTTAAAGTTATTCATATTATAACATCTGCGAGCGGATTTGTAAATAACATTTTTGAAAATTACCACAAAATAACATAAATATTTCATCAGATTAACTATGAAAAAATTTAAAAAGTGTTCTCATTCTTATTGAAATTCGCGCACACAGGTGTTACACTTATAATACAACGAAACAAGCAGAAAAATTGCATTGTTTTTGAAAAAATGTTAAATAATTTAACCGAAAGGAATTTTTACTATGACTACTATCACAAAACGCCCCTTCGGCAATCTTTCGACGGGCGAAGCCGTCAGCCTTTTCGAGCTGAAAAACGAGACCGGCGCATACGTTGAGATCATCGACTTCGGCGGAGCCATCCGTTCAATTTACGTTCCCGACAAAAACGGCAACCTCGGTGACGTATCTCTGGGCTATGACGATATCGCAGGATATGAGGCGCAGGGCAAATACATCGGCGCACTCATCGGCAGACACGGCAACAGAATTGAAAAAGCCGAATTCGACCTCGGCGGCAAGCATTACGTTCTTGACAAGAACGACGGCAACAACAGCCTTCACGGCGGTTTCAAGGGATTTGACAAGAGAATGTGGGCAGCCCGCATTGACGGCGAGGCTTTGGTTCTGGAATATACCTCTGCTGACGGCGAAGAAGGCTTCCCCTGCGAGCTTAAAGTCACCGTTCGCTATACGTTTGACCGCAACAACGCACTTATGATAGACTATACCGCCGAAAGCGACGGCCTGACCGTTTGCAACCTGACCAACCACGCATACTTCAACCTTGACGGCGAAGGCTCGGGCGAGATTCTTAATCACAAGCTTATGCTTAAAGCAAGCCATTTCACAACGGGCAACAACGAATGTCTGCCCAACGGATACGTTGCGAGCGTTGAAAATACTCCTATGGACTTCAGATGCCCCACCGTTGTCGGCGAGAGGATCAACGACAACTATGAACAGCTTGTTTTTGCGGGCGGATACGATCACAACTGGTGCCCCGACGGCGAAGGCTACCGCCACATCGCGACTCTTTACGCCGCTGAATCGGGCAGAACGATGGAAGTTTATTCCGACCTGCCCGGTGTGCAGTTCTATGCAGGAAACTTCTTGGACGGCACCGCTCCTTTCGGCAAGGGAGGAAAGCCGATCGAAAAGAGAACGGGACTTTGCCTTGAAACACAGTTCTACCCCAATTCGCTCAAGCACAAGAACTTCGCACAGCCGATAATCGACAAGGGCGAGATCTATCACCACGTTACCACTTACAGATTCGGCGTGGAGAAGTAAAACGATATCGCCTGCCGAGTAATAACTTATTGCAAAATAAACAAGGACGGAGAAGCTTGCTTCTCTGTCCTTTGAATTTGTCGGTTATTCTTAGTGCGTTTCTTCGATATCCGCACTTTCAAGATTTGAGCAAAGGTCGCCCAAATTTGAGGTTATCTTATCCAGCGAAGAATAGAACACCACCAGCTCGTCCTCCGTTAAGCCCACACTGCATTTGTCAACGGCATCCTTAACGATATCGCATATCCTGTCATATATCTCCATTCCGGAATCGGAAATGAAATATTTCTTGCGGTATTTGATGATCGCACCGTCCTTGGTGTAAACGTAGCCAAGCTTTTTAAGGCCCGCCAACGACTTCGAGATCGCCGCTTTGTCCTCACGGCAAAGCTCCACCAGCTCGCCCGATTTCAGACCCGTGTCGGGGTTCTGACCCAAAAAGAAGATACACATAACGTGGCTGGCTTTCAGTCCGAAAGAGCTCATTTCGTGGGATTTGAGTTTGATTATATACTTATAACAGGATGCGATGCCCTGAGTGAATTTCTCAAAGCGCTTTAATTGGAGCATAGCACACTCTCCGAAGGGTAGATTTTGTAACCTCATTTTACCCAAAAACCGATGAGATGTCAACAACGGGGAAAGATGTTATCATCTTTTGACGGAAATTGTTTCGCTGGGCTCTGAAAAAAGGGAGCGAGGGCGTCGGGCGGGATGCGCCGAGCCGACAGGCGAGGCTGTTCCCGAGCGGTGCCCGAGCGGTGGGGACGGCAAATTGTAATTTTGCACGAATTTTTCGCTTGCCTATTGTATATCCTGCCGTGAGGGTATATAATTATCTCAACGTTTATCAAAGAAGGTCTTATTCAATGAATTTTCAGATAACATTCGTCACCGTGGCGATAATGCTTATGTATGCTCTGCCCGGCTGGATACTGGTAAAAACAAAAACGATCAAGCCCGACTCCATTTCGGCATTTGCAAAGGTCTTGCTCTTTGCCTGCCAGCCCTGCCAGACGGTATATTCCTTTATGTCTGTGGATTTTTCGTGGGAGCTTTTGGGCGATATCGGGCTGTTCTTCGCAATCGTATTGGTGCTACAGCTCGTTTTGCTGTTTCTTATCTACGCAGTCATCGGCAAAAAGCGAACCGATAAGCTGAGAGTTTTAAACCTTGCCTGCTGTTTCGGAAACGTTTCGTTTTTGGGTATTCCCCTCGTTGAGGCAGTTTTGCCGCAATATCCCCATGCGCCCGTTTTTTGCATCAGCTTTTCACTTGCAATGAACATTCTCGGCTGGACGGCGGGAGCGTTCATCCTCACAGGCGATAAGCAGTATATCTCGCCTAAAAAGATCATTCTCAACCCCGGCTTTTTGTCCGCCGCAGTTGCAATTCCCTTGTTCATTTTGCAGGTGAAATTCCCCGAACGGCTTCTTGACGGAATCACCCTTTTCGGAAAAATGACCACACCGATGTGTATGCTGATCTTGGGAATGAGGCTCGCAACCGTGCCCATAAAGAACGTATTCGGAAGCGGAATTCAGTATGCAGGCGTTTTGCTCAAGCAGGTATGCCTGCCGTTGGTTGCGTTGGCTCTGACATTCATTTTGCCCCTTGACCCTGCATTTGAAGCGACGCTCTATCTGCTCTGCTGCTGCCCGATGGCGAGCTTTGTTCTGAACATCTCCGAGATTTTCGGAAAAGGGCAACAAACTGCCGCAAATATGGTTCTTTTGGGAACGCTTTTAAGCATCGTCACGTTGCCGATAATGAGTATGCTGATATAGTTTTTTGCCGCCCGACCGCTTGGTTGGGCGGGTTTTTGTTCAGGCAAAAACGTGCGAATCGCCAACCGCTCGGCACCTGCCGCCCGCCCCACGGGGCACTTCGGCAGACGCCTCGCTCACTTTGTCCGTCGCCCGACACGCAGCCGCCAAGGCGTTTTGCGGATGCAAAACGCCTTCCCTGCGCCGCAGGCGCAGGGCGTGCGTTGCTCCGCAACGCAGGGGCGGCCGCCCCTCGCACGCACATTTCACCCAATTTTCTCACAATCAGACTCTTTTGAGTATTGAAATCACTTTAAATTGTTGATATAATAATATTGTATAAGTCTAAATAGGAGATGATGCCATGGCAGAAATCAAAAAGAGCCAAAAAAGTGCTCCTGCCGGAAGAAAATATATCGAGGTGCCCGTGAAGTCTGCGTTGCCGATATGGTCGGCGGCGGCTGTGTGGGTGCTGGCGGCGCTGTTTGTGCCGATGTACAACGTTTTGCACGTTTTGGGAATTGCGGCGGTGTCTGCCGCAGCGGCGTTATTGGTCAAAAAGCTTCTCCCCAAGGAAACCAAGACCGTCGAAGTTCCCTTCGCCTCGGGCAATCTGGAGCTTGATGGGATGGTCGGTGAGATCAACAAGGCAGTTGACTCTCTTGAAGCATCTCAAGCAAGCATTGCAACTCTCGACCCCGAAACTGCCGACGTAATTGCAAGCATCCGTGTGACCGCCGAAAAGATCCGCGATGCCATTGCGCAGGATCCCAAGGACCTTATATCCTTGCGGAGATTTTTCAATTATTATCTGCCCACAACGCTCAAGCTGGTGGATAAATATTCCTTCGTTTTGAGTCAGGGCGTTGAAAGCGCAAACGCCGCCGAGACCAAGGAGGCGATCAAGCCCGCCCTCAAGCAGATAAACAAGGCGTTTGAAAAACAGCTTGATGCGCTTTATGCCGACGACGCTCTGGATATTTCCACCGACGTAACGGTTTTGGAATCAATGCTTAAGCGTGACAATTTAAGCTAAAACACAGTTTACAAAAATATTATTTTGGAGGTTATCAACCATGACAGAAGCACCGAAATTTGAACTTACACTTGACCCCTTCGGCTCTGAAGCTGAAAAAGAAGCCGAGGACGTCGTTGCAAAGGAAGAAGCAACCGAGGAAAAGATCGCAGAGCTTGCAAAGCTGACTGAATCGAGCCTTTCGGAAGAGGAAAAGGCCGCTTGCGCTGAATTTGCAGAAAAGATCGACATCACCAACACCGCTATGGTTCTTTCCTACGGTGCAGGCACACAGCAGAAGATCGCAGATTTTTCAGATTCTGCACTTGCAAACGTCCGCACGCAGGAGCTTGGCGAAATGGGCGATATGATCTCCAAGCTTGTGGGCGAGCTTAAAGCCTTCAACGACGAAGCTGACGGCTCCGACAAGAAGGTTCTGGGTCTGTTCAAGCGTGCAAAGAAATCGATCGTCACCCTCAAAGCCAAGTATGACAAGGCTGAGGTCAGCGTCAACAACATCGTCACCGTTTTGGACGGCCATCAGGTGACCTTGCTCAAGGACATCGCAGTATTGGATAAGCTCTATGAAACCAACCTTTCTTACTTCAAGGAGCTTTCGATGTATATCATCGCAGGCAAGCAGAAGCTTGAGACCGAGCGTTCAACCACCCTCGTCGAGCTCCAGAACAAGGCAAAGGAATCGGGACTTCCCGAGGACGCACAGAAGGCAAACGACTTCGCCGCAATGTGCGAGCGTTTTGAAAAGAAGATCTATGACCTTGAGCTCACGAGAATGGTATCCATCCAGATGGCTCCCCAGATCCGTCTCGTTCAGAACAATGACACCGTTATGAGCGAAAAGATCCAGTCTACCATCGTTAACACCATCCCCCTCTGGAAATCTCAGATGGTAATTGCTTTGGGTCTTGCCCATTCGGAAGAAGCGCTCAGAGCCGAGCGTGAAGTCACCGATATGACCAACGAGCTTCTCAAGCGCAACGCCGAAAAGCTTCACCAGTCCACCGTTGAAGTCGCAAAGGAAGCACAGCGCGGAATCATCGATATTGAAACTCTCACCTACACCAATCAGGAGCTTATCAATACCCTTGACGAGGTAAAACAGATCCAGACTGAGGGCCGTGAAAAGCGCAGAGCTGCCGAAGCTGAACTCGGCAGAATCGAAAACGAAATTAAGAACAAGCTTCTTGAGGTGTCGCAGAGCTGATGAAGAACACTATAAAATACAACAGACCGCTTGCGTTTGCGGCATTAGTCATAATCGTTGCTCTGTCGATCGTTTTGGGCTGTGTCAGAACCCTGTCGAGCCTTGAAAACCGTGTGGATAAACTTTACAGCTCCACGAAAGCCATGTCCGACGTTACGGATCTTTACGGCTACGCTTCAAAGATTCAAGCGGGCGCAAAGGCTGCGGGGCTTGATACCGCAAAGCTTGACGACGCCCTCGAAGAACTGAGCAAAACTTCGTCCGATCCTACCGCTTTGAGCGACACGGTCAACGCCGTCTTCTCCGAATCGAGTATACTTTACAGCGATATCTCCTATTCGGGAAAGGCTGCGGATATGACCTCGCTCACCGCTTATATGGCGGAGATCGAATCGACGATGATGCGTTTGCAAAATAACACGAAATATAACGAAGCGGCACTTAAATATAACCGTGCGATCGACTCCTTCCCTGCTTCTGTGTTTGCTTTGGGACGGAAGAGTGCCGCAGTATTCGGATAAAGGAAAACTGATCTGTCAATGAAAAAGATTACTGCAATTTTTACACTGATACTCTTGGTGCTGATGTTGGCTTCCGGCTGTTCGGCGGCAGACTATGACTTCCCCGACGAGCTTGACACTTACGTATATGACGAAGCGGGTGTCTTGAGCGAAGCCGTCAAAGAGCACATCATAAACTCAAGCTATGACCTGAGCCAAAAATCGGGCGCAGAGATAATCGTTGCGTGCGTCAACACAACGGGACTTACGGATATTGCCGACTACGCCTATGAAATGTTCAATACTTGGAAGATCGGCGGGAAGGACAAAAACAACGGCGTTTTGCTCCTTCTTTCGATCGACGAGCAGGATTATTGGTGCTTGCAGGGCGAGGGCTTGGAAAAGACTCTTTCCTCGGGCAAGATAAAGCTGATATTGAATGAATATCTCGAACCGGATTTTGCAAGGGGCGACTATGACACAGGCGTTTTGGCGACCTATAATGCGCTTTTGGGTGAGCTTGAGGCGGCATATGGCATTGACGTTGACGGCAGCTCTGTCGGAAACAATTATTCAGACGGCTATTACGATGAATATTACTATGCCGACAACGACGGAACAGGAGTTATCGTTATGTTTATTGTAATCATATTTATTATTATATTCGTTTCCGGCTTTGTCGGCCGTATGCAAAGAAGACACCGCGGACATCCTCCGACTGTCGTCATCGCTCCGCACATCGGCAGAACGTTCCGCCACACTATGCACCACCGTAATCATCACGACCATCACAACCGCAGACCCCCTTCGGGAATGGGCGGCTTCGGCGGCCCTCACGTCGGCGGAGGATCAAGAGGCGGAGGCTTCGGCGGAAGTGTCGGCGGCTCACGAAGCGGAGGCGGCTTCGGCGGCAGAACGGGCGGCGGTTCCTCCCGTGGCGGCGGCGCAGGAAGAAGATAATATTTGCAACGGATCTCCTCGGAGCGTATGCTTCGGGGAGGTTTTGTTTGTGCGCTGAGGCGGCAGCCCCACAGGCGAAGCCTGTGGCTTCGCGCCGCAGGCGCGAAGGGCCCGTTTCGCCCGCAGGGCGAAACGGGTAGGCTGCCGCCGAAACGGGTAGGCTGCCGCCGGAAGCAGCGGAGGGGCGTCTGCGGGCGTGTTCCGCAGGAACGGTGCCGCAGGTGCCCCGAAGCGGGTGATGCTTGGGTGCCCGACTCCGCTCGCCACCGATCTGCCCCGGCCTCGCCACAGCTCGGCGCAGGCAGACCGACGGCTCGCTCAGTCACAATAAAACAAACAGCAAAAAAGAGCAGGCACAAATCGTGCTTGCTCTTAATTGTTTAGTGATATGACCTTCTTAAAGGTTCGTGTTCAAAGAACACAACATACGCTTTTTTACTTTTCCTTGTAGTAGAGCATACAATGGCAATAGCCCTCAAAATCGGGGTCTGCGATCTGCTCACGGAACTGCTTGCACATACACTTGGTATCGGGAGATATCTCTCGAACGCAAGGACAATATCCGCCACGCTCTTTGAGACCTTCTTTCACCAATTTTACGATCTCCTCATTTTCATTAAGTCTTATCTTTCCCATATTGTCAGACCTCCTCGTTTTGGGTGATGTTGCCGTATTCAATATATTTCACGGTTGCTTCAACTGCCGATATAACAGCTTTTGCCGAAATCTCCGGCGGCATACTTGCAATTGCTCTGCCTGATCTTGCCGCCTGTGCGGGTGTGATCGGAAGATGGATAAATCCTGCGGGAGTTTCAGGGAACATAATGCTCAAAAAGTGGAGCACACCGTACATCAAATGGTTGCAGACGAACGTGCCTGCGGTGTTTGAGATCTGTGCGGGAATTCCTCGCTGTTTCATATCCGACACAATCTCTTTTATCGGCAACGTTGAAAAATATGCCGCAGGGCCGTTTTCGACAATCGGTTTGTCCTTGGGTTTATAGTCGTCGTTGTCGGCGATCGATGCGTCATCAACGTTTATTGCAACTCGCTCGACAGTTACAGCGGCTCTTTCCGCCGCCTGACCGAGCATTATTACAGCGTCAGGCTTATACTCGCAGATTGCTTTGCAAACGGCATCTACCGAGCGTTCAAAGGACGTCGGCACGATGAGTTTGATGATCTCGCAAGCTTCCGTTTCGACAAGCTCCAGCGCCTGCATTGCGGCGTTGGTCGTTTCTCCGCCGAAGGGGTCAAAGGCAGTTATAAGAATCTTCAATATTCTCACCTCAAATCCATTATACCAAATGCGTGGGGATTTAGCAACCGCCAAAATGAGGTTTTAATCTGACGTGAACTTCGGCAAGGTGTGCGGGCGAAGCCCCGCACCGACACAAGGGCGCATAAAGCGCCCATCGGTGCGCCCCGCGCCTGCGGCGCGGGGTGTGGGTTTTGCGCAAAGCGCAAAACCCACAGGGCTTCGCCCCTCGAGGCAGTGCGGCGATGAGCAAACAAGCGCCGACGTCGCAAAAAGTGCCCGCCGAAGGCGGGCGTTTAAGCGGT
>CAYWXA010000006.1:39686-41655 GCA_964462175.1 uncultured Oscillospiraceae bacterium
ACCTCATCGGTGACTTCCATACAGTCGATGCCGAACTTTTCGTATATCTCCAAGCCCGTGGTGGTGTTAAGGTCGTGGAATGCGGGCAGACAATGCATAAATCTGCACTGCTCCCCTGCAATGTCCATCAGCTTTTTGTTCACCTGATAAGGCAACAGCTCCTCAATGCGCTCCTTCCAGACCTCGTCCGGCTCGCCCATTGATACCCAAACGTCGGTATAAATGACGTCAGCATTCTTAACTGCCTCTTCGGGATCGGTGATGAATTCAAGCTTGGCACCCGTCTGTGATGCAACCTTTTCACACTCGGCCACCAGCTCCGCATTCGGGAAATACTTCTCGGGAGCGCAGGCAACGAAGTGCATACCCATTTTAGCGCATCCAACCATAAGCGAGTTGCCCATATTATATCTTGCATCGCCCATATATACGAGCTTCTTGCCCGCAAGGGTGCCGAAATGCTCCTTGATGGTGAGAAAGTCTGCAAGAATCTGTGTGGGGTGGAATTCGTTTGTCAGGCCGTTCCATACCGGCACGCCTGCATACTTTGCCAAGTCCTCAACGATCTCCTGCCCGAAGCCACGGTATTCAATGCCGTCAAACATTCTGCCCAAAACACGGGCGGTGTCGGCAATGCTCTCTTTTTTGCCCATCTGTGAGCTTTTTGGATCGAGGTAAACGGGGTGCATACCCAGATCTGCCGCCGCAACTTCAAATGCGCAACGGGTTCTGGTGCTGGTCTTTTCAAATACCAGAGCAATGCTCTTGCCCTCGCAAAGTCGGTGAGGGATACCCGCCTTTTTCTTTGCCTTGAGGTCCGCCGCAAGATCAATCAGCTTGCCGATCTCCTCGGGGGTATAATCCAAAAGTTTCAAAAAGCTTCTGTTTTTAAATTCGCTCATACTGCCTCTCCCTTCTCGGCGCAAACTTCTTTAATTATATCAACTGCCTTTGCAAGCGTTTCCATAGGTATGTTCAGCGCAGGCAAAAGTCTGACCTTATCCTTCGCAGTCAGGCACAAAACGCCCTTTTCGATGCAAGCCTTGACGACGTCGGATGCAGGCTTGGTTGTTTTAATTCCTATCATCAGACCCTTGCCGCTTATTGATTCAACGCCTTCGGCATTTTCAAGCGTCTTGAAAATATATTCGCTCTTGGCTCTGACTTCTGCCAAGAAGTCGTCGGTAAGTCGGTCAACAACGCTCAGAGCGCCCGCACAGCAAACGGGGTTTCCGCCGTAGGTGGAGCCGTGATCCCCTGCGCCCAAGACGTTCTGAACCTTTTCACTCAGCATCGTAGCACCAATCGGCAAACCGCCGCCGAGACCCTTGGCGGTTGATACAATGTCGGGGCAGATTCCAAACGACTGATATGCATACATATATCCCGTTCTGCCGTTGCCCGTCTGCACCTCGTCGATGATCAAGGGAATATCGTTTTCCTGCGCTAAATCATAAGCGCACTTGATGAAGTCTTCGTCCAAAGCGATTACTCCGCCCTCACCCTGAACACATTCGAGCATAATTCCTGCGGGCTTCACTTCATCAACCAGCTTTTTCAGCTCGTCGCAGTCGTTTGCCTTGCAGTGGGCAAATCCGGGAGTTAAGGGATTAAACAGCGCATGGAATTTGTCCTGTCCCGTTGCGGAAAGGGTTGTTAAAGTTCTTCCGTGGAAGCTGTTGACAAGGGTGATAACGGTGTAATGATCCTCGCCCTTTTTCTCGGCGGAATATTTTCTTGCGACCTTGATTGCGCACTCGTTCGCTTCAGCGCCCGAGTTGGAGAAAAACACCTTTTTCAGCCCTGTTTTAAGGCACAAAGCCTCTGCCAATTTTGCACAAGGCTCGGTATAATAAAGGTTCGAGGTGTGCTGAAGTGTCGAAACCTGCTTATTTACTGCCTTTTGCCACTCGTCGTCGCAATAGCCGAATGCGGTTACACCGATTCCCGAACCGAGGTCGATATATTC
>CAYWXA010000007.1:0-1103 GCA_964462175.1 uncultured Oscillospiraceae bacterium
TGCGGATTTAGCTCATCTGGTAGAGCGCCACCTTGCCAAGGTGGAGGTAGCGAGTTCGAGCCTCGTAATCCGCTCCACAAGATCCGTACACGAAAGTGTGCGGATTTTTTTATCCGATCCGAAGTGCGTATGTCATCACGCTTTGCGTGCATCTTCGCCGCAATCTCTTTACAACGCCGTCCGGCTGTGTTAAAATGAAACTATCACCCGAAAGGAGCGCAAACAATGATTCTTTCTGCTTTTGCTGATTTTCTGAACAGTTCATTTGCAGGCTTTGACCATGCAATAATGAGCTTTTTCCACCTTCTTGCCGAAACCTGCGGCGTAATTCTGACACCGATATTCAAGCTTATAACCCTTTTGGGCGAAGAAGGCATATTGATGATCCTTCTGGGAGTGGGACTTTTGTTCTTCAAAAAGACGAGAAAAGCCGGCTTCTGCGTTTTAGCGGCAGTTATCATCGGTTGGCTGGTCGTGAATATTTCGATCAAGCCGCTCGTTGCCCGTCCCCGCCCATACGTCAGCGGCGTTGAGGATTATTATAACTGGTGGCTGGCGGCAGGAGGCCCCGTGATGAGCGAATATTCCTTCCCCTCGGGTCACTCGAACATCGTTGCCTGTGCGCTGACCGCTTTGGCTCTTGCTCTCGGCAAAAAATGGATACTCCCCTGCGCTGTCGTCACACTGCTGGTGGGTATGAGCAGAGTTTATCTTATGGTGCATTATCCCACCGACGTTATCGGCGGATTCATAACCGGCATAATTGCGGGAGTTCTGGGCTGGCTTATCGTCAGAAGCATTTACGGCGCAATTGACAAACGCAAGGCTGATAAGATATAAAAATAAACGGCAGGGTCAGTCCCTGCCGTTTTTGCAGTTAAACGGCAACGCAAAAATCACGCCGAAAGCGTGACGCCGTCCGATCTTCCGGCTTTTCGGCCCTGCGTCAATGACCGACTGGATAATAAAAACAAACCACCCTTTTCGGGTGGCTTGCTTTTGATATGGAGCTGGAAACGTGACTTGAACACGCGACCTGCGCATTACGAATGCGCTGCTCTACCGACTGAGCTATTCCAGCAAGTATTAAATTTTCGGGTGCG